>JAITQW010000048.1 GCA_031288715.1 Lactobacillales bacterium | reverse complement strand
TTAGGTAGTATTTTTTGAGGAAAAAGCACCTCAAAAAATCTCCACCTTTCCCTGGACAATGCTTAACGTGCTGATTAACTGAGTTTTGATGGGTGGACGGTTTTATGTTACAATTTATAAACTTACCTATCATCACATATACCTCTTGACCTAGGCGAGAAAAATCGATATGATTCTTGTCGGGCACCTTTAAAATTTTAAAGGTCTAATGATAAAAAATTAATGAAATTCTTTTGATCGAAAGGGTTTTATTCATGAAAATGAAGACTTAACACATGAGTTCTTCATCGCTCCCTATTCAAAATTTGAGTAGGGAGTCTTTCTTTTGTTTGAGGTAGAATGAGAAAAAATGAAGGAGACGTGAAAATGACAAAATATATTTTTGTAACGGGTGGGGTGGTTTCATCAATTGGAAAGGGTATTGTAGCTGCTTCCTTAGGGAGACTGTTAAAGAATCGTGATTTGAAGGTAACGTTACAAAAATTTGATCCTTATATTAATGTTGATCCTGGAACGATGAGTCCATATCAGCATGGGGAAGTATTTGTTACTGACGATGGTGCGGAGACGGATTTGGATTTAGGACATTATGAACGATTTATTGATATAAATTTGAACAAATATTCTAATGTAACTACTGGAAAAATTTACGCGGAAGTTTTACGCAAGGAACGCAAAGGAGAATATCTTGGAGCGACTGTACAAGTGATTCCTCATATTACTAATACTTTGAAGGAAAATATAATGCGTGCAGCTACGACAACTGATGCAGATGTGATTATTACTGAAGTTGGCGGAACGGTTGGAGATATTGAATCATTGCCATTTTTGGAAGCTTTGCGACAAATGAAATCTGAAGTAGGAAGTGATAATGTAATGTACATTCATACGACACTTCTTCCGTATTTGAAGGCTGCAGGAGAAATGAAGACAAAACCAACACAGCATTCTGTTAAAGAACTACGAGGTCTTGGAATTCAACCGAACATGTTAGTAATACGTACAGAGAAGTCTATTTCTTGTGGTGTGAAGAACAAATTGGCACAGTTTTGTGATGTGGCTCCAGAAGCAGTCATTGAATCAGTTGACGTAGAACATTTGTATCAGATTCCTTTGAACTTACAAGCGCAAAAAATGGACCAAACGGTATGTAATTATCTTAAATTAGATGTTCCTGAGGCAGATATGACAGAATGGACAGCGATGGTTGAGAAGGTTATTGGGCTTGAAAAGAAGACAAAGATTGCCTTGGTTGGAAAGTATGTTGAATTGCCTGATGCGTATCTTTCTGTGGTAGAAGCGTTGAAACATGCAGGTTTGTATCATAATACAGAAATTGATCTATGTTGGGTGAATGCTGTAGATGTAACAGCAGAAAATGTGTCTGCTTTTGTGAGTGAAGTCGATGGAATTATTATTCCTGGAGGGTTTGGACCGCGTGGTATTGAAGGTAAAATTGAAGCGATTCGCTATGCTCGAGAAAATGACATACCAATGCTGGGTATTTGTTTGGGAATGCAGCTGGCAATGATTGAGTTTGCACGTAATGTTGCGGGACTTTGCGATGCAAATTCTGCGGAGCTAGATCCTGAGACGTCACATAATGTGATTGATATTATGGAAGATCAGAAGAATATTGAAAATATGGGTGGAACGCTTCGTTTAGGGTTGTATCCAGCAAGGCTAAAGTCTGGAACGGTAACTGCTAGTGCGTATGAAGATGAAGAGGTGGTTCAAAAACGTCATCGTCATCGTTATGAGTTTAACAATCAATATCGGAAAGAATTTGAAAAATTAGGATTGGTTTTTTCAGGTGTTTCTCCTGATAATCGATTGGTGGAGATTGTGGAACTGCCTGATAAAAAGTTTTTTGTAGCATGTCAGTATCATCCAGAATTGACGAGTCGTCCGAATCGTCCAGAAGGTTTGTACAAAGCATTTGTTGGAGCAGCTACTAGGGAAGCAGATAGAAAATGTTTGAAGAAGTGAAGATTGTGGAGGAATTTGCATGCAATGGTCTATTTTAGAGTTGCAAAAACGGAAGGAAGAGGCGTATTTATTTTCTGAGACATTCGATGTTAAGAATGAGTTAATTAGAAGATATGAGGAGATTATAGATGCCTCGCTTGTTTCGGTAGAGGGAAGTTTATCGGTTAGTAGCAATCATAAGTATATGTTGCATTATGCTTTATCTGGAACTTTGACGCTCCCTTCTACACGCTCATTGATTCCTACAAATATTCCTTTGAATTTTTCTGTAGATGAAATTTTTATGACGAAAGAGCATTTTAAGGTATTGGAAGAGGATTATGAAGAAGTTCTCATTATCGAAGAAGGAATAATTGATTTGAGAATTTCGGTAGAGGATAATATTTTGTTGTCCATTCCGATTCAGGTGTTTTCTGAAGAAGAAAAGGATGCAAAAAATTATCTTAAAGGTGCGGATTGGGAAGTAATATCGGAGGATCAATATGAGACGTTAAAAAAAAATAAATCTACAGATTTTGAATCAGTTGATCCACGATTTTCTAAATTGAAAGACTTTTTTAAGGAATATTAAATTGTAGAAAGATAGGATGTAATTTTTAGTATATCCATAAAGATACAAGCTAACAGGCTCTTTGTATCTTGGTCTTTTTTTTGTTCTTTGATAGAATAAAAAAAGGGAATTGTAATGTATATTAAAGGATTTTTTGTAATTAGTTATAGTCGATTTTCAAAATTAATCAGCTGTACATAGATTTTATCTATGCAATATTTAGGTAAGAGTTTGTTTTTTAAGGAGAGATAAAGAAATGTCAAAAATTTTAGTTTTTGGTCATCGAAATCCGGATACTGATGCCATTGCCTCTGCGATTGGATTTTCATATTTAGCGAAGCAAAAATTTCATTTAAACACGGAAGCAATAGCTTTAGGGGAGGCTAATGAGGAAACAAAATACGCATTAGACTTTTTCAATGTAGAGGCACCTCGTGCTATCACTTCAGCGAAAGAAGAAGGATGTGACACGGTTATTTTGACGGATCACAATGAATTTCAACAGTCGATTTTAGATATTGAAGAATTAACTATTTGGGGAGTAGTTGATCATCATCGAGTTGCCAATTTTGAGACTGAAAGTCCCCTTTTTTTTCGTGCTGAGCCGGTTGGTTCAGCCTCAGCAATTATTGGGCGAATGTTTCAGGAAAATCAGATAGCAATTCCAAAGGGAATTGCTGGGATGCTTTTATCTGCGATAATATCGGATACTTTACTGTTTAAATCACCAACAACTCATTCAACAGATAAAGCGATTGCAAAAATATTGGCTCAGCTTGCTGGGGTTGATTTGGATGTATATGGCTTGAATTTATTGAAAGCTGGAACTAATTTAGCATCGAAATCAGGAGAAGAATTAGTTAATTTAGATGCAAAAACGTTCCCATTAAGTGGTAAGAGTGTTCGCATTGCACAAGTGAATACAGTAGACATAAAAGAGATGTTATGTCGTCAGAATGCTTTGGAAGAAGCAATGAAATCAGAAAACAAAGCAAAAGGTTACGATGATTTTATTTTGATGATCACGGATATTTTGAATAGTGACTCAGAGTTGATGGTAGTTGGTGATAATGTAAAGCTTGTTAAGGAAGCATTTGATGTTGAATGGGAGAGTAATCATGCTTTTTTGAAAGGAGTGGTTTCTCGTAAAAAGCAAGTGGTTCCTAAATTGACTGAGAGCTATGCGAGGTAGATAGACAGATTTTTAGGAAGTGACGTTTGTTTTAGTTATTTATTAGAAAAGGTATCCATTTCTTTACCTTTTTTAAGAGTTATTTTTAGTTAATTTTAAAAATCTATATAATGTTATTGATATGTGTTTCGGATGGAGTTTAATTTTGATGAAAAAAGCAAGGAGCAGAACGCTAGATTCATGGATTGACTATGGTATATTGATGCCGGTTTTTATTTTAATTGTTATTGGAATGTGGGCACTTTTTATAGCATTGAATAGTGGAGTATATAAAGAGGTATTAGTAGCAATGATGTTAAAGCAGTGTGCATGGATTATCATTGGAATCATCGCTCTTTTAGTTGCCATGCATTTGGATTCACATTTGCTATGGCTATCTGCAATTCCTGCTTATTGTTTAGGAGTTGTGATGATGTTTTTAACACTGCTTTTTTATAGTCCAAAATTGCTAGAGGAAACAGGATCAAAAAATTGGGTGAGTATTGGTTCTCACACCTTGTTTCAACCTTCAGAGTTGATGAAAATTGCTTATATTTTATTTTTAGCATATTTGATTGTTCTTCATAATGCGAGGAATATTACACGAAGTATTAACACTGATCTGATTCTTATTGGAAAATTGATATTAGCCACTATTCCTGTTGTTATTTTATTGAAGTTTCAAAATGATTTTGGTACATTGATGGTCTTTATAGCTATTTTATGTGGGATGATTTTACTTGCGGGAGTTTCTTGGAAGATCTTGTTGCCAGCAATTTTGATCATATTTTCGATTGTTGCTCTTTTTATTTTTTTAATAATGCATGACGTAGGGCGAGAAATTTTGCAAAAATCTGGAATTATGAAAGAATATCAAATGGCAAGAATTGATGCATGGTTGGATCCCTTTAATGATGTAAATGGGAGGTCTTATCAACAACTTCAAGGATTAATTGCCATTGCAATAGGCGAAATTTTTGGCAGAGGATTTGATCATGGCTATACTCGAATTTATGTTCCTGTGCGAGAATCTGATATGATTTTTACGGTGATTGGGGAAAATTTTGGATTTGTGGGATGTACCTTGGTTATTTTGTTGTATTTTCTTCTAATTTACCGCATGATTAAGATTACATTTGAGACGAATAATCAGTTTTATACTTATATTATTTCAGGATTAATCATGATGTTTCTCTTTCATGTATTTGAAAATATTGGCTCAAATATTGGTTTGTTGCCATTAACAGGAATTCCGTTACCATTTATTTCTCAGGGAGGGTCTTCGATGGTAGTGAATCTTTTGGGGATAGGTTTGATACTATCGATGTATTATCATCGAAACCTAGATTCTTGATCAAAAATTTAGCAGGTAAAGTAATCCGTGATCGTGAGATAAAACTATTTCAGGCCTTATCGTTTTTGTTCTTAAGCTAGGCAATATTGATGATAAATTTCTAAGATATTTAAGTGAGATGAAGGAGTTGTGAGGAAATGAAAGTTAGGAAAGCTGTTATTCCAGCAGCGGGTTTTGGAACTCGTTTTTTGCCGGTGACGAAAGCAATGGCAAAAGAAATGTTACCTATTGTAGACAAGCCAACAGTTCAATTTATTGTTGAGGAAGCTTTAGCTTCAGGGATAGAAGAAGTTCTAGTGATTACAGGAAAAGGCAAGCGTTCGATTGAAGACCATTTTGATTCTAATTTTGAACTTGAAGAGTGTTTACGTAAAAAGGGCAAAAATGAATTACTTCAATTGGTAGAAGAAACAACAAAAATTAACCTTCATTTTGTTCGTCAATCGCATCCACTAGGATTAGGAGATGCGGTTCTTCAGGCTAGAGCTTTTGTAGGAGATGAGCCGTTTGTTGTCATGTTAGGAGACGATTTGATGACGGATACAACTCCGTTAACTAAGCAATTAATGGACAACTATCAGAAGACTCATGCGTCTACGATTGCTGTAATGAAAGTTCCTAGAAATGAGGTTTCTTCCTATGGAGTGATTAAGCCAGATGGCAAGGTAGATGATCGATTATATAATGTTGCGTCTTTTGTTGAGAAACCGAAGCCAGAAGATGCGCCAAGTGATTTAGCAATTATTGGTCGATATTTGTTAACACCAGAAATTTTTAAAGTTCTTCAACATCAAAAACCAGGCGCTGGGGACGAGGTTCAATTAACGGATGCGATTGATGAATTAAATAAAACTCAGCGTGTGTTTGCTTATGAATTTAGAGGGAAACGTTATGATGTAGGAGATAAGTTTGGTTTTTTAAAAACCTCAATTGAATATGGTTTGGGACATAAGGAAGTACAGGGAAATTTAAAGAATTATATTGTTAAACTAGGAAAAGAGTTAGAAGCGGGGAAAGTAAAATAGAGTCATCTAGATGATGAAAAGGTTTTAATTAAGGCAAAATAAACGTATCATCGGAAATTTTTGATTAAATTTAATAAGATAAGGAAAGTTAAAGGTTAGTTATTATGCCAGCATTATTTTTTCATTTTAATGAAATGATTCAAAACTTGTCTAGTCAACATGTTGTATATTTTTATTTAGTGCTGTTATCGATTGTTTTTATTGAAACGGGAATTGTCATTTTTCCATTTTTGCCAGGAGATTCACTTCTGTTTTTTGCTGGTAGTTTAGCGGCGCTTAAAGGTTCAGAAGTTTCTGTATGGTTTTTAATCATTGGTTTATCTGTTACTGCTTTTATTGCGAATTTATTGAACTTTGAGTTTGGAAAACGTTTTGGAGAGTCATTGCCAAAACATCCAAGATTAAGTAAATTTATTAAACCTCAACATATGGTAAAAGCACATGATTTTTTCAAAAAATATGGCTCATTTGCGATTTTTTTAGGACGTTTTATACCGATTATTCGGACAATTGTTCCGTTTGTAGCAGGTAGTGGACGTATGCCATACCGCAAGTTTCTAATTCATAATCTTTTAGGGGGAATTTCTTGGGTTGTTTTATGTGTGAGTGCAGGCTATCTGTTTGGTAACGTTTCTTTTGTAAAAGAGCATTTTGAGATCATTATGATAGTAATTATTTTGATTTCTTTGTTGCCAGCTGCAATTTTATGGTTGAAGAGTTGGATGAAGAAAAGAGACGTAAAGATGAGTTAGATATTCTAAGATTCTGTTTCACGATTAAAAATCGTTCACAAAAAAACATTGCTAATTGTCTACCTAATAGCGAATTTTCGGCATAAAGGTTCATATATGGAGATCGTTAATAGGGTCTAAAATTTTTAATGTGATGAAAATGGATGAAAAAATCAAAGTGGTGATTCTTTCGTCTATTTTTTGATTTAGGTCTAGAATAGGATCAGAAAGATTACTTTGAGAGGAAGAGATATTGTGTCGTTCGATGGTGTTTTTTTACATGTGTTGACTGAGGAATTGCAAGAAAAATTAGTAAGTGGACGAGTGAACAAAGTTCATCAACCATATGAAAAAGAAGTAGTATTTGTAATTCGTTCGCACGGGAAGACACACCAGTTGCTTTTTTCTGCTCATCCAAGTTATGCTCGAGTTCAATTAACAGATATGAAGTATCAAAATCCGGAAGTCCCTTTTTCTTTTGCGATGGTTCTTCGTAAACATCTAGAAGGTTCTATTTTGGAATCGATTAAGCAAATAGAAAATGATCGTATTTTGCATTTTACGTTTCGACGTCGGGATGAACTGGGAGATTTACAGAATCTAATTTTAATTGCTGAGTTGATGGGACGACATTCAACGATTTTATTGTTTAACCAGGCTACAGGGAAAATTTTGGATGCTATAAAACATGTTGGATTTACACAAAATACTTATCGTACGCTTCTTCCAGGTCGTGAATATATAGCTCCACCGATGGTCTCCGGTGAAAATCCTTGGATAATGAAGGAAACGAAGGTATTTGAACTTCTATCCACGGCAGAAGAGTTAGATGCTAGATTTTTACAAAAACATTTTCAAGGATTAGGACATGATACAGCTGAAGAATTGGTAAATCGCCTATTGAAACGTCCAAATGAAAAATTAGCAGTATGGAAAGAGTTTTGGAATTCATTATCGACTCCCTACCCCAGTTTGTATGTCAAGGAAGGAAGGGAATATTTTACACTGATTCCTTTTGTTTCGTTGGGAGAAGCAAGACAAACATTTTCAAATTTAAGTGAGTTATTGGATAATGTTTTTCTTGAAAGAGCTGAGAAAGAGCGAGTGAAGCAGCAAGCGGGTGAGCTTTTGCAACGTATTCGAAGAGATTTGAAGAAGAGTCAAAAAAAGTTGGAAAAATTGCAGGTAACGCTTCTGGAGACCGAAAGTGCGGAAGAATATCGACGTAAGGGTGAACTGTTAACGACTTTTTTAACACAAGTTCCAAAAGGTGCAAAAGAAGTGACCCTTGCGAATTATTATGAAGAGGATACACCGATAGTGATCGCTTTAAAGCCGTTTTTATCAGTGAGTCAGAATGCGCAGAAGTATTTTCAAAAGTATCAAAAATTAAAAATTGCAGTGCGTATTGTTAAGGAACAGCTTCAGCAAACGAAGCAAGAAATTTTGTATTTAGAAAGTGTGGAATCACAATTGGAGCTTGCCACGCCTCTAGAAGTTCCAGTGATTTTTGAGGAGTTGTGCGCTGAAGGGTATATAAAAATTCAAAAAAAGAAGAGAGGAAAAAAAGAGAGATTGAGTGAGCCTGTGCATTTTCATTCCAGTGATGGAACGGAAATTTTGGTTGGAAAGAATAATCTGCAAAACGATAAATTGACATTGAAAATTGCAAGAAAAACGGATTATTGGTTACATGCAAAAAACATTCCAGGCTCACATGTGATTATTCGCTCTAGTTCGCCCAGTGATATGACGTTAACGGAAGCAGGAATACTTGCTGCCTACTATTCAAAATATCGCTATTCTGCGCAAGTTCCTGTGGATATTTTGCTTGTAAAAAATATAAGAAAGCCTAATGGAGCAAAGGCTGGATTTGTTATTTATGAAGGGCAGAAAACGATTTTAGTGACTCCTAGTGAAGATATCGTTAAAAGTTTGAAAGATTGAGAGCATAATAGTCTGTTTCACAATTAAAAATCATTCACAAAAAACATTGTTCATGATTAAAAATTTATTTAACTGGGAGCAAGTTAATAGGTTGGGGGACCCAGTTTTAGTTTAGGGAATCCCCTAACCAAGTCTTATCACAACTATTTTAAACCAAGTATAAAACATAACATCAATCTATTTTGGGATTAGTTTGCTCCTTTTTTTTCAAATTTGGTACAATATTCGAAGGATGAAAGTGGGGTTATGGCTATGTTGGATATTAAGAATATTCGTGATAATTTTGAAAAAGTGGCAGGGAGCCTTGAAACACGTGGCGTGAAGCGAAGTTCATTGTTGGAGTTAAAAGAGTCGGATGAAGTGCGACGCAAACTTTTGGTTCATGTAGAAGAATTAAAAAAAACTCGGAATATGGTCTCAAATGAGATTGCACAATTGAAGCGAGCAGAGAAGGATGTAGCTGAAAAAATTTCTGAAATGCAACATTTAGGAGTGAGAATCAAGGAAATTGAAGATGAGTTAACAATTGTGGATGAGAGGTATTCATATCTTTTAGCAACATTACCAAATTTACCTAATAAAGATGTACCGATTGGAGAAGATGAAGGGGCAAATGTGGAAATTCACCGAATTGGTGCAATTCCTGAATTCTCTTTTGTACCACAAGCACATTGGGATTTGGGTGAAAAGCTAGATATTTTAGATTTTAAGCGTGGAGCGAAGGTGACAGGATCTCGCTTCTTGTTTTATAAAGGTTTAGGAGCAACGTTGGAGCGTGCTTTATATAACTTTATGTTAGATGAGCATGGTAAGGAGGGATATACAGAGATGATTCCGCCTTACATGGTGAATGATGGATCCATGTTTGGAACGGGAAATTTTCCTAAATTTAAAGAGGATGTTTTTCAATTGGAAGATCAACCTTACACTCTGATTCCAACGGCAGAAATTCCTCTAACAAATTATTATCGTGAAGAAATTTTAGCTAAAAAAGATTTACCTATTTATTTTACTGCATTGACTCCCTCTTTTCGTAGTGAGGCAGGTTCTGCAGGTCGTGATACGCGAGGTTTAATTCGTCTACATCAATTTCACAAGGTTGAGATGGTGAAATTTTCAGCTCCTGAAAATTCATATGATGAGTTGGAAAAGATGTTGGTAAATGCAGAAAGTATCTTACAAAAACTAGGCTTGTCTTATCGTGTGGTTGTCTTGTCGACGGGAGATATGGGATTTTCTGCAGCTAAAACGTATGATTTAGAGGTGTGGATTCCTGCGCAAAACATGTATAGAGAAATTTCAAGTTGTTCTAATACTGAGGATTTTCAAGCAAGGCGTGCGAAGATTCGTTATCGAGATGAATCTGGTAATATTCAATACGTGCATACCTTGAATGGATCAGGTTTGGCAGTTGGTCGTACTGTAACGGCTATTTTGGAAAATTATCAAAATGAAGATGGTTCTGTCACCATTCCAGAAATACTACGTCCTTACATGGGTGGAATTTCCAAAATTGAAGTGTCAAAATCAAAATAAGTAAAAAAGATAGTAAAACTTTAACTAAAAGTCTTGCTATCTTTCTTATTTACGTAAAGTATGTGTTAATGATTTTTTGAGTGCCATTTTATTGATTGAGAAGTTGGTCGTAAAGTGGTTATTTTTTTGGTAAAGAAACCATTTTTATCTCTTCCGACAACATTTATTGTATAGTTGCTTCTTAAAATTTCTGTAATGGTTGATTTAGCAGAGGTAAGGGCATCTGAGACAGTATTTCTTGTATTGTTTAATGATGGAAGGGCAGTTTTGAGATATTTTAAACTTACGCTTGTTTTTTTGAACGTCATTTTTGAGCCACTTCTTTCCTTATTATTTTTCTTAAGGATATATCAAAGATCTGATAAAAACAAGTTGATTTTAAAAGTGAACACATATTATTTGCTTTCTGTCGTTGTTCTCTAAATTTTTCGTGCTATACTTATTTTTAGATAAAATTATGGAAAAGTGAGGGATGTTAGAATGGAAGAGAAGTTTGAACTAGCGATTATTACTGGGATGAGTGGTGCTGGTAAGACAGTAGCAATCCAGTCTTTTGAAGATATGGGATACTTTTCAGTGGATAACATGCCTCCTGCATTGATTCCGAAATTTATAGATTTATTAACAGAGCAAAAAGTGGTAGAAAAGATTGCAATAGTTGTAGATATGCGTTCTCGTTCTTTTTTTGTTCAATTGCAAGAAATTTTGTATCAATTGTTGGAATCTCCTAAAGTTCACTTGCGAATGATATATTTAGACGCAGAAGATGTGGAATTGGTGTCAAGATATAAAGAAACCAGACGCTCTCATCCTTTGGCTACAGATGGTTTAGTGTTGACGGGAATTCAAAAAGAAAGAGAATTATTACGTTTTTTGAAGAAATTTTCGAAAATTTTGATTGATACTTCTGAACTAACGCCTAGACAGTTGCGCGAAAAAATTATTAAGGAATTTAGTGAGGAAAGCGATTCGTCATTATTTCGAGTTGAGATGGTTAGTTTTGGATTTAAGTATGGTATTCCTATAGATGCGGATATCGTTATGGATGTGCGCTTCTTACCTAACCCCCATTATGTAGCCAAATTGCGTCCTTTGAATGGTCAGGATAAGGCAGTTTATGATTATGTGATGAAGTTTCCTGAATCGGATATTTTTTACCAGAATTTTATGGCGATGTTACAGCCAATTTTGCCTTCTTATAAGAAAGAGGGGAAGAGTAGTTTGACGATTGTCATTGGCTGCACGGGTGGCCAGCATCGATCAGTGGCGTTTACTGATCGAATAGCACAAGGGATAAAAAAATTGGATTATCATGTAAATACAACGCACCGTGATAAGAATAAGAGAAAGGAAACAGTGAATCGTTCATGAAAAAAAGTGGTTATGGATGGCGGAACTGGATTGCCTGTAGTGTTAAGAGCCTTTTAACATTCTCGGAGCTTAAAAGTTTATTTCAATAGAAATTGTTAACAATGTTTTTTGTGAATGATTTTTAATCACGAACAATGTTTTTTGTGAGCGATTTTTAATCGTGAAACAGATTCTAAGAAAGGCAGGAAAGCATGTCTTTTGCTTCAGAAGTAAAAAAAGAATTAACGACACTTATTGTTCATCCGGAACATGCTAGAGCAGAGCTTTCTGCATTGATTCGGATGAATGGTTCATTGTTACTTCAGGAAAACTTCTTTATTCTGAACATACAGACGGAAAATGCTTCGATTGCCAGACGTATTTTCTCTTTGTTGAAAGATACATATGGTTTTCGTAGCGAAGTACTTGTTCGTAAAAAGATGAATTTAAAAAAAAATAATGTGTATGTGGTTCGCTTAAAGCAAGGTGCAAAGGAAGTATTAGCTGATTTAAAAATTTTGGATGGGATGTTTTTAACAATCCATGTTTCAGGTGATATTAAAGGGAATACTCAGAAGATGAAATCATATTTGCGAGGCGCATTTTTAGCGGGAGGTTCGGTTAATAATCCTCAGACGAGTCGTTATCATTTGGAGATTTACTCGACTTATGAGTCTCATGCACGAGATTTGGCAGATATGATGAATAGTTATGAGCTCTTTGCTAATATTTTGGAGCGAAAAAGCGGTTGGATTACGTATTTGAAAAGTGCTGAAAAGATTACTGATTTTTTGACATTAATTGGTGCAAATATCTCTCGTTTTAAATTTGAAGATGTGTTGATTCTCAGGGATTTTAGAAATTCTGTAAATCGCTTGCAGAATGCAGAGCTTGCGAATATGAATAAAACAGTGGATGCGGCAGCTCGTCAGCTGGAGGACATACGGTTGATTAAACGTGTACAAGGCTTGGAAAGTTTACCTGAAAAATTAGCGGAACTTGCAAAGATGCGTCTTCAATATCCAGATATGAATTTTAAAGCATTAGGAGAAATTTTACCTAGTGGGAAAATTTCCAAATCTGGAATCAACCATCGAATGAGGAAACTAAGCAGAATTGCGCAGGAAATTCGAAGTAAAAAGTAGTTATCAGGATTTTAGAGCCTATTTTACGATTAAAAATCGTTCACAAAAAACATTGTTCATGATTAAAAATCATTCACAAAAAACATTGTTAACAATCTGCCTAATGGCGATCCGTGCCAAGATGTACCTCAAGGTGCAAATTACCTTAACGATTGACAAACGGTTCTCCTGTGAGTGATTTTGAATCGCGAAACACGAGAAGCGTGACAGAGTACATTTTATTTCACAATTTTTCGCTTTTTACGTTCTTTTTCAACGAGTTCTTTATCAACTCCTTTTCCTTTTGCTAACTTAGGGGTAGTGATATTGTCTGCTTCTTTGCGTTCTTTTTTGTTTTTTCCAGCATTTGGATCATCCATCTTAGCAAATTTATTAAAAAGATCATCAAAATTATCAGCTCTATTAATTTTTAATCCCATTTTTATCACCTCCAAAAAGTGTACAATCGTTAGATTGTTCGGTCATACGCTCTCACTTTACTTATTTTTCAGTATATCATGGATGAAGTTTACGGTAAAATAGAGATGTGAAATAATAATGATCAAAGTCATATACAGTTTGGCTCTTAAATACGTAAAAATAAACATTAATAGATTTCTTGCAAAGCATAATTAATATATAAAAAATATACAAATCCAAAGAATTTCGCTGCTTGGTAGACATAAAATCTACCATGTTCGAGGTGATGGTTGATGCGTAATGCTTGGTTTTACAAGAGGTCTAATGAAGGAGATGCTATAGTGAATATTGATTACTCGACAAAAATTAATTGGTTGAATGCTCCTGGAATGTCAGATAGTCCGTATATTGGAAAAGAAAAGGTCGATTTATTTTATCTTTATCCAACTTGCTATTTCGCCGAAGAAGAAGATTTTTGTCTTGTGTCTAATTTAGGCATGAGGAATGAAGCTTTGAAGATTAGAGAAGCTCATTTTGGAATTTTTGAAGGGACAAATGTGTATGCTCCCTTCTATCGACAGTTTGGATTGTCATATTTTGAAAAATTGGGCAGTTTGAAAAATATTGACAACGAGGTTGCGCGTATTCCCGCAGTGGATGTAAAAAATGCGTTTGAATACTACCTTGAAAATTATAATAACGAGCGTCCGATCATTTTTGCTTCTCACTCTCAGGGAACGATTACAATGCGACATCTTTTAAGATGGATACGTGAGAAGCATTCTGAGATATTGAATCGGATGATTGCTGCGTATTTGATTGGATTTTCAATAGATGAAGATTTTATTACTGAGGTAAGATTGTCATTTGCCGAAGGAGCGAATGACACTGGAGTAGTCATTTCTTATAATACAGAGCAGGAGGGTGCAGCTATTAATCCGCTTATTTTTGTAAATCCTAAAAAATCATTAGTAATCAATCCTGTGAATTGGCACCGAGATGCTGTTTATGCTTCTAAGGAAGAGAGCGCTGGGAGTTTTATACGATTTGGTGCGAATATGCCTATTACTATTCGTAATTTTGCAGATGCTAGTCTTGATTTAAAAAGGGGAAGTGTTGTGACAAATGTAGATATAGATAGTGGAAGTTTCTGGCCTTATGGAATTTTGCATCGATATGATTACGATCTTTTTTATTACGATTTGAAGAAGAATCTGGCTGATCGTATAAATACCTGGTATGTAACGCATTAGACTAAATTAAGTAATTAGGCAGGTAGTAAAAATGAATTTAATAGTGAGTTATAATTAATAGGAGAAATACAAATGACTGTAACCAAGGATGACTTTGAGTACTTAGCTAAACTTTTAAAAATTTTTCCACAGTATAAAAAATTTCAAGTAGAAAGTACTTTAAGGATGTTATCTGAGGGTGATACGATTCCTTTTATTGCACGTTACCGCAAGGAAAAGACAGGTAACTTAGATGAGGTGGCGATTCTTGAAATATCTCAAGGATACGAGAGAATTGAGACGCTTGAGAAGCGCAAACTTTCTGTGTTGTCTTCCATTGAGGAGCAGGATAAATTGACGGAAGAGCTGCAAAAAAATATTTTGAGTGCTGATAAGTTACAGATAGTTGAAGACTTGTATCGTCCGTACAAGCAAAAGCGAAGAACGAAAGCGACGATTGCAAAAGAGAAGGGTTTGCAACCGTTGGCTGATCTGTTGTTAAATTCTCCTGAAGGGAAGTATTTGGAAGAGGAAGCGCAGAAATTTTTGAACGAAGAACAAGAAATTTACACTATTTCAGATGTTTATAATGGTGTGCATGAGATTTTGGCAGAGTTTTATGGGGAAGATGTAAAACTTCGAGCGTGGACGAGGAATTTTTTTGAAAGAACGGGTATTTTAACTAGTTCTGAAAAGGATTCATCTCTAGACGAAAAAGGAATCTTTGACATGTATCATGATTTTTCCGAGCGCTTGTTAAAGATGCAAAATCATCGAGTTTTAGCGATGAATCGGGGAGAAAAATTAGGAATTTTGGCAGTTAATCTGGATTTTGAAGAAGAATTTTTGAATGTATATTTCGAAAAAACACTGATTCCATCAAATGTGAATGAAGAGGTTAGAAATTTGCTTCGAAAAGCATATTTAGATGCTTTTAAACGATTTATTAGACCGCAGATTGAACGAGAAATTCGTGCGGAATTAACGGATAAAGCACAAGAAGAAGCCATTTTGTTATTCGGGGAAAACTTAAAAAATCTATTGCTGCAGTCTCCATTAAAAGGGCAGACGATATTAGGATTTGACCCAGCTTATCGAACGGGAGCAAAACTTGCGGTGGTGGATCATACAGGTAAGATGTTAACGACCCAGGTGATTTATCCTGTGAAACCTGCGAGTGTTTCAGAAGTTAATAAGGCAAAAAAAGATTTGAAAGAGTTGATTGAAAAATATGAAGTTGACACGATTGCAATTGGTAATGGAACGGCGAGTCGTGAGAGTGAACAGTTTGTGGTGGAAGTTTTAAAAGATATTTCACGCAAGGTTTTTTATACAATTGTTAGCGAAGCAGGCGCTTCTGTCTATTCGGCTTCTGAGATTGCACGTAATGAATTCGCTGATTTACCTGTAGAACGGCGAAGTGCTATTTCGATTGCAAGACGCTTACTTGATCCTTTGGCGGAACTAGTAAAAGTTGAACCTAAAGCGATTGGTGTTGGGCAATATCAACATGATGTGTCGCAAAGTGGCTTGGAAAAACAATTAAACTTTGTGGTTGAAACAACAGTCAATCAGGTAGGTGTAAATGTTAATACAGCAAGTCCTCAACTATTGGAACATGTCTCAGGATTCAATTCGATAATTGCTAAAAATCTGGTGAAATATCGAGAAGAAGGGATTTTTTTGAGTCGTGTGCAAGTGAAGAAAGTTCCCAGGTTAGGTCCAAAAGCTTATGAGCAGGCTGCTGGTTTTTTGCGAATTGTAGACGGTAAGAATCCACTAGATAATACGGGAATCCATCCTGAAAGTTATGACGTGGCAGAGAGGTTATTGGCTTCACTTGGGTTTACTGTTCGTGATTTGGGAAGTGAAAAGTTGAATACTTCTTTGAGAGGGATCAATGTGAAAGATAAAGCAGAGTCTCTTGAGATTGGCGAATTAACTTTGCAGGATATTTTAGATGCTTTGGCAAGACCTGGGCGAGACTTACGTGAGGATGCTCCTAAACCGTTGTTGCGTTCAGATGTGTTATCAATAAAAGATTTGACTGAAGGAATGGAATTAACGGGAACGGTGCGAAATGTGGTTGATTTTGGTGTTTTTGTGGACATCGGAGTGAAAAATGATGGTTTGGTCCACATTTCAAGAATGAGTTCAAAATTTGTTAAGCATCCAACGGAATTAGTATCTGTAGGAGATATTGTTCAAGTGTGGGTGATTGGAGTGTCTCAAGAAAAGATGCGAGTTAGTTTGTCAATGCTTGATCCAAAGAAATAGAGAAGAAAATTTATTTGCAGTAAACGAAATGCCGTGTAATAGAGCTGTTAACCACGTCTGTTTTATAAATTTAGAAAATAGCGTTGTAAAACTTTTTTAAGAACCGCTACTTATCTTACAAAAAATGATGAAAAACTTTTATTAAGCTGTTATCAAAAAATTCTTTTCACTAGAGGCAAGTTAACAATGTTTTTTGTAAACGATTTTTAATCGTGAAACAGGTTCTTCGCACGCCAAACGCATGAAAGAATTATGCGAAAAAATAAGCGTGAGAGAAGTATTTTAAGCGAATGTTTTGTAAAAAAAATCGTTCAAAAATTTTAAATCGCTTAAAACCATTCTCTGTGAACCCAAAAATTCTTCATGCGTTTGACGTGAGTTCTTAGACGAAAACAATTTTTATTTTTGAATTAGGGGGTGACATTATGGAAATTATTGAAAAAGCACCAGCAAAATTAAATTTATGTTTAAATACGCTTTATCCTCGAGGAGATGGATATCATGAGTTGGAAATGATTATGACAAGCGTTGATTTAAATGATTATCTGACGTTTCGAAAAATTTCTAAGAATGAAATTAGATTAAGCACAAATGATTATTCTATACCTCTTGATGGTAGAAATTGTGTGTATCAAGCAGCTGAATTATTGAAGAAAAAATTTTCAATATCTAAAGGATTAGAAATTGAAATTGAGAAGAATATTCCAACGGCTGCAGGACTTGGAGGGGGTAGTTCAGATTGTGCAGCGACATTTCGAGCATTGAATAGGATGTGGAATTTAGATTTAAATTTAGAAGAAATGGCAGAGATGGGAGTAAGCATTGGCAGTGATGTTCCATACTGTATCTATGGTAATACAGCGTTTGTTTCGGGTCGTGGCGAAAAAATTGAAAAGATAAGAGATATGAAACCTTGTTGGGTTCTTTTGGTTAAACCTGTAAAGGGTGTTTCAACGAGGTATGCTTTTATGCGATTGGATAATACTGAAAATGTGAATCATCCAGATATAAAAAAACTACGTTCTGCTATTGAAGCAGAAGATTTTGAATTTATGTGTCAAAGTATGGGGAATACTTTGGAAGACGCAGTGAAAGATTTCTATCCAAATATTGCAAAAATTAAAGAGCATTTGTTTTCTTTGGGTGCACAAGGTGCTATGATGAGTGGAAGTGGTTCGAGCGTTTTTGGTTTGTTTCAAAATCAAAAAAAGGCTCTTCGTGCTTATAATGGAATGAAGGGATGTAATTTAAATGCAGAAGTTTATTTAGTTCGCTCACTTAGTTCATCTCGATAAAAAAGGATAAAAATTACAGAATCAGAATTGGGTTATAGAAAGTATTAAGAATAGAGGATTAATTTTGAGAAAAAAATTTTATTGGGGGGGTACTTTCCTTATGGTTTTAGGAATGATTGTGGGATGTGGTTCCTTATCTTCAAATAAATTAAAAGAGTCGGAAGTGAAAGTGATGACAACTTTCTATCCAATGTATGATTTTACTAAGAATGTGGTAGGAAAGGAAGGAAGCGTTGAATTGATGATTCCAGCAACAGTAGAGCCACATGAGTTTGAACCTAGTGTAAAAGATATGGCAAATCTAACGGAAATGTCGGTGTTCATATACAATAGTAAGAATTTAGAAACATGGGTGTCGCAGGTAGAAAAAACAATTGATTCTAAAAATACAGAAATGATCAATGCTTCGAAGGGAATTAATTTTTTAGAAAGTTCACATCATGAGGAAGAGCATCATTATAAAGGAAAAGATCCACATGTTTGGCTTTCGCCAAGACTTGCCATGAAGGAAGTAAAAAATATTTGTGAAGGATTGGTTAAAAAATTTCCGAATAAAAAGAAAGTCTTTATAAAAAATGCACAGGATTATTTGAAGAGGCTAAAGCAGTTGGATGCTGACTACAAGACAGCTTTTCAAAATGCTCATGCAAGGAAATTTGTTACTTCGCATGCAGCATTTTCTTATCTTGCAAAGGATTATGATTTAGAGCAAATTGCTATTACAGGAGTTTCACCAGAAGAAGAGCCGACATCAGCTCGTTTGGTGGAATTGAAACAGTATGTGGAAAAAGAAAAAATTCAAGTAATTTATTTTGAAGAGACCGTTTCTTCGAAGATTGCTAAAACATTGGCGAAAGAAGCTGGAGTGGCTATAGAAGTACTGAGTCCGCTTGAAGGGTTGCCAGAGTCTGAGATAAAAGCAGGTAAAGACTATCTTTCAGTGATGAGAGAAAATCTAAAATCACTGCAACGGACAATAAAATAATTATCATTACACTTTGTATCACTTTCTTAAGTAAGAGAAAGGAGACTCTTGTTGGGAGTTTTTTCATTTTGATGGTTGGACAGGAAAGGTTGTTAGAGAGTATATGACTAATATTCAGTGGTTTCCCGGACATATGGCAAAGGCACGAAAAGAAGTGCAGGAGAAATTACGATTTGTAGATATCGTTTATGAAATGGTGGATGCCAGGTTGCCTATTTCTAGTCGAAACCCGATGTTGGATCAAATTTTGAAGCAAAAGCCGCGACTTATTTTAATGAATAAGACAGACTTAAGTGATATAACCCAAACTAAGAAGTGGCAGGAATGGTTTGAAAGTCAAGGTCAAAATTCTTTAGTGATAAATGCGCAAGATAATGTTGGAGTAAAGAAAGTTTTTTCTGAAAATAGAATGATTTTGAAAAAAAAGATAGACCGGGAGCAAATTCGTGGATTAAAGCCGCGAGCAGTTCGTGCAATGGTAGTTGGAATTCCAAATGTTGGAAAATCTACTTTAATAAATCGTTTAATTGGAAAAAAGAAAGCGCAGGTAGGAAATAGGCCGGGTATTACGAAGGGTCAACAATGGTTACGTTTAGATTATAATTTAGAATTATTGGATACTCCTGGTATTTTGTGGCCAAAGTTTGAAAATGAAGAAGTTGGGAAAAAATTAGCGTTAATCGGTGCAATCAAGGATGCTTTATTACACGTAGACGACTTGGCATTGTACGTATTGGAGTTTTTTTTGAAGCATTTTCCTAATTCTATGCAGAAATATTATCAATTGACAAATAAAGAAATGTACTTATCGCCAGTGGATTTACTAATGTCAATTACTCGAAAACAAGGATATTGTGAAGATTACGAGCGCGCAAGCCAAAAAATGGTTCTAGATGTTCGATCCGGTAAATTGGGGAGGTATACTTTGGATTTGTTTGAAGAGAAGGAGGTTTTGCTAGGTGGTGAGTTATCCTAATTTTTCGGTTGCTGAAATAAAGTTAATTTTGGAACAGGTAGAGTGTTTTCAAGATTCAAGGTTGGAAGAGTTTGCGCAAGACCCTCGTTTAAGTGTACAAAAAGAACTCGATAAGGCAAGACATCGATTACAAAAGTATGCAAGTTTAATAGTGAAATATCAAGAGATGTCAGTATTTGAAAATCAAGCGATATCGAATGGATATCATTTGATTGCTGGAATTGATGAGGTAGGAAGAGGCTCGTTGGCTGGTCCTGTTTTGGCAGCAGCAGTGATTTTACCTAAAGGTTTACGAATTCTTGGCTTGGATGATTCCAAAAAACTTTCTAAGAAGAGGCGAGAGGAGTTATCTGAGTTTATTTTAAAGGAAGCACAGGGAGTTGGAATCGGCATGGTAGAGCCGAATGTTATTGATGAGATTAATATTTACGAAGCAAGTAAGAAGGCGATGATTTTCGCGATTAATCATTTACCGATTGCTCCTGATTTTTTGTTGATTGATGCAATGAAGTTAGTGCATGATTTGCCTCAAAAGAATTTAATTAAAGGAGATACTCGTAGTGTTTCGATTGCCGCAGCGAGTGTTGTAGCGAAAGTAACCAGGGATAAGATAATGGAAAACTATGCCAAAAAATATCCAGAGTATGGGTTTGAAAGACATTCTGGGTATGGAACGAAAAAGCATTTAGAAGCGTTAACAAAATATGGAGTTTCCTCTATTCATCGAAAAACATTTGCCCCTGTGAGGGCGAGAGTAGGATTAGTTTAGTTTTGCACAATGATTAAATTATACAGAGCATAAATACCTGAAATATGTCTTACTTAGGTTAGTTTATGCTCTGTATAATTTTATTTATAAAGAAAAAATTTTACTAAAGAGCAAAAGAACCACCTTTAGCTGCTGCGAATGCAGGCAAAGTACAAACAGCTGCGGACATTGTAGCTGGTAGAGCAGTCCCTACCCCTATTCCTAAGAATACGGGATTGGCAGTTGCCCCGCACCAAGCCATATTTGTATTAGCAGAAATACATGGTTTTTCCATTTTTTTCATCATTTATCACCTCCTTTCATTAGTTTTAAAAAGGTTATATTTGGATAAATTAAATAACATTATCTACTTTATAAGATTTTTTTGATAATCATATGAGATAAGATGATTATTTGTGATGTTTAAAGCATTTTGTTGATACAAAGATAGAGGAAGATAAAATTACAATGATGAGCAAAATAGAGATGGAAAATATAGGCATCTTGTTAAAAATTTGCATGGCTTCGTGGTTCATTATTTTATAAGCAGTTTTTGCAAAGATAGAAAAACAACAAAAAATGGCAATGCTAAAGAAGTACATTGGCCAGAAATTATGTAGAAAAGACAGTGGAACAATCATTGAAATAACGATAATCATCATAGTGGAAAATAGGATAAAAATGGGAAGGAAGTCTTTCATGGTAAAGTGATTATAAATTTTTAGAAATATGAATAGTGAAATAAATTGATAGAAGTAAAAAAAGAGCCAATACACATATCTTGAGAGAACAACATCTGGAGAAACTTTTTTTGTTGCTACTTGTTGTTGGTAAACGGTTAAAAGAAAACAAGGCAAGATCAAGAAGATTCCACTAAAAGTTATATCAAAAGTATTTTCGAACACATTCGTGCTTGCCATCCAAGTATTGTTGGAGATAAAATTTTGTAAAAATTCAAGTGGTGTCAAAATTAACGTAGAGCAAAGAAATGTTCCGCAAACAATAATTATTGGAGTTATGTACTTGGTTCTAGCTAGATCTTTTAAGAAAAGATTAAAAATTTTTTTCATATTAAAAACCTTCTAACATAGACAATTACATTGATCAATAGGTGTAATTTAGTTTTTTATCTAGTTTTCATTTTTTGGATTTTCATTCAAAGAATAGCAAACCTTTTAAATGAAGTCGCTCTTGTTTTCATGGTAAAATCTATATAATTTTATCTATTATTATAAAGAAGGGACTTCTTTTTGTCTAAAAGAATTTTGTTTCATTTCAGGCAAGTTGTAACATAAACCCGTCCACTGAAAAATAAAAAAAGACAGATCATATAAAGAGAATAAACACACCCTAAGTCAAAAATCATCTATTCCAAATAATAAAATTCGGAGCAATAAATGTTTCCAATAATGCGGAAACAAATATTAGTATAAACAATACCCCTATAAGAATTAATGTTTTATTAAAAAATTTTTTTAAATTCAATGTGATATCCGTTTTTTTCAAAATCAAAGACACAATAGATGCCAAAATAAATGGAACAATACTAGCTGTTAAAATTACGGTAACCAGTTCTAAAATTCCATGAATCCAAAAAAATGAAATACTCGAAATAAAATCTCCTGTGCTTTTTCTAGCTCCACCAATCAAAACGCCAACAAGAAAAAATTGGCACCAAACAAAATAAATTGAAGCAATACCAAAAGATAAAAATATATCAACTATTGTTTTCATATGAATTTTTAAATTATTTAGAAAAATAATCGAAAATTTTGGATCTAATTTAGGATGCGGCTGAATAGGCGCAGATAAAAAATAACCTACCCCTAGAGCAAAAATACCTATACTCAAAAAAATGATAAAAATATATTTTAAAGGATTAGAGAGAATTTTTATTGCCATACCAAATCAGCACCCTCTCCATCTCTTTTAGTCAATTGAATTGTTGCATCCGATAATTCTCCAACCGTATCCTCTGGCAAATGAGTAGCATAAATAATTATTAATTGATCCTCCTTTGATTTTAATTTTAAAAGTTTAATTAAAGCTATTTTAGAATGATCATCTAAATTTACAAAAGGTTCATCCAACAATAACACTTTTGGACTAACAAGCAGCGCTAAAACAATACTTAATTTTTGTTTTGTCCCTAACGACATCTCTTTGGTGAAAATATCTAAATATTCTGATAAACCAGATTCATCAATAAAATTAATCAAATCACAATCAATATCTTTTTTAGAATTAATCATCTTCTGAACAAAATAAATCATCTCTCTACCAGTCAAATAATCGTACAAAAATAAATCATTCCCAATATAAGACGTCACCAATAAATATTTTTGATAATCTTCATTAATAGAGTATTTATCAAAACTAATCTTTCCTTCAAAATCCATCAATCCCGCCAATATAGATAAAAAAGTTGTTTTTCCAATACCGTTAGCACCAATAATTTTCGTAATTGTTCCTCGCTTAAAACTTATTTCAGAAATATCCAACGTATTTTTATCAGTTCCTTCATATTTTTTCACTATTTTTTTGATTTTCAGCACAAATTACTCTCTCCTTAATAAAAATGTAAATAATTACAAAACAAAAATAGATAAATGGAAAAACTTGAAGCAAAAACATTTTATTGCTTCTTGTACAATAAAAGAGCCAAGCGCTGGAAAAGTACATAGCGCTACCTATCACAAAGAAATCTTCAATAAATTCTAAAGGATTTAAATAAAAGCCAAACTTTAATTCCGCCATCGAATCCCTTACAATAGCTGTTTTTTGAAACATGTTCAATTCCACAATAAAATAAAATAAGAACAACATAAAAAAACTGACCAATAAAGCAAACAATAAAGATTGAAGAAAAAATATTGGAAGTAACAAAAGAAAAATAATAACCAATGTATTAGTAAAAAGTATTCTAGAAAATTCTTTCACAAACACACTCCGTAAGGAAAATTTCTTCATATAGTAATAATTACTTATCTCCGATAAATAAAAAAAATCTGTCTTATCAATGATTTTTTTAATAAAAAAATGATAATAAGATGGCAAAATAGAACAGTAGTAGAAAAAGAAAATATCATCATTCCACAAATTTTTTCTTTTTAAAAAAAGAAAAACAACCAAAAGAATCATAAAGACAATTGAAAAAGGTCTAATAAATTTTTTTTTAATTGGATAAAACATTCTTGCAAATGACAAACTAAAAATATTTTCCAAATTACCTCTCATAACTACAGGTACTCTGCTCTTTAAAATAGAAACATCATTTTTTCTAAATGCCCTCATCAAAAAATTATTTCGCGCAATAATAAACCATTCAATCACAGGCTCTCCTAAACTGATAGCAATACCAAAAAAGGCGTCCAAAAAGCTTTTATGAAAGCAAGCAAAAATTATCCACGCAAAAATAAAAATCACTGTATTTTGAAAAATTAGAGGAAAATAAATTTTAATTCTTTGCTGTATCGTCTGTTTTGATAATATATTCATTGTCAAAAATTCAATTTCGCAAGAATCGCTATTTTCAATAATCTTTTCATGATTATTGAAAAATAAAATAAATAAAAAAACTACTATAATAAAAACTGAAGAAATCTCTATAAATGCACAAGTAACAACAACTGTACCAACAATTAAAGGAAATAAATATTTTAATAAACAATTAATAAAAATAAAAATTTTTATCACTACCTTCAAATGAAGACAACAAGGAATGAAAAAATTTCTTTATTTGATATTCCTCTCTACGCTGCCTCTGATATTTTCTAACTTTCCAATAGTTTATCTTCATGATAGCTTTTTTATAAACACATAAACATAATAAACAATTGTAGCAATCATAGTGATAGCAGAAAAAATAGAGATTGTCATAAGCGTCATCTTAAATTTCTTTTCCTTATTCATCATAAAAGCTCCTGTTTGATTAATTAATAAGATTCTTTCCGATATTAAGCAAATATAAAATAATATTTAGCATAAAAAAGGATAAATTAAACCAAATTATTTTAATCTTTTGATCTAATTTCTTTTGTAGATAAACAGTTGCACAAAATCCTGCAATCAAACAAGAGATTGGGAAGGTGCCAACAATAATCATTTGTTTCAAATTTAAAAAGCGAAAAAATGAAAAAACTTCTATATTTATCAATAAATTTATACTGCACCCAACCAAAGCAAAAAGTATGGAAATTCTTAATTTTATCTTCTCTTTTGTTATTAAATTAGCTAGTAAAGAAATACATATACTTTGGAAAATGATCCCCAAAAGAGCAAGAATCATCTGAAAAATATAAATTAAAAAAATAAAAGACTTTTTGTCAATAAAACGCCAAAGAGGCTGTATATTCGTCCAAGAAAAAAATCCCATCTGTTCTATCAAATGATTCGTATGAACAGTAATCAAATAAAAGAGAATTAAAAAAAGGAGCCAATTAATAAGCCTTATTTTC
Source organism: Lactobacillales bacterium (assembly GCA_031288715.1). Lineage (GTDB taxonomy): Bacteria > Bacillota > Bacilli > Lactobacillales > Streptococcaceae > JAIRLR01. Next base: position 2,899 of record JAITQW010000048.1, on the reverse strand, counting down.
CTTTTTGAATTCATTTTCACTAATACGCTTTTGCCGCCATTCTACCGGCTCTTCGACAAACCCCCATAATAGCTGCTCGTTGAGCTAAAATAATTCCACTAGCAGTAGCACCAACTCCTGTTAATCCAACAGCTAAAGAAATCCATCCCGCCACATCCATTGCATTTAAGATAACTCCTGCAGCATCTAAACTAACACCTATTAAGCTACGTATTAACAACGAATTGATATAACAATTTTCCATATGTAAACATCCTCTCTTAATAATTAATAAAAATTATATCTTAACTTTTCGAAATTAGGATAGCACACAATAAATATAAAATCCATAATTTTTTAAAAAGACAACTTGCCTTAATCTCCCAAATAGTACTTCTTTTTCATATTCAAATTATCATCTAAATCATACACAAGCGGTGGAAAATTAGGAATCTCTACATCCATAATTTCATCATCCGATAACTGATCAATATGCTTCACCAAAGCTCGAATCGAGTTACCGTGCGCTCCAACAAAAACATTTTTACCATCTTTCAAATCAGGAGCAATTTTATCTTCCCAAAACGGCAAAGCCCGCTCCAAAGTAATTTTTAAATTCTCTGCATCTGGAATAACTGAATCATCCAAAGAAGCATAACGGCGGTCCTTATGCGCAGAATATTGATCATCTTTCGGCATTTCTGGAGGTAAAACATCGTAAGAACGACGCCAGATATGAACTTGGTCTTCACCATGTTTCTCTGCTGCATCTGCTTTATTCAAACCTGTTAATCCACCATAGTGACGCTCATTCAACCTCCAAGATTTAACCACAGGAACCCATAATTGATCTGAAAATTCTAAGACATAGTTCGTTGTTTTAATTGCACGTGTTAATACAGATGTGTAGGCAATATCAAACTTAATTCCTGCCTCCTTAATCAACTGACCTGCTTTAATTGCCTCTTCGACTCCTTGTTCCGCTAAATCAACATCTGCCCAACCAGTAAATAAATTTTTTTGATTCCACTCAGATAAACCATGACGTGCAAATACTAACTTTGACATTTTCTAATAATCTCCTCTTCGATCAAACTTATTCTATTCTTTATACTAGATCCCCTAAAAAATCAGTGTGTAACGAAAATCGCTTCTTTTTTTCGCAAAACAAAGAAAAAAGACTATCTGTCATTTTCAACTTTTACGCATTGAAATTATATCATAATGAAATTCTTTTTAAAATCCGTAGTTCTAGTTAAAAAACTTAAGATGGAGTTATTTCAAAGTTCCCGAAAGTTTTTGTTGCTGAATAGCTAATCGGTTTGTCCATTGTTAATTTCTTTATCTCCTCATTCTTTTGGTCATCCATTAAAATTCCTGCCAAAAATATAAATTTTCAATCAATAATTTACTACGAATCAAAAGAAAATATAGAAATTAAACATTTCAGGCTCTCTACTAAACTTATTAAAAAACTACATGAAGTCAACCGTTAGTTACAGCATTGATTTCATGTAGTTTGATCAATTTTAAAATCCCTAAACCAAATTCGTTAATAAAATTTTCTATCAAAAAATCAGTCAGGACAACGATTTGAATTCACAAAAATTTTAAGCTCCTACCTTTGCAGCAATCCCATCAAGTTCTTCTTTAAAATCTTTTCCTGCATAACCTTCAATACATGCAAAATCTTTTTCAAGTTTTTCCCGAACTTCTTTATCAGCATGGCGATTTAATTCCAGTTCAATTTTCTTAGGAAGTCGCACGTTGTGTTTTTTAGCTACTTCAAAAAGTTTGTCTTTTATCTTATAAGAACTTACTGACATAGAGTTATTTAAAACGTCCACAATATCACGAATTATTGCTTGATCTTCTTCAGAAAACCTTTTAATAAATTCCTTAATTCCTTGGTCTATTTTTTTATGCGCTTCTAATAATTCTACACCAATACCAGCTACCTCAATGGGCTTACCAAAGAGAGCTCCTCCTAAATTACCATTAAATTTACAACCTGATAAAAACAGTCGATAAGAAAAAATCGTATTATAAATATCTGAAGAATATGAATTATTCCTAATAATTTCTCCAAAATCTGCCATAGAAAGTTTTGTTTTTTCTTTTTGTATGAAGATATTCATATTATAAACATCATTATGGAAAATCCCTCTTTCATGCACTCTTGCAAGCGAATTAAAAAGAGTAATGGCTCCAATCAGTACTTCATAATAAGTGTTAAAAATACACTTATTATTATTTATGTCATTCACCTGCCACAAACTTCCATCTTTTCGCTTTGATACATCAATTCTATTAATTGAATAAATTGGTCGTGAACAAAGCTTTAATGTTTTAGGATCAATGTTATATTGCTTCATTTTTTTATAATAACTAATCCCTGCAGTAATTTCTTTTAAAACATATTTTTCATTTAAAGATTCATAGACAGATCCAAATTGCCCTTTCCCTAATTGTTTTCCTTTACGTAAATAACCTTTTTTGCTTACAATTCCTAATTCTTTTAATTTATCCATCGTTCTCATTTCATCTTCATTTTTTGGAATAATCGGTTTTGGAATATAAAGCCAGCCCCTAAAAGCGTCTTTTGCTATTTCATCGTCATAGGGAAAATTAGTTATTTCTTTAATGAAACAATCAGAAAAACATTTGGAAGGAATCTCAACGATATTATTGGGAAGTGTTATTTTTTGAAGGTTGTAACAATTGTAAAAACAACCTTCCCCTATCCTTTCAATCGAATCCGATAAAATTACTTCACTCAAACTATGAAAATTAGAATAAAGTTTGAATCGTCTACAGTAATCTAGACAGAATTTATAAGGAGTAAGAAAATTACTTAATAACACGCACAATGGAGAACCCAATGATGTCTAGAAAACCCCGCCAAACTTATTCCAAAGAA
>JAITQW010000014.1 GCA_031288715.1 Lactobacillales bacterium | reverse complement strand
GGTAGTATTTTTTGAGGAAAAAGCACCTCAAAAAATCTCCACCTTTCCCTGGACAATGCTTAACGTGCTGATTAACTGAGTTTTGATGGGTGGACGGTTTTGAGTTACAATTTATATGGGTAAATTCAAACTGAAAAATGAATTGAAAATTTAAGAAAGATTGATAAAATGAAGCAGAATGTGAAATTTGATTATACTACGAAACTTTGTAGTAAAAGAATTAAGAATAAGAAAACAAAAATAAATTAAGAGCCTGTTAATTTAATTGATTAAAAAATCTAAGGAGGATTTATCATGGAAGTTTCATGGTCAACATTAATGGACACTGCTAATTCAAGTGGTTGGTTTATTAAATACGTTACAGAGTTTATGGGGACAATGTTTTTAGTTATTTTAGGTAATGGTGCAGTGGCGAATGTTGAATTAAAAGGAACAAAAGGATACGCCTCTGGATGGATGGCGATTGCCTGGGGGTATGGAATGGGGGTAGCTATCCCTGCATTAATGTTCGGTAATGTTTCAGGAAGTCACATTAATCCTGCTTTTACCTTAGCATTAGCAATTAACGAATTTTTTCCTTGGGCACACGTAATTCCATATATTTTTGCACAATTTTTAGGAGCAATTATCGGGCAACTAATTGTCGTCATCGTTTACAAACCTTTTTATGATCAAACTGAAAATAAAAACATTATTTTAGGAACCTTTTCTACAATAGATAACGCAAATTCCAAATTAAACGGATTTTTGAACGAATTCTTCGGATCTTTCATTTTATTCTTTGGAGCAATGAACATCACAAAATTATTCTTTGGAGTGAATCAAACCAATACTGGATTTCACGCCGCTTCTTTAGAAATTGGACACTTAGCACTTGGATTTTTAGTAATGGGTCTAGTAGCCTCTTTAGGTGGCCCGACAGGTCCTGGACTGAATCCTGCACGGGATTTAGGTCCTAGAATTCTTCATTCAATTCTACCATTAAAAAACAAAGGGAAGTCTCAATGGGGGTATGCTTGGATTCCTGTAATTTCTCCAATCATTGCTGCAATTATCGCTATTTCATTATTCAAATTCCTCTACGGCGGTCTTACTTAAATACTATACTAATTACTAATAAAATTTAAATTCTAATGGAGGAAGCTCACTAAATGAAGAAAAGAATTGTGATACTCTATGGAGGACGCAGTGCGGAACGAGAAATCTCTATTCTATCTGCTTTATCAGTTATAAAAGCCTTCGATTACAGATATTATGAAATACAAACAATTTCCATTTCTCTAGAAGGAACATGGTTAAAAGGTCCTTTTTTGACTGAAAAACCAACCTCTGAAAACATTTTAGAGAAAACCACAGAACTTATCTCCCCTTGCTTCATCAAAAATTTAGGAGACGTTGTTTTCCCAGTCTTACATGGCCCCATGGGAGAGGATGGAACCATTCAAGGATTTCTCGAAACGATCAACATGCCTTATGTAGGCACAGGAGTACTTGCCTCTGCAGTTGCTATGGATAAAATAACTACCAAATATCTACTGCAAACCAAAGGAATTTTACAACTCCCTTTCGTTCCAGTCCTAAACAATGATTGGTCAAAGCAAACTTCTTCCGTTTTTGAAAAAATTGAAGGACACTTAGTTTATCCAGTATTTGTAAAACCAGCAAATACTGGATCTTCTATCGGAATTTCACGCGCAGAAAATCGTATAGAATTACAAACCTCTTTAGAACTTGCCTTTCAATATGACTCTCGTGCACTGGTGGAGCAAGGAATCAAGGCTCGTGAAATTGAAATTGGTGTAATTGGCAATGACGATGTACAAACCACTAATGCTGGTGAAATCATCAAAAATGTTGATTTCTATGATTACCATGCAAAATACATTGACAACCAAATTAGTATGGATATTCCCGCAAATATCCCTGAAGAAATTAACCAACAAGCTCGTGAATATGCAAAAAAAATATATATAACTTTAGCAGGTTCTGGACTTGCACGCTGTGATTTCTTCTTAACGAAAGAAAATAAACTGTTCTTTAACGAACTCAACACCATGCCAGGATTTACAGAATTTTCAATGTATCCTCTACTGTGGGAAAATATGGGGCTAAATTATTCTAATCTTATTGAAGAACTTATTCATCTAGCAGAAAAACGCTTTGCTGAAAAACAGCATTATTTTGCGGTAAAAACTTTTGAAAACTGTGAATCAAGCTTAGGATCTCAGTAATTTAAAAGCTTACGAAAAGGAGTTGATAATCGATAAAATACATTAACTTGTATCTCTATGGATGAAATAAATGAAAACCACAATGCAAAAATTTCGATATTACAAAGGCCATAAACAGGTTTTAAGCGTATCTACTAAACAATCTATCAAACCTTTTCGAAAAGGAACGAACCCTATGAATTTATCACTTCTTGAAATTGCAAAAGCAGTCCATGCAGAGAATAATATCTCCAAGTCATTTGCTAATCAAAAAATCACTGGCGTTGAATTTGATTCTCGAAAAATCAAAGCAGGAAATTTATTCATTCCTTTAAATGGGCAGCGTAACGGACATGAATTTGCCCGATTAGCCCAAGAAAATGGAGCAATCGCTACTCTTTGGTCTGAAAAATCAACACAAGCACCTAGTGGAATGGTCTATTTTCAAGTAAAGAATACACTTCTTGCTATGCAACAATTGGCATCCTACTTTCTTGCAAAAATAAAACCTATTACCATTGCCATCACCGGTTCGAACGGAAAAACAAGTACCAAAGATCTAACTGCTTCTGTCCTATCAACTACCTACAAAACCTACAAAACACAAGGCAATTACAATAACGAAATTGGTCTTCCTTATACAATTCTGTCCATGCCCGATTTCACTGAAACATTAGTTTTAGAAATGGGAATGGATCATCCAAAAGATCTGCGCTTACTATCAATGATTGCAAAACCCGATATTACTGCAATTACCATGATTGGAGAATCTCATCTAGAAAATTTTGGCACACGTAAAAAAATTGCAAAAGGAAAAATAGAAATCATCGATGGCTTAAAACCTCAAGGAGAACTAATTATTCCCAGTGATGAACCGTTACTTGAATTGTTTACTAAAAACGTTTCACAAAAAATTACTACTTTTGGATTTACACACTCTTCAGATTTTCAAGCACAAATCATCCAGGAAGCTAAAAATTATACATCTTTTTCCTTAAATTTTTTAGAAGGAGAATTTCATTTACCACTTTCAGGAAGTTTTTATGTAAAAAATGCTTTAATAGCTGCTTACATAGGCAGAAAATTAGACGTAGCTACTTTCAACATTAAAAAAGGACTTGAAGAAGTTCAATTAACACCAAATCGTACAGAATGGTTGACTCGAGCGGATGGTGCAGAAATTTTATCTGATGTTTATAACGCAAATCCCACTGCCATGAACTTAATCTTAGAATATTTTCGCGTATTACCTACTTCTGGCAAACGAATCATTATTCTCGGAGATATGTTAGAATTAGGAAAAAAATCAAAAGAATTCCATCAGGAACTAGCATCTCTAATTAATCCTGAAACCATTCAAACCGTCATTTTATATGGCGAAGAAATGAAGAATTTGGCAAAAATTTTATGGGAAAAATATCCTCAAACAAAAGTATTTCACTTCTCAAAAAATGAAAAACAAGAACTCATTGATGAAGCAAAAAAACAAATTCATCCACACGATATGGTTCTCTTAAAAGCTTCCAATGGAATGAAACTTTCAGAAGTTGTTTCAGCACTGATTGAACATGATCGTCTTTGATAATTAATGCCTGCTGAATAACTTTTAAATTTCTTTTTTTTGAACTGAAGAAGCGCTTACTAGCCTGCAGTCTCATTTCGCACGAATGAGATAATAAGCTCATTTGTCCTCTTTTACAGCGAAAATTGAAATTTCAAAAGCTTAAGAATCTGTCTAAGAATCTCCTAGCGATGAAGATTCTTAGAGCCTATTTCACGATTAAAAATCGTTCACAAAAAACATTGTTGACGATCTCTAGTGAAATGAATTTTTGATCTCCAAGAGGTACATCTCGCCTAGGTTCTGTCGCACTTTGTGCGCCAATCATCAAGGCAATTCGCAATTTTTTCTAAAACTTGAGACTAACGCACAACTTTCGGTTTTCTGTCAAAAACGTAGGTTAGCGAAGCGTTGGTTCTAAATCAAGGCTTTTTAACACTAGAAGCACGGCTTCTAGGTTATTAAATGAAAGAAATTTTGTTTTCAAAATTTCTCACAAAATATGGAAAAATAGCCAAAACCATTCATCGCTTTAAGATCGTTAACAAATTCTTAGTAAACTTTTAAGTGAATCGACTTTGCTTTTTACAAACTGGAAAGGATTTCTAGCTATGCCTTTTTTCTTTCTGCCAATATCATTTTTTACTAAAGAATACATTGCTGGTCTATTAACGCTGCCAATACTTTTCATTGTTATTACGCTGATCATCAATTTTATCCGAGGAAAGCGAAACTTTCATATTCATCCTCTAGTTTTTACACTCCTCTCTTTTCTTGTACTGATCCAAGCAATCGTAAATATTTATACTAAAAATCAGTTTATTGCTTATGATTCGTGGGCACATTTTTTTCAATTTATAAAGATCATTCTTCTAGTTTTGGCAAATTATTTCTTTATTCGTCAAAACGTCACCGAAAGAAAACACATCCTTCAATTTTTAAAAGGAATTTTTCTTTTTTTAGGAATCGCAATTTTCGTTGGATTTCTGCAAGAAATTTATATAAAAACTGGATGTTTTGCTCAACCTGCTTCCTTCATTGGCAAATTTCTAGAATCACATTGGAGCTCTCCTCGATTTTACGAACAAGGAAGCTATGTTCAAACAACCAACAGAATTAACGGACTCTCTCAAGAAGCTTCTGTATTTGCTAGTCAAATAGGAATTATCGGCTTTCCAGTCATCCTAACTCTATTTAAAAATAAATTTCAACTCTTTTCAAAACTAAAAAACAAGAACATAATAATCTATCTAGGATTATTCCTACTTATGACAGCACTTTGTATTTTGATTAAATCAACAAGTGGACTAATTATGATTGTTCTTGCTTGGGGAATACTATTCTTAATCATCTTCAATAGCAGGAATAAAAAAATTCAACTAGCAATCTTTTCAGGATTAATGTTTCTCTTGGCTGTACTTACTTTTATTTACTTCGTAAATTCTGATATTCATAATTTCCTAAATGAGTATCTAATACAAAAAATGCAAAGTGAGTCTGGAAAAAATCGTACGGCTATCACACTAGGGCTATTCAAAATATTTTTATATCATCCGCTCTTTGGAGTCGGCTATTCAGGACCGCATCTATTTGCTGCAACCATTGGTCATGTGAATGATAATCCAGAAATGCTTTCATTTTTTTTAACAGCTCCTTATTTACCGCAAATGAGTGAATTAGGTCAATATCTTGCAAATTATGGTCTCATTACTGTTAGTCCAGTGATCTACTACTTTGGAAAAATTAAATGGAATTTCTTAAAACTCAAGCGAAACAGTGCTACACAAGATAAGCTAATACCTGTACTCAATGATATGATGTTCTACTTCTTACTATTCTTTATCATTGGCCAAATTTCTGTGATTCGTACAGTTAATAGCTGTTACTTGTTTCTCCTTTTCCTCTTTCCAGCTGCCTACGAAATTCTAAGAAAAAAACAACAGATTTAAAAAATATTATATAATTTGAAAATGGCTAATTAATGCCTGCTGAATAACTTTTAAATTTCGCTTTTCGAAATCAATTATTGCTGAGAGGGGCGCTCATGAGCTTGTCATCTCATTCGTCCTCTTTCAGCGAGAATTGAAATTTCAAAAGCTTGCCTTTATAAATAAATATAATGTCAAAAATAGCTTATTTATAGCCATTATGAATTATTCAGCAGGCATTAATTAATAAAACTTTCTTAGAACCTCATTTCCTATTCAACAAATAAAAGATATATTTTTCCGTCTTCTCTACGTACTCCGGTATGATCGTCAATTCTCTTTTAAAAGCACACAAAATTTCTATCAATGCCTTTTGCGTATTATCAAGCGTTCCTAATTCATAAAATTTTCCTACTGAAGCCACCTTCGATACATTCGAATAAAATTTTCCTGGATTCTCTCCCAAAAAATATCGCCAACTCAACAAGCGAAAATACTCCTAACGAATCAACTCAAATGTTGAATTTGCATAAATCAACTGATTTCGCTTAATTCCTTTCGCTACATAAATGGCTACCCAATAAAATTCATTTATACACTCTAAAAACTCATCTTGCGTGGGCGATTTCACCCTCCAGGTCAAGTCACTTGTTTCACGATCCTCACCACCCCAAACTATATGATTCAACGAGTCCTCATTCAAATAATCAGAAAGCGAAGAAAGCAAGCGTACCTTCAAATCAATTCGATTTCCATCAGTAAATTGTATCATTTTAACCACGCCATAGTCATCTTCAAATATTCCACTGGGACTTTGGAAAATCGTGATCTCACCAAATATTTCTTCATAATCTAAGTTGCGAAACTTTATTAGATGACTTGGCCGCGAAACAAAAAACGTTATATCAAAATCTTGAAATTCATCTGGAGAAACATGAGGATTATTGCGAGAACCTTCCGTCCCAACAATTTCAATTTCAGGATGTTTTTTAACAAATTGCCAAATCAGCGTAAACATTTCAGATTCTGTTCGTTTCATTTTGCACACCATCCACTTTCTATGAGTTTCCCATAAAAATTTGTACCAACAACTCAAAATATTAACACTGTATTACACTTTTTATAACAAATGACAAATCCGAATATTTAAGAAAAAAAATCAAAAATTTCTTATGAAACCTCGATTTATCACTCTATTCTATCTTACAATGAAAAATAAGAATTTATTTTAAACTCATTAATTTCACTTCTGGAAGGATGAAGGGCATGTTACAACTTTTAAAGAAATTTACATTAGTACAACGCATTATTATCGGAATGTTATTCGGAATTTTACTTGGAATTATTACGCCAAATTTTGTATTTATTGGTATATTAGGAGAACTATTTGTTGGTGCTCTCAAATCCATTGCACCAATCTTAGTTTTTATGATTATCACATCCTCCCTTGCTCAACACAAAGCTGGAGAAAAAACTCACTTAAATTCTGTTCTTATTCTCTACCTATCCGGAACTTTCCTATCAGCAGTTGTCGCAGTTACAGCAAGCTATATGTTTCCAGTCAATGTGCCTTTGTCTAATGTCTCTGCGGTTGCTGAAAAATCAAAATCTGCAACTTACTTTATTAAATCTATGATTTTAAAAATTGTACAAAATCCAATAAAATCAATGATTGAAGGAAATTACCTCTCTCTTCTTCTATGGTCAAGTTTAACTGGATTAGCTGCTCGATACACAAAAGAAAGTACCAAAGAAATCATTCACAGTTTCTCAAAAATCACTCAATCAGTAGTGAAATGCATTATCTCTTGTGCACCTTTCGGAATTCTTGGATTGGTATTTACTTCCGTTTCAACAAAAGGACTTGATGCTTTAGGAGCTTATGCAAAACTTATAGGAATTTTAGTAGGAAGTATGGCTTTTGTAGCACTAATTGTCTATCCCTTAATGGTTTTTATCATGTTGCGCAAAAACCCATATCCGCTTGTGTTCTTTTGTCTAAAAGAAAGTGGAATTCCTGCATTCTTTACTAGAAGCTCTGCAGCAAACATCCCTATAAATCTAGAATTATCAAAAAAATTGAGTTTAAATAAAACAAGTTACTCAATTTCTATTCCTCTAGGATCAACAATTAACATGGGAGGAGCAGCAATTACTATTCCTGTGATGAGTCTTTCTGCTGCTCATACCTTGGGAATGAATATACATCCACTTACAGCACTCCTATTATGTATCGTTTCTACACTAGCAGCTTGTGGTGCTTCTGGGATAGCTGGTGGATCTCTTTTGCTTATACCACTTGCTTGTAGTTTGCTTGGAACCAAAAATGATATTGCCATGCAAATAGTCGGCGTTGGTTTTATCGTAAATGTCATCCAAGATTCAATTGAAACTATGCTAAATTCTTCCAGCGATTTACTCTTTACAGCAACTGCTGAATATGCAGAAACTAAAAAATCATTTTCGATTGATTAATTTGAAAATCAGCTACAAATACAAAATGGAAATATTTTTAACAGCTATTATGGATCTCCCAACACTGCAGCATTAGCCAGCAGGAAAATTATTGTTTAAAAAATTCCGCATTGTAAAGGTCAGGTAGTATTTTTTGAGAAAAAAGCACCTCAAAAACTCTTCATCTTTCCCTGGACAACGCTTAACGTGCTGATTAACTGAGTTTTGATGGGTGGACGGATTTATGTTACAACTTGCCAAAAAAACACTTTAAAAATTAGATTAAAAGTGCTAAACTTTAAAAAGTATGGTAGCCGATAGCATAGAAGACACACCTGCATACATGCCGAACACGGTCGTTAAGCTCTATTACGCCGAAAATAGTTGGGAGAGTCTTCCTGCGAGAATAGGTCATTGCCATGCATACTCTTTTGGAGGTTTAGCTCAAACTGAAGTGTAAGTTAAAGATTAGCGAAAGCGAATGATGGGATTACTTTTCATCCAAGCATATAACCTTACGTAAAATTAGATTTCTATTTGCGCTCGTTCATTTTTATTCCGCCATACTCAGCTGGTAAAGCGCATAACTGTTAATCATGATATCACAAATTCGAGCCCTGTTAGCGGAATTCTTAGGAGAGTTGTCCGAGCGGCCGAAGGTGCATGATTGGAAATCATGTGGGCGGGGTTTACTCGTCTCAAGGGTTCGAATCCCTTACTCTCCGTAATATTTCGGCCCGTTGGTCAAGCGGTTAAGACACCGCCCTTTCACGGCGGTAACACGGGTTCAATTCCCGTACGGGTCATTTTATGTTGCAAAACAATTTTTATTGTTATCTAGGAGGATTAGATATGGTGTGCTTTGGAGGTTTAGATCAGTTGATAAAGCATCTACCTTACAAACAGAGGGTCAGCGACTCAATCCCCCGTTACCCCTCCCATTGGGTCCTGTAGTATAGCAGTTGTCACGTTGCCCTTTCACGGCGAAGATCGCGGATTCAATTCCCGTCGGACCCGTGTTTTAGATGGTGAATTGCTTTTAATTTTTTAATTATATATTGGAAGGATAGCGAAGAGGCTAAACGCGGCGGACTGTAAATCCGCTCCTTCTGGTTCGGGGGTTCGAATCCCTCTCCTTCCATTATTTACGGGCATAGTTTAAAGGTAGAACAAAGGTCTCCAAAACCTTTGGTGTGGGTTCAATTCCTGCTGCCCGTGCTTGCATTATTTTCTTAAAATTTATGGCGGGTGTGGCGAAGTGGTTAACGCATCGGATTGTGGCTCCGACACTCGTGGGTTCGATTCCCATCACTCGCCCTTCCTTAATTTAAGTTTAGCAAAAATAGATAAATGAATTGATAAATTATTAAAATTGGGGTATAGCCAAGCGGTAAGGCAAGGGACTTTGACTCCCTCATGCGTTGGTTCGAATCCAGCTACCCCAGTTCTTTTAAAAAATTGGTGGCGGTATAGCCAAGTGGTAAGGCACGGGTCTGCAAAACCTTGATCATCGGTTCAAATCCGATTACCGCCTTATACTCTAATTATATGTATTGCCGGCGTGGCGGAATTGGCAGACGCGCTGGACTCAAAATCCAGTGCCCGTGAGGGCGTGCCGGTTCGACCCCGGCCGCCGGTATTTAGTGATATCTAGTATCAGATGACATTGATGACTTTTTAAAGATGGAACATGAAATAAAACATATAAAGCTCGAAGAATTTTGTTGCTTAACAGGTACGAAATCTATCACGTTTGAGGTTATCGTGGATACCTCTTGGTTTCGCAAGAGATCTATTTATTATGAATCATGCATGCACCATGTACGAATCTGTCATCTATTGTGCATATTTTTATTTTAAAGGAAGGAGTTTATTATTGTTGAAAAAATTAGAAATCAAATGGTTTTGGAAATTTTCTTTTTTAATTATGCTTTTGCAAATTAATGTGAGTGAAGTTAGCGCTCTACTCCCTGTACAGATTTCATCTATTCCTTCCGCCAATCAATACAAGAAAGATGTTACTTATTTTGATTTAAAATTACCTCCAAATCATGAGGAAAATCTTGTAGTAAAGTTAACTAATAGTGGCGGGTCTCCTATCCGCATGCAAGTTACAATAAAAAGTGCGGTGACGGGGAATAATGGAATTATAGAATATGATAGTGATAAAAAGCGTGATCAAACATTAAAGTATTCTCTTGTTGACTTATCAAAATATGAAAAAGAGGTTGAAATTCCAGCGAATCAAACAATAGATTATACATTTACAGTGAAAACTCCCAGTGAAGCATTTCAAGGATTGGTTGTTGGAGGGGTTGTTTTTACAGAAATTATTCCATCAGATGGAAAAGCTGGAGTAAAATCTAAAGCTTCTTATACAAAAGCAATTGTTTTACATGGAACTCCTGATGTAGTAAAAAGCAATATAAAGTTAACAAAAGTTTTTTTGCAATTAGATAACTATCATACTGCTCTATTTGGAAATCTTCAAAATCCGACAGCAAGCTTAATCAAAAATATTCATAGTACCATTAAGGTATATGATAAAAGAGATGCGAAAAGAAAGACCCCGTTGTATGAGGATGAGAAAAAAGATCTCGAAATGGCACCAAATTCTAATTTTGATTGTCATTTCCGTTTAGGTAAAAAAAGAATTCGCGCTGGATCATATGTTTGGATTCAAGATTTAAATAGCCCGCAAGGAGATTGGCATTTTGAGCAGAATTTCGAGATTACAGCTGCAAAAGTAAGTGATATTAATAAAAAAGATGTGACTACCGTGCCTGTTAATATCTGGTTATATGTAGCGATTTCATTAATTTGTCTGTTGTTATTATTGTTAATTATTTGGATTATTCGTAAACAAATGAAGATAAGGAAGGAATGGAAACAACTGAAAGCAGAGGCAGCTCTAAAGCACGAGAATAGGGACCAGTAAATACGATGCTTGTGGGGTATCTCAAATCCCCACGATGTTCGGGGGCGGGGGCATACTCAGTAAATACACATGTATGCATGTTTGCAATAATTAAGCTGTCGCTGTTCAGTGAAAATGTCCCAAAAATAGTTACATTAATTAGTGACTTTTTATTGAAATATCTTGACAATGATCCTTTGTTTCTGTAATTGAAAAAGAGTATCTTTCTGAAAATAAAATCAGAAAAAAGGCTTCATATTGCTAATCACAATTATAACATCAACACTCATTGTCAAGGTTGGAAAATAATCTTAAATCAATTTTTAGATAATAATTTTTGAGACATTTTTACTGAGCAATGACAATAAAGTTTTACACTTACATCTATGTATATTATTTTATGAAGTTCCAGACATACTTATCAAAAATATTCTACAATTTCGATCCCGCTGCATCATCCACGATCACTACAACATCCGAATGCCTTTGTAAAACAGAAGCTGGTACCTCTTCTGTCATTTCACCTTCAATCATTGCTTTTATAGCATCTGCTTTTGCTTCTCCCCACGCCAATAACAAAATTTTTTTCGCATCTGTAATTGATTTAATGCCCATCGAGATAGCCATTGTAGGCACATCCTCTTGCTTTTCAAAAAAATGCTGATTAGCTTGAATAGTTGAATCCGTTAATTTAACAATATGGGTCATCGAAGAAAAAGAAGTCCCCGGTTCATTAAATCCAATATGCCCATTGTTTCCAATACCTAAAATTTGCAAATCGATAGGATATTTTTGAAGAATTTCATCATATCTTTTTGTTTCTACTACTAAATCACTTGCTTTCCCATTCGGCACAAAACTCTCTTTGAAAGGCTTTGCACAAAACAACTGCTCATACATGAACGTTCGATAACTTTGTTTGTCTTTACCATCTAATCCAACATATTCATCTAAATTAATTGAAATCAAATTTGAAAAATCCATCCTTGATTCTCGCAATTCACGATACAATTCTATTGGAGTACTACCCGTCGCTAACCCAAATACTTTCGCTCCTTTTTCATAAGCATTTTGAAACTCAAAAAATGCTTTTTTAGAGCCTTTTACCCTATCCTCAGTTTTTAAAATTTTCATATATCGCTCCTCCTTACGTCCATTATTTTTTAATGACTATCTTGATAATAAGGTAAATTCAGTATAAATAGATTCTTATCAAAACCCACTAAAAAAACTCAATAGACGCGACAACATGTAGATATTCTTAAGTAATAAATAATATAAAAATATTATTTATTAAACCCTATAAGCATGCGATTTTAAAATTCTTATAAGAAATATTTTTAAATAATAAGATTTTCATCTTTTAGAATTTCAGTCTATTTAATCGAATAGTAATAGAATTTCTTTCTAACTTGTAATATTCTAAAATTATTCTTAAATAAAAGAAACAAGTCAACAAAAGCTATATATGGCATTTATTATAATTTTTTTATTTTAGAATATCTACATGCGCTTGTCGTGAGAAATAAGTATATCTGTGTGTCATTGCTCAGTAAAAAGGCCCCAATCTTTGTTCAGCGAAAAAAGTGAAAACCTTTTATTATTAATGAATTTCCAACTTTTGCAGGTACCAAACACACAAATCACCTATAATCAACGACTACAGAGATTTAAAACTGTTGCGAAACCAGCCATTTTCATTGGATCTCTTTACATCTAGACATCAGATTATTCAATGAGATTTCAAAAACTGAATCTCGGAGATAGAAAGGTCGGTATACTTACTAATAGTAGATACAAACATGCCGTCCTGCAGCATCGATAAAGCAGTTTGTTTTTTTCCTTTTGCTATTCCTTTCGCCATTCCTTGTAATCTCGAATTTTTCATCGCTGAATTAAAATTGCGTTCTCCTTTTTCCTTTATTCTCAAAAGTTCTTGTGTCTTCTTATCCGACATAAAAAATTTCAAGAATTTCTCTCAATTCAGAAGCAAATTTTTTTTACTTACACAATCCTTCTTGATGCATCATGTACCACGTCAAGCGCATGAAGAATTTTTGGGTTCACAGAGAATGATTCTAAGCAATTTAAAATTTTTGAACGAATTTTTTTACAAAATATTCGCTTAAAATGCTTCTTGCACGCTTATTTTTCTCATAATTTTTTCATGCGTTTGTCGTGATCATGTACGCCATCTGTTGATCTTTTTTCAACTGCACAATCAGCTCTTTTGCACTAGAAAACCTTTTCTGATTCCTTAAAAAAGACTTCCAGTGAATTTTCACATATTCTCCATAAATTTGCTTGTCAAAATCAAAAATATTAATTTCTACAGTTAGTCTTTGCCCTTCTCCAAATGTTTTATTATGACCAATCGAACCCATTGCACGATACCGTTTACCAAGAAGTTCTACTTCATTGACATATACTCCAACTTTTGGCAAAAAAACACCCCTTTCAAATTCAATGTTTGCCGTTGGAGAGCCTAATTGATGACCTCGACCAGCTCCTCGCACCACCATACCTGATGTTTCATAAGTAAATCCAAGTAAATAATTGGCTTTCTTAATATTCCCTTGATTCAAACATGTACGAATCAATGTTGAACTTATCTTCTCTCCGCTATCCAAAAATGCTGGAACTGTTTCAGTAACAAAACGCTCTCTAGCGTATTGAGGTAAATGTTCCATATCAGCATACTCTTGAGGTCCATAAGTATAATCAAAACCTGCCACAACAACCTTGGCTCGTAATGAGACAATATATTGATCGACAAAAGCTTGCGGTGATAGTGAAGCAAAATGAGACGTAAAATCCACAAGATAATAAAAATCTACTCCTAATTTTTCTATCTTTTCTCGTTTTTTCTCTGCAGAACAAAGAGTTGTTTGCATTTCTGGAAAAAATTTTTGAAAAACGATCAAAGGTTGTTTATCAAAACTCATCAATGCAAGCTTTAAACCCTGCTTGGTGGCAATTTTTCTTCCTTGCTCAATCACTTTCTGATGTCCTTTATGAATGCCATCAAAATATCCTAAAATTAATACAACGTCTTCATTTGGAATATCTTCCACAGAATATGGATGATGTAGGTGAATTTCTTTCATTTTATGTGCATTCTCCTTCATTTATTGAAATAGGTTTAGTGACTAAACTTCTCAAAAAAATTCCTAAATAATGCCTGCTAAGTAACTTTTAACTTTCTCTTTTTGAAATCAATTCTTGCTGAGAGGGACGCTCACGAGCTTGTCATCTCATTCGTCCTCTTTTCAGCGAGAATTGAAATTTCAAAAGCTTAAGAATCTGTCCAAGATCTCCATAATAGCGAAATTGCGAACTGCCTTAGTGATTGCGACACACAGTGCAGCAGAACTTAGGTAGAATGTACCTCTCGGTGCGAACTACCTTAACGATTGACAAAC
Source organism: Lactobacillales bacterium (assembly GCA_031288715.1). Taxonomy (GTDB): domain Bacteria; phylum Bacillota; class Bacilli; order Lactobacillales; family Streptococcaceae; genus JAIRLR01. Next base: position 1,337 of record JAITQW010000014.1, on the reverse strand, counting down.
GTTTCTTCTGTAAGCGATTTTTAATCGCAAAACATGAGAAGCGCGGCAGAGTGTTAGATAGGATATCAAAAATAGCTTGTTTATAGCTATTATGAATTATTCCGTAGGCATTAATGAAAAACCTTACTCGGCTTCAAAATACCTTCCTTATCAGGATGGTTCTGATAAATAGAAATTAATTTTTCTCGATAAAATAGTGCAATAAGCGAGTTCAACCTAGATGTTAATCCTAATTCATTCCATGCCAAACATGCTCCATGCTTCACTTTTTGATATAATTCATCATTCAAATCAATTCGAGGAAAATCAGCTACTCCGATCTCGATCGGAAATAAAAATTCTTCAAATATTCCCGCCTTAACTGCCTCCTCAACCTCGTCTAATGTATGTGCCTCATAATAATTAATACCTGCTGATTTCGTTCGCGTTAAATCAGAAAGATGAGATTCCAGACCCAATTTTTTGCCTAAATCCACTGCCAAAGTTCGAATATACGTTCCTTTACCACACTCTACGCGAAATCGAAAAGACTGAGTACCTCCTTTTTCATCAAATATTGGTTCAGAAGCTCGATCAAATGACAAAATGTGAATCTGCCGTTTTGGACGTTCAATGCTTATTCCTTCTCGTGCGTATTCATACAAACGCTTCCCATTTACTTTCACCGCTGAGTACATAGGCGGAATCTGTGTAATTTCTCCAACAAATACTTTCATTACTGCATCAATTTCACTTGTTGCTAACATACTATCCATGCGACTCTCAGCAACAATTTTCCCACTCATATCTTCAGTAGTCGTCGAAAATCCTAGCGTAACTTCTCCTTCATATGTCTTACCTGAATCAACAAGATACTCAATCACTTTCCCTCCTTTGCCAATACAAATCGGTAAAACTCCATCCACATCTGGATCAAGCGTTCCTCCATGACCAATTTTCTTCGTCTGCAAAATTTTTCGCAATTGCAAAACACAATCATGACTTGTCATTCCTCTCTCTTTCCAAAGAGCTAAAATTCCATCCATTTTTTTCTCCTATTGTTAGAACCTAGTTAATAGACTCTAAAATTAACTTAAATCCTCCAAATACGCATTTAATTGTTCAATAAACTTTTGAGCAATTTCACTTAACGTTTGATCCTTTAAAAATAAAACCGTAATTTTATTTTCTAAAGAATTTTTTAGAGGAATCAAACACAAATCTGCCTTTTCTGGCTGCTTATAAATTGTAACTCAAAACCGTCCACCCATCAAAACTCAGTTAATCAGCACGTTAAGCATTGTCCAGGGAAAGGTGGAGATTTTTTGAGGTGCTTTTTCCTCAAAAAATACTACCTA
>JAITQW010000013.1 GCA_031288715.1 Lactobacillales bacterium | reverse complement strand
AACAATCGTACGTTTCACCTTTGTCTAGCTGTTTATAAAAGACTTCTGACCAGTAAAACAGTGTTCGCTCGCACATTGTCGGGTCATTTTGCTTCTGAAGTTCAATATTGTAGAGACGACCATCTTGGTCTGTCGCCAAAATGTCCAAGCGAGATTCTTTTCCTCCAATAAACTCTGGCGTCATCTCAGTCTTGCGAATATCCACTTCAGAGATTTGAAAACCTACCACACTACTTAACAAGTGAATCAGTGCTTTTTTATTTCGCTCATCACTAAATACCAGTTTAAATAAAAGATCATCTGTTGCTTTGCTTTCAGTCATCAGAAACTCCTTAATTGAACTTTTGCTTGTTCAAAATCTACTTAAATTATAACATAACGCAGATACTGAATAGCGAATTTACTTATCCAAAATAATTGGACTAAAGTAGAAAATGAGATGTTTTATGTTTTCAAGATATTTATATTTTTTCAAAAATTAGGACATTTTTACTGAGCAATGACATTTATTGACTTATTATTCAAAATTTCTTGTCACAGAAGTTACTCAATGCTAATATGATAGATGTTGTTGTAATGTATGTAGCAACTGTACCGAAGACCGTAGGAGGCGTAAGTCTTAATTTCCTGCCGAGGGCGATTTGAATCAATGGATTGCATGAACCTTCTATGTCTTTGGCGGCATGGAGTTTTTTTGTTTTAGAAAAATATGAGGAAGTTTTTTAGAAGGTAATAGAAAACAGTACTCGAGTAAATGGAGGTGAAAACAAAGGATGATTGAGAAAACAATTGCAATAAAAGCGAAGTTAGTTGATGAAGCAGCTAATAAGTTTAAAGAAGCAGTTTCGGTGGTAATTGTGGATTATCGTGGTTTGACTGTTGATGAAGTAACTAATTTACGTAAACAGCTGCGTGGTGCAAATGTTGAAATGAATGTTATTAAGAATTCAATTTTGATCCGTGCAGTAGAAAAAGCTGATTTAGATGGTTTGCAAGATATTTTTAAAGGCCCTACAGCAGTTGCCTTTTCAAAAGAAGATGTAGTTGCTCCTGCAAAAATTATTGCAGATTTTGCTAAGAATGTGGATGCCTTGGAAGTTAAAGGTGGTGTGATTGAAGGAAAGCCTGCATCAATCGAAGAAATCAATGCCTTGGCGACACTTCCAAATCGCGAAGGATTACTTTCAATGCTACTTTCTGTTTTACAAGCACCTGTTCGCAACGTGGCTTATGCGCTTAACGCTGTGGCGGATTCGAAGGATGAAGTGGCGTAAAGTTAGCTAGTAAATTAGTGATTGAAATAAAAAATAATATTATTAAACTTTGGAGGACAAATAGAATGGCATTAAATATTGAAAATATCATTGCTGAGATTAAAGAAGCAACAATCTTGGAATTAAATGATTTAGTAAAAGCGATTGAAGAAGAGTTTGGAGTTTCTGCAGCAGCTCCTGTAGCGGTAGCAGGTAGTGCAGAAGTAACAGGAGGTGCTGCGGAGCAAACAGAATTTACTGTTGAATTGACTGCAGTTGGAGACGGAAAAGTTAAAGTTATTAAGGCCGTTCGTGAAGCTACAGGATTAGGATTAAAAGAAGCGAAAGAATTGGTAGATGGTGCTCCTTCAGAAATAAAAAAAGGCATTACAAAAGAAGAAGCGGAAGCTCTGAAAGCTGCTTTGGAAGAAGCAGGAGCTTCTGTTGAAATGAAGTAAGATAGTTTTAGAATTTTATTGTTTATAAAAAGAAGTCAGGATTTATAATCTTGGCTTTTTTTGTTTAATTTTTATAAAAATATACCTATTTTACAGTGAAATTTGCTATGAAATGGGTAAAAGTCTTGTTATCTAAAATAAATATTTTTCAGTACATTTCATTTATTAAGCAATGTTGTTTCAGGGAGTATATAGGAGAGACCTATGCTATAATAGGGGCAGTTTTAAGGATATGAAAGCAAGTGAACAAGATTTGTAATGAGTGAAATTCAGGCAATTTATTCGGAAGAGGGTGCAGAAATGGCAGTTAAGATTCAAACACCACAAGGAGTAATTGAAATTACGAATGAGGCGATTGCTGTTGTTGTTGGCGGAGCTGTAGCTGATATTTATGGAGTTGTTGGAATGGCGAGTCAAAATCAAATCAAAGACAATTTCAATTCTGTTTTGCGTAAAGAAAATTATACCAAAGGTGTAATTGTTTCACAGGAAGAAAATAGTATTGTTGTGGGTGTGTATATGATTGTTAGCTATGGCGTGAAGGTTTCTGAAGTTTCTTATAATGTGCAAGAAAAGGTTAAGTATAATTTGGAAACGATGTTGGGTGTTTCTGCGAATTCTGTAAACGTTTATGTTCAAGGTGTTCGTGTATAGCTGACTTTTAGAATATAATTTTAAGAGTTTGTTTCAATATAGGAGGATATCTTCTTTATATTCTATTATTCATTCTAGAGAGACCTTGGACAGACTCTTATAGTAGTCAAGGAATTTACTTAAATTGAAAGGAAGCAAAAGCGTGATTGTTAAAGAAATTACAGCTAGTCAGCTACAGGAGATGATTCAGGTTGGGAGCAACTATTTGAGTCAAAATGTGGATCATGTAAATTCTTTGAATGTTTTTCCTGTTCCGGATGGAGATACAGGGACGAATATGAGTTTATCGATGAAGACAGGTGCTAAAGCAGTTGCGGATACAGACAAAACGACTGTAGGGGAGGTAGCCAGTGTTTTAGCAGAAGGATTACTCATGGGAGCTCGTGGGAATAGTGGAGTCATTTTATCGCAGCTTTTTCGAGGTTTCTCTAAAGCAGTGAAGGACAAAGAGACAATAACTGCGAAAGATTTAGCAGATGCATTTCGTAATGGTGTAGAAACGGCTTATCAAGCGGTGATGAAGCCAGTAGAAGGAACGATTCTGACGGTTGCTCGTGGAGCGGCTACCCAAGTAATTCGCGCAGTAAAAAATACAGATGATGTGGTTAGCGTGATGCATGCAGCCATTTCTGGTGCAAAGGAAAGTTTGAACCAGACACCAGAAATGCTTCCTGTTTTAAAAGAAGTGGGAGTGGTAGATTCTGGTGGCCAAGGTTTGATTTATATTTACGAAGGTTTTTTAGCTTCTTTGATTGGGAAATTTGAAAAACTGACAGATTTTGTTCCTACTCCTGCTTTTATGACCCAGATGGTTGATGTTGAGCATCATAGGGCAGTGGCAAATCATATAGCAAGTGAAGATATTCAATTCGGATACTGTACGGAGATTATGATTTGCTTGAAAGAGGGAAAAACGACAGAGGAGCAATTCAATTATGAAAGTTTTAGCAATTATTTAGATGGGTTAGGGGATTCATTGTTGGTAGTGAATGACGAGAAAATCGTAAAAGTTCATGTTCATACCGAAATGCCTGGAGAAGTTATGAATTATGGGCAAAAGTTTGGTTCTTTAGTGAATGTAAAGGTAGATAATATGCGTTTGCAACACAATACTGTGGTTGAGAAGGAAAGTGCGCAGACTCGTGTGTATTCAGTACAAGAAAAAGTTTCTTCAGCTGTGATTGCAGTTGCAGCAGGGAAAGGATTGAAAGATTTATTTCTATCTCTGGGTGTTCAGGTAGTTCTTTCTGGCGGGCAGACAATGAACCCTTCTACGGATGATATTTTAAAAGCGATTCAAGAAGCGAATGCCGAAGAATTGATTATTTTACCGAACAATAAAAATATTTGGATGTCAGCTAAGTCAGCAGCGGAAGTTTCGAAGATTCCGGTTGCAGTTATTGAGACTGGTACGATTCCACAGGGAATTGCTGCAATGTTGGCATATAATCCAGAGTTAAAACTTGAGAAGAATCAGAAATATATGAGTAGAGCAGCAACAGAAATTGTTAGCGCACAAGTCACAAAGGCTATTCGAGATACGATAATTGATGGCGTTGAGGTTCATCAAGGAGAGTATATTGGAATGGTAGAGGGAGTAATTGTTGTTTCTAATTCAGAGATCATAGAGACTTCTGTGATGACATTAGAGAAAATGATAATGGATGAGACAGAAATTATTACAATTTTGGTGGGTGAAGATGGAAATTATGAAGAGACAAATTTAATCGTTAATCATATTGAAGAAAGTCATCCTGAGATTCAGGTTGAAGTTCATCAAGGGGATCAACCTGTATATCCTTACTTTTTTTCTTCAGAGTGACCTAAAAGGAATGGCAAATGAAATATATTGAAGTAAAAAATTTAACTTTTTATTATGAAAGAGAACCTGTGTTGCAAGATGTTAGCTATTTTGTAGAACCGGGTGAATTTATAATATTAATGGGAGAAAATGGTGCTGCAAAGTCAACATTGATTCGTGCGAGTCTTGGGTTATTGAAGTCTGAAAGAGGAAGGGTTAGACTTGCGAAAAAAAGTATTGATGGTCATAAATTACGTGTAGGCTATATTCCTCAGCAGGTTGCTTCGTTTAATGCTGGCTTTCCTTCTACAGTATTGGAGTTGGTACGTAGCGGACGTTTTTCACGTGGAAAGTGGATGAAAAGATTAACCGATAGTGATGAGGAAAAGGTAAAAAAAGTTTTGGAATCCATTGGAATGTGGGAGTCGCGTTTCAAGAGAATTGGAGAGTTGTCTGGCGGTCAAAAGCAACGTATTTCATTGGCGCGAATGTTTGTGTCAAATCCTGATCTATTTATTTTAGATGAGCCTACCACAGGAATGGACGATTGTTCTCGCAAGCAGTTCTATGAATTGATGAAGCACAATGCTCATGTGCACAAAAAAGCTGTTTTGATAGTCACACATGATGCTGGTGACTTGAGTAAGTATGTAGATCGCAGAATTCATTTGGTTCGTAAAGAGGATAGTCCATGGCGTTGTTTTCATGTTCATGAAGAAGAAAAAGTTGAAAAAAATTGATCGACGATATTATATAAAGAAGAAAGCGAAGGCGTTGAAATGTTTCTTTTTCAGTATGGATTTATGTTTCGTGCATTTCTAGCAGCACTGGGAATTTCAGTGATAGCTCCTATGTTGGGCGTATTTTTAGTGATTCGCAGGCAATCTTTGATGGCGGATACTTTATCTCATATATCGCTTGCTGGAGTTGCATTGGGATTGTTTTTGCATATCAATTCAAGTTTAACGACGTTTTTCGTTGTGATTCTAGCAGCTATCTTGTTGGAATACTTACGAATGCTGTATAAAACGTATAGCGAGGTTGCTACGGCAATTTTGATGTCAGGAGGTTTAGCGTTAGCGCTGGTGTTGACTAGTCATGGAAAAGTTGATGCATCTATGAACATTCAACAGTATTTGTTTGGTTCGATTGTTACGATTGATTGGCTGCAGGTGAAAGTTTTAATGATACTCTTTGTCATTTTATTAGCGGCATTTTTACTTTTTAAGCGTCAAATGTATGTGTTAACTTTTGATGAAGCAACGGCTTTTGTGGATGGATTGCCTGTTAAATGGATGTCCATAGCTTTTAATGTAGGTACTGGAATTGCTGTAGCGGTAATGATTCCAATCGCTGGAGCTTTGTTGGTTAGTGCGATTATGATTCTTCCTGCTGCCATTGGAATGCGTATTGGAAAGAGTTTTACATCAGTGATTTTCTTGTCAATGTTTATTGGTATGATTGGAATGATTTTAGGATTATATGCCTCTTTTTATTTAGACGCTCCGTCTGGAGCAAGTATCACTCTAGTATTTATTTTGTTATTCTTGGGAAGTAATTTGGTTCGTATGATATGGATAGGCTTGTTAAGGAAGTTGTCGAATTCAGAATAAAAAAGGGTAACATTTGCTCAAAGATCAGTGAAATCGCTATCTTATATATTTTTTGAAGATATGGAGAGTGAGATGGGATAATTTTTAGATTTAATAACGCCTAATTAATCGATGAAAGAAAAAGCTTAGAGTTATCGAGCAGAGTTTTTGCCTTCAGGTGAAGAGATTCCTAGAATTGGAGGTTTATTTAGCGCTAATTCTTTTTTCATTTTTTGATAAAATTACTATAAGGGGGAAGAGAGAATGATTTTTGATAAGCCAGATTTTGAAGAATTTGATCCAGAGTTATGGGAAGCAATAAAGAAGGAAGAGAATAGACAGCAACAGAATATTGAGTTAATTGCATCTGAAAATGTAGTTTCCAAAGCAGTTATGAAAGCTCAAGGGAGTATGCTCACTAATAAGTATGCGGAAGGTTATTCCGGGAAACGTTACTATGGTGGATGTGAGTTTGTAGACATTATTGAAAACTTAGCTATTGAACGAGCAAAGCAGCTTTTTGGAGCTAAATTTGCAAATGTTCAACCACATTCTGGCTCGCAAGCAAATGCAGCAGCGTACCTTTCGTTAATTGAAGCAGGAGATACGGTTTTAGGAATGGACTTAGCTGCTGGTGGACATTTGACTCATGGATCTCCAGTTAATTTTTCGGGTAAAACATACAAATTTGTTTCCTATACTGTAGATCCTGTTACTGAGATTCTAGATTATGATGTCCTTCATATTTTAGCTTGTAAGCACCGTCCTAAGTTGATTGTTGCAGGAGCTTCAGCTTATTCACGTGTAATTGATTTTAAAAAGATTCGTGAAATCGCAGATAAGGTTGGCGCTTTTTTGATGGTTGATATGGCTCATATTGCAGGATTGATAGCGGCAAGCCTGCATCCGTCTCCTGTGTCTTATGCGCATATTACGACAACGACGACACATAAGACATTGCGCGGACCTCGTGGAGGACTCATTCTAACAAACGATGAAGAGTTAGCTAAAAAGATTAATAGCAATGTATTCCCTGGAATTCAAGGAGGTCCTTTAGAACATGTAATAGCTGCAAAGGCAGTATCTTTTAAAGAGGCATTGGATCCATCTTTTAAAAATTATCAGCAGCAAGTGATTGATAATGCTCAAGCGATGGCTGAGGTATTTAATCGTGAGTCAGACTTTAGAGTTATTAGTGGGGGTACCGATAATCATTTGTTATTGGTTCAAGTTACGGATTTGGGAATGAATGGGAAAGAAGCTGAAACACTTCTAGATTCAGTGAATATCACTGTAAACAAAAATTCTATTCCATATGAACAGTTGTCTCCGTTTAAAACTTCTGGAATTCGAATAGGAACACCTGCGATCACAAGTCGAGGCATGAAAGTAAATGAAGCAGTAGAAGTAGCAGAACTTATCGTTCGAGCTTTAACAAGCGGAGGAGAAGAAGGAACACTTAGACGAATTCAAGAAGAAGTATTGACTTTGACGGATCGTTTTCCTCTTTATTAACAAAAAATAGGAATGCAATTTTTTTGCATAATGCTTGAAAAAGTGTGGTATCAATGATTTTATATAAGAAGTCAATTCTAGATGAGGTAGTTATCATAATTGACAAGGTTATATGATAGAAAAGCTACAGGTCAGGATGATAATAACTATATGCTAAATAAGTGAATCTTATCACATGTTTAGCATATAGTTGCTTTTGTGTCTTATTTTAAAGTGTACTCCTTAATGTTGAGTTTTCTTCTTTTTCCAAGAATTAAAGGAACGTGTTCGATTCGAAAATCACTGAACTCTAAGCCGAACCATTTGGCAGGAGAAGTTGTAATCTTTTTGATAGCAAGTTTTCCGTGCATTATCAAACGACTGAAGCTACTAAGACTAGAACCTTGGCTTAAATGTTCTTGAATAAGAACGAAGCGAAAACTTCCCACTTTTTTCCCTGGAGTAATTGTGTATTCTTGTTTTTGTTCTGGAAGTTTTCCTTTTTTCATTAGTTCGTTCACTATTTTTCGAATGTATAAATTGATTTCTTGTGAAACTTTAAAACCAAGATGGAGGGTTAATTTAATCATGTAATCAGTTCCCATCATATCGGCTTCGTATTTTCTTGTATAGGGTTCATTTGTGACATGTATATGAACAAACCAGTAAACTTCCGCACGTTTTGGTCGTTTATCTAATATGGAATACAGAATTGTGCTTTCAATCTTGTCCCCTTTCATGTGACTGGAAAGATAGACGAGATTGGTTTGATACATATCATAGGACTTATCGTGTTTGAGATGATACAATTGATTTTTATAGTGATGTAAATTAAGCATTATTGCTTGTTTTGCTTGAATTTTATTTCCTTTTTCCCAAATGAACATGATGGTCAGAATGATTAAAGTAATTCCAATAGCAACGTAGCCTCCGTGTATAAATTTGACTAGACTTGATAAGAAAAAGATACTTTCAATGAAACCAAAAAATAGACAAATGATGGAGGCGTAACCTTTTTTTATTTTTCGGTTAATAAGGAAAAAATACAATAAAATTGATGTCATTAACATTGTAATCGTGATGGAAAGACCATAAGCTGCTTCCATTCGAGTGCTTTTTTTGAAGTATAGAACCACTAAACTTGTTGCAAGCCAAAGGATAAAATTTACACTGGGGATAAACATTTGTCCAATGGAAGAACCAGGATAGAGGATTCTTAATTTTGGAAGGAGACGTAGTTTTATCGCTTCACTGACCAATGAATAGCTTCCAGAAATTAATGATTGTGAAGCAATCACTGCCGCAATGGTTGCAAAGATAACAGCGAAAAGATCTATTTTGTCGGGTAGCATATCAAAAAAAGGATTTAGATTATTTATGTTCAGATGTTTTGGGTCATTTTTAACGGAAAGCAACCAAGCTGCTTGTCCAAAATAGTTCATAATTAGACTAATTTTTACATAAGGCCAGCTAATGCGAATATTTTTCTTACCTACATGTCCCAAATCTGAATAGAGTGCTTCGGCACCTGTGGTGGCCAAAAAAACACTTCCAAGAATAAATATTCCGAGTTTATTTCCTGGACTGATCAAAACATGGATAGCGTAGTAAGGATTGATTGCACGTAAAATTGAAAGGTCTTTTGTTAAGTGGATGCCCCCACCTATGAGTAAAAAGGTAAACCAACCAAACATGATAGGTCCAAATAATTTCCCAACTTTATCTGTTCCAAAGCGTTGGAAAAAAAATAGAGTAGCAATAATTGCTAAGGTGGTAATGATGATTGGAGTTTGTGAATTTGAAAAAATGTGACTTAATTGTGGAGTATTACTTAAACCTTCGATAGCTGTGGTAATAGTGACCGCAGGAGTTAATACTCCATCTGCCAGTAAAGCTGCTCCTCCAATCATTGCGGGAACGATTAAAAATTTTCCGGTGCGTCGAACAAGAGTAAAAAGTGAAAAAATTCCGCCTTCTCCATGGTTATCTGCATTTAGAGCTATTAAAACGTATTTTATTGTAGTTAAGAGAGTGATTGTCCATAAAATCAAAGAGACAGAACCAACGATAAGATTTTCATCAATTTTTGCAAGTCCACCTTGTCCTTCTACGATCGATTTTAAAACATATAATGGACTTGTTCCGATATCTCCATAGACAATACCCATTGCAATTAAAAAGCCTGTACGAGTAACTTTTTGTTTTGAATTTTTTTCCATAAGAAACTCCTTTGTATTGCTGGGGCGCTCTCTAACCTTCCTTTTGTTTTTTATAGAAATGTGTATCTATTTTATATTGGAGATGAAATGTTTTTTAACAAGTGTCATTATAGCTAGATCTGTAGATTTCTTCAAATATTGGGAATTTTAAGAATTTAAAAAAATTAAAAGCTTGAGGAGATGTTTTTATGAGCTTTTCCTCAGGTTTTTAATTTTTAAAATAATTGCTTTCTAAATAATGCCTGCTGAATAACTTTTAATTTTTTTGAAATCAATTCTTGCTGAGAGCCTGTAGTCTTATTTGTTTTCTTTCAGCAAGAATTGAAATTTCAAAAACTTAAGAATCTGTCTAAAATCTCATAGTAGTAAAAATTTTTAATTTATTTCCAGTTATTAGATGCGACAGGTTTAACTGAGTCATTCCATCTTTTTGAAATCCAATCTTGAACCTCTTTTTTGTGTAGAGCATCGTTTAATTTTTTGATTTTCTTAAGCTTTTCATCTTCTTTTCTTATCGCTAAGATATTTACATAAGGAGAATTATCTTTTTCTAAGAGAATTGCATCCTTCATAGGATTTAACTTAGCACTATAAGCGAAGTTGGCATTTATAGCCACAAGTGTACCCTCATCATTTTTATAAGCTTGTACCAGAATTTCTGGCTTAACGTTGTGTACAAATTTTAAATTTTTTGGATTTTCAGAAATATCATCAAAAGTAGCTGTTTCGAAATTTACACCAGATTTTAATTTTACTAAATTTGCTTTTTGTAAAATATTAATGATTCTTCCCCAGTCTGATTCAGAATCTGAAGTAATAATGGTTGAGCCGTTTTTTAGATCTTTTATTTTTTTGATAGTTTTTGAGTAAAGCCCCATTGGTTCGATATGAATAGCTCCCGCAATAGCGAATTTATAATCGTTTTCTTTTACTGATTTTTTATAAAATGGAACATGTTGGAAATAGTTAGCATCAACATCGCCACTAGCAAGTGCTTTATTGGGCATTACGTAGTCATCAAATTTCTTAACTTCAAGTTCAATACCTTCTTTTTTCATTAAAGGTGCTACATGTTCTAAAATTTCTGCGTGTGGCGAAGGACTAGCAGCTACAGTTAGTTTTGTGTCGTCCTTGGAATTTTTTTTCGAATTTCCACATCCTGTTAAAACAAATACACTTGTAAGTAGAATTGCTGATGTACCTAATATTTTTTTTATCATATTTTCAACACTTCCTTTGGTTAGTTTGGGAAAAAAGTAAATGGAATATTTAAAAATGCTATTAAATTTTACGCTTGTCAGCTTTTTTAACGGCTAAATCACCAATGAATTGTAAAATAAATACAATAATTAGAATAATTACAGTTGCTACTAAAGTAACCGTTTGATTATTACGATCGAACCCATCTTGAATGGCGAGTCCTCCCAATCCACCTCCACCTACTACAGCAGCCATGGCGGTGTATCCAATCACAGATACTGCGGTGATGCTCATTCCTGACAATAATGCGGGCAAGCTTTCGGGGATTAGGACTTTCAAGATTTTTTGAGTTTTACTTGCACCCATAGCATCTGCGGCTTCCAAAACTCCCTCATCTACTTCACGAAAGGCTACTTCGACCATTCGAGCATAGAGCGGAGAAGCAGAAATTGCTAGTGGTAAAATGGCAGGGCGTGCCCCAATAAAACTGCCAAAAATAGCACTCATGGCAGGAATGAACAAAATAATTAAGACAATAAATGGAATGGATCGGAGTATATTACTTACTATAGAAAGAAATGTGTAGATGATTTTTTCAATCCAATTTTGTTGCTTAGATAGTATGAATAAAAAGAGTCCGAGGAAGAATCCAAGAATGACTATAAAAATCATTGAAGTGATTTCCATATAAAGTGTATCTAGCGTTCCTTTAAGCATATTTTTCCAATTTACACGTGAGAAATTAAAAAATGTTTCAAAAAAATTAGAATTATTCAAAAGATTGCACCTCCACTTGAACACCTAACTCTTGTAGGAAAGAGATGGTTTCTTCTTTTTCTTTTCCAGTTAAGATGACACCAAGTGTGCCGATGATTCCAGAGTTTGTATGTTTTAGATTTCCATGCAGAACGTTGATGTCTACACTAAATTTACGAATAACTTGCGAGATAATGGGCTCATTTCCTGTAGATCCGTTGAAAATTAATTCTGCCACTAGAGCATCATGATTTTTTTGCATAAATTCTTTCAGATACTGGCTAGTTTCATTATTTTTAGGATCCAGATCTTGTTGAACAAAGTTCCGTGTCGTCTTTGTTTTTGGATGGTTAAACAATTCAACGACCTCTCCTTCTTCGACCACTTTTCCTTTTTCCATCACAGCTACCTTGTTGGCAGTTCTACGGATAACATGCATTTCATGAGTAATTAGAATGATGGTTAAACCAAGCTTGTGATTTAATTCTAAAAGCAAATCTAGAATTTCATCGGTTGTTTGTGGGTCTAGTGCACTTGTAGCTTCGTCACTTAGTAGAATTTTAGGATTGTTTGCCAGTGCCCTTGCGATACCAACCCTTTGTTTTTGTCCGCCAGAAAGTTGAGTTGGGTAGTTATGCTCTCTTCCTTCTAAACCAACCAATTTTGCCAATTCTGCTGCGCGTTTTTTGCGCTCTGATTTTGGAATGCCTGCAAATTTTAGAGGGAGTTCAATATTTTCTAACACAGTTTTTGACCAAAGAAGATTAAAGTGTTGAAAAATCATGCCAATTTTTTTGCGAAATTTTCGTAAATTTTTAGTAGACAGTTTTTGTACATTTTGATCAAGAACAGTAAGTGTTCCACAATTTGAGGTTTCTAATCCGTTAAGAAGACGAACTAGTGTGCTTTTTCCTGCACCAGAATAACCAATAATTCCGTAAATATCACCTTTTTCAATCTTGAGTGATATGTCATCGAGAGCGGTAATTTTTCCAGATTTGGTGTGAAAGACTTTTGAAATATTTTCTAATTTGATAATAGACATGTTTTTAAGGGACCTTTCTTGATAGTAGAAATCTATCAATAATGTTGTAAAGTATATTGTTCAATAAATTGAACAATAATGAATAGACCTGTTCTATAACTAAATTTACAATGAATCGCCCATCTTTTTTCTTAATACTTTGTCAAAAATGCTCACAATAACCAGCTATTCCTACGCTTATTTCCTTGTCTCAGAAAATAGCAGCAATTCAAAATATGCCTTAGTTACAGAACAGGTCCAATAAGTTCCTTGAACAGGGATAATTTTTAGAGATCTTCTGTTGGTTTATAACAGGTTGAAGTATAGCAATTGATAAATAGATTAGTCAATGAAATTAGTGATAGATAAAAGCGGTGGCAAGTTGTAACATAAAACCGTCCACTGAAAAATAAAAAAAGACAAATCATCAAAATTCTAATAAAATGTTTAAAGTATCAGCCCAAAACATTTAGGAGGAATAAAGATGAAATGCC
>JAITQW010000002.1 GCA_031288715.1 Lactobacillales bacterium | reverse complement strand
AGGTTAGGTAGTATTTTTTGAGGAAAAAGCACCTCAAAAAATCTCCACCTTTCCCTGGACAATGCTTAACGTGCTGATTAACTGAGTTTTGATGGGTGGACGGTTTTATGTTACAATTTGCCGAAAAAATTGAAATGAACTCTCGCTATACACTTATTTTCGATAAGACCTTAATCGATAAAGCATTCCCTATCTTGCTTTTGGAAATTGTAATTTAAACACCGTTCCCTGTCCTATTTCACTTTCTACCAAAATTTCACCTTCATAATTTTCCATCAACTGATAAGCAATGGATAAACCTAGTCCATTTCCGCCTTTTTTACGAGCTCGCGCTCTATCTACACGATAAAAACGATGAAAAATTTTATCTATGTCCTCTTGAGCAATACCTTCTCCGTAATCACGAATAGAAATTTGGACAAACTTTCCAGTTTCTTCTGCAACAACATCCACTTTTTTAATATCTGCAGAATATTTAATTGCATTATCAAAGATGATAATAATAATTTGTTCCAAATGATTTCTAAAAATTAACGCTTTAGTTTCCTCTTTCAACCTATCATCTATCAAATTCAATTCAAAATCTGGATGTAATAGACGAAAACTTCCCAAAATATGTTGAAGAACTTTCTTAATTTCTGTCACATCACCGCTGTGACGGCCATCCAATTGTCCAGCTCGCGCTAATTCCAGCATTTCTTCCACTAATAACTTCATACGATCAATCTCTTGTAAACTTGCCTTAATCGCCTCATCCAAAACCTCTTGATCATCTTTACCCCAACGAGTAAGCATACTCAATTGGCCTTGAATCACTGCCACTGGTGTACGTAATTCATGCGAAACATCTGCAACAAATTGCTCCTGTTGCTTGGCATAAGAACGCATTTTTCGTAACATCTTATTAAAGATTCTAGATAAGTCTTCTAACTCATCTTTCGTATGAATATACTTCATCTCTTGCTCAGATTGTGGATCCTCACTAATGATTTGCATCGTATCTCGCAGCATACGAATAGGTTTTAAAAAATGAACAGAAAGGAAATAACTTAAGGCTGCACTCATAAAAAACGCGATTACATCTAAAATTATCAAGTTTCTTCGTAAATCTCTACGAATATCATAAAAACTAGAAAGTTCATCATAAACCTGAATGTAGCCAATTACCTTATTTGTCTTGTTTGAAATTATTTTAGAAGTCATCACTAATTTTTCATAACGATCTACTGAAAATAAGGATGGTATTTGTTCTGTTTTTTCCCAATTCGTAAATTTATTCTTTTTAGACATATAAACAATGTCTTTTTTTTGATTATATAAATTAACAATAATCGAGGGTTGCTCGATCACAGAGACAAAGCGACTAACTTTAGTTGTTATTTCTGAATTTCCAATGATTGACTTTTCTTCTACTAATAAACCACCATTACTTAACATTTTTTTAACGCCATCTCTCGTCAAATCGACATCTGATTTACCAAGACATCTTTGAACTTTTTCAATAGCGCGTTCCACTTTTTGCCTCTCCTCCAAAATAACTAAATTATTCGCAGAACGATACGCCAACAAAAAGAAAAAAGTCATTACAACAAAAAGAAAGGCCGAAGTTGCCAAGGCCCACTTAATAGTTATCGGAAAGCCTTTGATTCGCCTTGTCTTATTTTTCATGAACGCATAACATACCCTAACCCCCGTACAGTTTGGATATAACTCTCCTCTCCAGGAATATCAATCTTGTTTCTCAAATATCTAATATACACATCCACAACATTGGTCTCTGTAGGATCTTCATAATTCCAAACCTTCTCTAACAAACGTTCCCGTTCCAAAACAGTGTTGATATTCTCCATCAACATCAATAATAATTCATACTCCCGTTTTGTCAGATCGACTACCTCACCCTTACGACGAACCAAACGATTTTCTTTTTCGATGGTAAGATCACGATACTCAAGTGTTGTCTGTTTCGCTACACTTTTATCTTTCTCAATATCAATTCTACGAAGCAGCGCACGCAAACGAGCAAGTAATTCTTCAATGGCAAAAGGCTTCACAATGTAATCATCTGCTCCATGATCCAGACCAGAAACTCGATCCATCACATCATCTCGCGCAGTCATCATAATAATTGGTGTATTTTTCACTTGACGAATGCGACGAGTCACTTCCAGTCCATTTAATTCTGGCAACATCAAATCTAACAAAACTGCGTCCCAGCTGCTTTCAAGTGCTGCATTCAACCCAACTCGTCCATTATCATGAACCTCTATTTCATATCCTTCATGTTGTAATTCTCGTGCTACAAATTTTGCTAAATTTTCTTCATCTTCAATAATCAATACTTTACTCATCGCAATCTCCTTTTCAACATTTCGAATCATACCACGAATAATGATAATCACCATCTTTATCAACTCTTCGATATGTGTGGGCACCAAAGTAGTCACGTTGCGCCTGAATTAAGTTTGCTGGAAGTCTCTTAGCACGATAACTATCAAAATAAGAAATTGCACTCGCAAATGTTGGTACAGGAACTCCTGCTTGAACTGCTAATGCCACCACATCTCGTACTGACTGTTGATATTTTTCTGTAACCACTCTAAAGTAATCATCCAACAAGAGATTTTCCAATTGAGCATCCCGATCATAAGCATCTGTAATCTTTTGTAAAAAACGCGCCCGAATAATACAGCCCGCTCTCCAAATCTTAGCAATACTTCCAAATGGTAACTGCCAATCATACTCTTTAGAAACCGCTCGTAATTGAGCAAACCCTTGAGCATAGCTCATAATTTTTGAAAAATAAAGCGCTTGTCGAATTTTCTCAACAAATTCTTCTTTGTTCCCTGCAAAAGAATATACAGGGCCTGTTAAAATCTCACTTGCCTTTAACCTCTCCTCTTTGTAAGCAGAAATAAAACGAGCAAACACGGACTCCGTAATTAGTGGAAGAGGTACTCCTAAGTCAAGTGCGCTTTGTGATGTCCATTTCCCAGTACCTTTATTTCCAGCTGCATCCAAGATTTTATTTACAATTGGTATGTCAATTCCTTCATCATCTTTGCGCGTTAAGATATCTGCCGTAATTTCGATTAAGTATGAATCAAGTTCTCCTTGATTCCATTCCTTAAAGACTTCACTCATTTCATTCACGGACAAGTCCAAAACATTCTGCAATAAATCATAGCTCTCTGCAATTAGCTGCATGTCACCATATTCAATGCCGTTATGCACCATTTTCACATAATGTCCTGCACCGCTTTCACCGATATACGTAACGCAAGGCTCACCGTCTTCTGCTCTAGCCGCAATTTTTTTTAGAATTGGTGCAATCAAATCATATGCTTCCCTCTGACCCCCAGGCATAATTGAAGGACCTTTAAGAGCTCCTTCTTCTCCACCAGAAACTCCTGTTCCAATAAAGTGAATACCAGAATTAGCTAGCTCTTCGTTTCTCCTCACTGTATCTTTAAAGAAGGTATTTCCACCATCAATTAAAATATCTCCCTTATCTAGATGTGGTAATAATTGCTGAATCGTTGCATCTGTTGCCTCTCCGGCTTTTACCATTAACAAAATTTTTCGAGGTTTTTCTATTTCTTGAATGAAATCTTCAATCATATATGTTGGCACAAAATTCTTTTCTGAATGCTCCTTGATCACCGCTTCCGTCACCGATCTTGTCCTGTTAAACAATGCGACACGAAATCCCCGACTTTCAATATTCAACGCTAAATTTTTCCCCATAACGGCCATTCCTACAACGCCAAAATTTGCTTTTCCCATTTACCGCTTCCTCTTCTCCCCCAAAAAATAAAAAATTCATTATATTTATTATTTTTCTATTAATTACATTAAAATTTGAATAATCATAAATTTGCTTATCATTACTTAACTTTAATTATTATAACCGATATCTTTTTATTTAGGAACAAAAAATGATAATTATATGTGTCTGCTATCATTAGATTTTCGTACACGTCGATCTCATAAAAGTCCTCATTGGATAAACTCAACTAGATTTAAAAGTGATATGGAGATGAAATAGACAAAGAAGAAAAATAAGTTTTTAAACTGTTTTCATTAACTTTACCATTTCGTTTCAAAAATTCTCTTACCTGCGAAACAAAATACAAAGAACCCGTAACCAACAAGACATCGTTTTCTTTCATCTTTGACAAAATATCTCCCAAACCAAACGCCCAAACTGAAACCAAATCTAGATTTTCATTTACCAAATGAGAAACATTTGCTAAATCAAGTGCTCTGGGATAATTGAAACTCGTAAGATATAAATGAACCTTAGGAATTTCTTGTAGCTGCCAAATCATACTACTTACATCTTTCGTCTCCAATGATGAAAACAAAATTTTTATTCTTCTACCTGCAAATTCTTCACGCAAATTTTCTGCTAATCGTTTCATAGCTGCTTCATTATGTGCACCATCTAAAACAATTAATGGACGACTAGAAATTCGCTCCATTCGTGCAGGCCAAAACGCATTTTTCAAGCCAATTCTAATATTGTTTTCTGATAACACATTGTCTTTCAAAGAAAGATATACCTCTGCCAACTTTATAGCCATCGCCGCATTTTCCGTCTGATGAATCCCTAACATCGAAATTTCTAGACCAAAAAACTTTCTCTCGTTCGTCTGATAATCAAATCTCTCTCCCCAAAAATCATTTGTAGGTAAATAAAAACTACTGTAATCCACATCATATCTAAAAAGCTTCGCCTGCTTTTTTCTCGCCACTTCTTCAATAACACACATGGTTTTCGATTGAATATTACCAGCCACTACGGAAACACCTTGTTTGATAATTCCGGCCTTTTGCGCAGCAATCTCTTGCAACGTTTCTCCCAAAATATCTTGATGATCAAGTTCAATTGTCGTAATTCCCACAACATCAGGGATTACCACATTCGTACTATCATATAAACCTCCAAGACCAACTTCCACGATAGCCACATCCACCTGCTCATCTTTAAAATAAGAAAAGGTCATTGCAGTAATCAACTCAAATTCCGTAATTCCTTTTAATCTTTCATCTTGATCCATCTTTTCAACCAGCGGTTTATAATCCTTCACATACGAAATCAACTTATTCTCTGGAATCGGATTTCCATTAATACTTATCCGCTCCGTAAAGCTCTCAATATATGGAGAAGTAAATGTTCCCACTTTCAGGTCTGATTCCATCAATAACGAACGCAAAAAAGCAACAGTAGATCCCTTTCCATTCGTCCCAGCAATATGAATCACGGAAAGAGCTCTCTCAGGATGATGAACCCTCTCCAATATTGCTTCCATTCTCAATAAACCTGGACGACTTCCAAACTTTAATCGTCCATGAATAAATTTCAACGCTTCTTCAAACTTCAACTCCCCACTCTCCCTCCTTATTCTACGATCAACTCTATCTTCTTGATTCTCAATCAATTCATCAAATAATCCCTTTCATCAAAAACTACCTTACGCTAACTTTTCAATATAACCAAAAATATCTTGCCGAATAATTTTTGTATTTACTGGAATTACAATCGTCTCATTTAAATTCGGCACATCTACAAATATTTTAGAATCAATTTCTTTCTTCGGTAAATGATCTGGAAAGAAATCAACCCTTTGCAACCTTTTACAATTTTTAAAAGCTGTCAACGAGATAAACTGAATCGTCTCAGGAAGAGTTACCTCTGTTAAATTCGTTCCTGCAAACGCATGCTGAGAAATTTTTAGCAAATTTGATTCTGGAAGAAAAGATACCTTGTGCAAATTATTACAATAGCCAAAGGCATATTCTCCAATAAATTGAACATTTTTAGGAAGTTTAATACTCCTTAATCTCGAACTCATATAAAAAGCTCGAGCACCAATTTGTCTCAATTCGCAGTTAGGAGGAAAAACAACTTTCTCTAATTTATGACAATCTCGAAATGCATACTTTCTAATTTCCTTCAAACTTTTTGGGAAAACAATCGTCTTTACATTTTTATAATCACAAAATGCTTCCTCATCAATCAATTCTACTCCTTCTTCAACATTAATAGTCGTTACCTTCTCAGAATCGGGAGTATAGCTACGCTTCAAACACAATCTACTGCCCGCCAACGTAATTTGATATTCAGGTATCGCTTCTACAGAAAAATGAACAAATAAACATAAACCAAAAATCGATAATAATATCAATAATTTCTTTTTAAACATGCAAAATCTCTCCTTACTAATAAACTATGAACAATCTTCCTCGCAAAATCTTAAAATATGGGACTCCACGTGAAAAGTTTATCAAAGAATTTGAACAACTAGAACTAAATCAGGCTTGTTAAAAATATTCTACGCCGCTATTAATATAACGATAACAAGTGAAAAGCTTTGATATTTGCTTCTAATAATGTACAAAAAACAAAAAATAATAATGGAATTTAAATAATATAATAGTAAATTTCATTAAGTGGCTAACTTGCTGTTACAATTTGGGATTAGTAATTTTAATAGAGCCTATTTTTATATGGTATAAATGAATAGCTATATTACTTTGCAAAAAGACTATTAATGCCAGTATTCAACAAACTTAATTTTTCTTAGAAATTTAATTCAATGCATTTTTAGCTACTTAGCTATAAAATGCATTGTTATTTTTT
>JAITQW010000035.1 GCA_031288715.1 Lactobacillales bacterium | reverse complement strand
CTCTTGAGCTATCTTTCGGCCAATGAAGCATATGTGGCTTAGAATTCCTTAAAAGTAAATAGACAGTCAAGGGTTTTGTGAAGAAAAGTGCTTCACAAAGCCCGCCAAAAAAATTATTGTTTAAAAAATCCCGCATTGTAAAGGTAAGGTTATGATATGAAAAAAATAAGAAATGGAACATTAGATTTTTGTAGATTTATTTTTTCATTATTAGTTGTTTTACTTCATTTTAATATTACTAATGCAGGAAATTATTTTTTAAACATTTTGGGAAATTCTTTATGTCGATTAGCAGTGCCATTTTTTATATTTATTTCAGGATTTTATTTTTTTAGTCAAACAACGGACGATAATAGATATAGTGAATTTCATAAAATTTTGTATAAATTAACCAATTTATTTATAAATTGGTTAATTTTATATATTCCATATACTATAATTTTATATATGACGCATAAAGACAAGATATTTGAATTACCTTTAAACTTTATATTTATTTTTCAAAGGGGTTGTCCCTTTTTACCTGGCTCTGGTTTTCTTTTTGCTTTAGTAATGGCATTATTTGTTGTTTTAATAATAAATAGTGTTATTCATAATAAAATGATATGCTTTATTATCTATCTATCTATCTATCTGTTTGTCTGTTTGTCTGTCTATTCCTTTGTTATTATGAGGTTTATTGGAAAGATTCCTATAAATCTTATGGCAATTCCAGTAATCGCTTGTGCTTTTTATATTGCTGAGAAAAAAGAAAAAATTAGTAAATTTTTAACAAATATTAATAGATTGTTTATGTTATTATTAGGCCTATCTTTGTCCTGTATAGAATATAGCATTTGTGTTAATTTTAAGATCATGAAAATAAATAAACCTCTTTTATTAGTTTTTACTTTGATTTGCGTAGTATTAATATTTTTAAGTGTATATAATATCAGAATTATTTTTTTTGATAAGTATTCAAAAGAATTTCATGACCTGAGTGTATTTATTTATTTTTCGCATTTTTATTTTGTTGTATTTTTTAGAAAGTTATTTCTAGTACATTATATTCCAGGTGTTGCTATAATTACATTTTTGAGTTTTATCTTTGTGCTATTGTTACGAAGATTTCAATCAGGGGAGATTGTTCTTGATTTACTTATCCGTGGGAAGAAAAACATTATTTCTGCGACATTAGAGAGATTTTCAAAATATCAAAAAGAATATTAACGAAAGTGGTGATGTTTTGAATGGAGAATAGAATGTTTAAAGATAAAACTTTGTTAATTACCGGCGGAACTGGTTCTTTTGGAAATGCAGTGATGAAACGTTTTTTGAATTACGATGTGAAGGAAATTCGCATTTTTTCGCGCGATGAGAAAAAGCAAGATGACATGCGTAAGAAGTACAATCATGAAAAGTTGAAGTTTTATCTTGGTAATGTGCGTGATTTAACTTCGATCCAGAGTGCGATGTGCGGGGTTGATTATGTGTTTCATGCAGCGGCGTTAAAGCAAGTCCCATCGTGTGAGTTTTTTCCGGTTGAAGCAGTGAAAACAAATATTTTAGGAACGGATAATGTTTTAAATGCAGCAAATAACGCAGATGTAAAAAAAGTTATTTGTCTTTCAACGGATAAAGCTGCTTACCCGATCAATGCAATGGGGATTTCCAAAGCGATGATGGAGAAAACGTTTGTGGCTCGTTCCAAAATTGTGGATTCGAGTCGATTAGTGATTTGCGGGACGCGTTATGGAAATGTGATGGCTTCACGGGGATCAGTGATTCCGTTGTTTATTGAACAGATTAAAGCGGGTAAACCGTTGACCATTACTGATCCTTCGATGACGCGTTTTTTGATGAATTTGGAAGAAGCAGTTGAGTTGGTGATGTTTGCTTTTCGTGAGGCGAAACCTGGAGACATTATGGTGCAAAAATCGCTTGCTTCAACAATTGGTGATTTAGCACAAGCAGTGAATGAATTATTTGGTGCGAAGAATAAGGTTCGTGTGATTGGCACACGACATGGAGAGAAGAAATATGAGACTTTATTGACGCGTGAGGAGTATGCAGTTGCAGAGGATTTGGGTGATTTTTATCGTGTTCCTGTTGATACTCGTGATTTGAATTATGAAAAATATTTAGATTCAGGCTATGAGGAACTGTCTACTGAAAAAGAATATAATTCAAATAATACAAAGCGTTTAACGGTGAAACAAATCAAAGATAAATTGCTTGAACTTGAGTATGTACAAGAGGAATTGAAGGCATGGAAGATCAAAGTATGAAAATTTTAGTTACTGGTGCAAAGGGATTTGTTGGCAGAAATTTGACAATGGAATTAAAAAATCAGGGATATGAACATGTGATGGTTTTTGATGTGGATACGGATTCTGCGTTGTTAGAAAAATATGTCAAGAAAGCGGATTTTGTTTTTCATTTAGCTGGAGTTAATCGACCTGAAACTGAAGAAGAGTTTATGACGGGAAATTTTGGCTTCACGTCAAAATTGCTGGATTTACTGAAAAAATATCGAAGTAAAGCGTCGATAATGCTTTCGTCTTCGATTCAGGCGGAATTGGATAATCCTTATGGGAAAAGCAAACTAGCTGGCGAAGAGTTGCTTCGTGCATATGGGAAGGAAACGGGAAATTTAGTATATATTTATCGTTTTCCAAACCTTTATGGAAAGTGGTCGAAACCGAATTATAATTCAGTGGTAGCGACATTTTGTCATCGGATTGCTCGCGGGGAAGAAGTGGTTGTTCATGATCGAAATTATGAAGTGCAATTGATGTATATTGACGATGTGTTGAAAGAAATGTTGCGTTTGCTGGATGGAAAAGGAACAAAGAGTGGAAATTTCTATGAAGTTCCCGAAGTGGAGATTACAACAGTCGGTGAAATTTATGATTTGTTGATGAAGTTTAAAGGAATTCGTAAAGATTTTGAGTTACCGAAACTGGATCATTTATTGGAGAAGAATTTATATAGCACTTATTTGAGTTATTTGCCTGAAAATGATTTCAGCTATGAATTAAAAATGAACACAGATGATCGTGGTTCATTTACGGAATTTATCCGTACTCCTGAGCGTGGGCAGGTGTCGATTAACGTCTTAAAACCAGGAATTGTCAAAGGAAATCATTGGCATCATACGAAAAATGAAAAATTTTTGGTGGTTAGTGGAACGGGATTAATTCGTTTTAGGCATGTTGATGATGAAGCAAAAGTGATAGAATATTATGTATCAGGTGAAAAATTGGAAGTAGTGGATATTCCTGTTGGATATGTGCATAATATTGAAAATTTAGGAAAAACAGATATGGTTACGATAATGTGGGTGAATGAAGCGTTTGATCCAAATCAGTCAGATACGTATTTTATGGAGGTATAAGCTATTGGATATGAATAAAATTTTAATGGTAGGAGCTCATTATGATGATACAGAACTCGGGGGGGGAGTGCAGCAAAATTAGTTGCCCAAGGAAAGGAAGTATATAAAATTACTTTAACTGATAATGAGACGTTTTCCGATTATTTAGGATTGAGTATTTCTAAAGAAAGCAGTGCTCAGGAAAGTATTAAAGCATGTAAAATTCTTGGAGTGGAAGAAATTTCATTTAGTAAAGTTGCAATTGGAAAACTAGAATCAAGAAATAGAAGCAATTATTTTTAAAAAGAAAATTGATACAGTTTTTATGCATTTTAATGATGATTACAACCAAGATCATGTAGCAGCGCATACATTGTGTAAAACGGCAGCTCGTCATTGCAAAAATTTATTGATGTATCAAAGTAATGGTTATCAGTTATCGATTCCATACTATCCTTCTATATTTTTAGATATTTCGGAATTTGCTTCTAAAAAATATGAAGCATTAAAAAATTATGGAAATCAACATAATCGGTTTGGTAAATTATTTGAAATAGTAATGGAACGCAATAAAATTTGGGGATATGCAAATAAAGTAGAATATGCTGAAAGTTTTGTACCGATTAAAACTTTAATGTAAATGTAAGTAATGAAAAGTTATTTATAGTTATTTTTTAAAGGAGTAATTTAATGGGTAAAGTTTTGTTTATTGCTTGTACACCTGTGGCACGTTATATGATGTTAACATTGCTTAAAGATCCGTAATTGCTAGAAGTTGATTTGTGCGGGGTAGTTAATCTTAGTTTTTCAGCTGCATTAAATAAAGCCAATTATGATAGTTATTCTGATTTGGCGTTAAATTTTAATTTACCCATTCATTATTGTGAGAATGTTAATAATCCAGTTACTTTGAATTGGATTCGAGAGAAAGAGCCGGATATCATTATTCAATCTGGATGGTCGCAAAAATTCGGAAATGAATTACTTTTGCTTCCCAAATATGGATGTATAGGAGAACATCCTGCTCCTTTACCTAGAGGTCGCGGTGCAGCTTGTGTAAATTGGGCTATTTTGACAGGAGAAACAAAATGGGGGGATACTTTCTTTAAAATGGTTGAGCGCTATGATGAGGGAGAGATTTATGCTCAAAAATTATTTGATATTACTATGTATGATGATGTTTCTACTGTATATGACAAGATAGCATTATCGTCTTCAACTATTATAAAAGAGAATATAGTTGATTGGACTAGTGGTTTTTTTAATGAAATTGTTCAAGATGAATCAAAGGCAACTTATTATGGCAAGCGCAAACCAGAAGATGGAGAATTTGAGTTCAATTTAGGAGCTTTAGA
Organism: Lactobacillales bacterium; assembly: GCA_031288715.1. Classification (GTDB taxonomy): domain Bacteria; phylum Bacillota; class Bacilli; order Lactobacillales; family Streptococcaceae; genus JAIRLR01. The sequence goes on along the minus strand of JAITQW010000035.1, from coordinate 27,947 downwards.
GCTATATAATTTTATGCGTGCTCAAACAAAACCCTACCCAGGAGCTTTTTTTATGTATAATGGGCAAAAAGTTATTGTTTGGAGTGCAGAAAGAACGAAAGAAAAAACGAAACTAGCCCCAGGAGAGTTTTTGCCTTCTGACAAAGATGGAGGAGTTTATGTTGCGGTAAAAAACGGAGAGCTATTGAAATTACTTCGTGTGCAAGAAGAAAATCAGCCAGAACAATGGGCAATGGATGTATTGTTGTAAGTATATTTGGAGGTTTAATTGTTGGAAAAGTTAAAAGTGATGACGATTATTGGTACTCGTCCGGAGATTATTCGCTTGTCAGAGGTGATCAAGAAATGTGATCAATATTTTGAGCATGCTTTGGTGCATACAGGGCAAAATTATGATTACGAACTGAATCAGATTTTTTTTGAAGAGCTAAATTTGCGTAAACCTGATCATTATTTGGATGCGGTGGGGAAAAACTTAGGAGAAACGATTGGCAATATTATTGCTAAGTCCTATGAATTAATTTCGGAGGTTCAACCCGATGCAATATTAATATTAGGTGATACAAATTCAGCATTATCGGCGATTTCTGCGAAGCGATTGAAAGTGCCAATTTTTCATATGGAGGCAGGGAATCGTTGTTTTGATGAAAATTTGCCAGAAGAGACGAATCGCAGAATTGTGGATCATATTGCGGATGTAAATTTGTGCTACAGTGAGCATGCTAGGCGGTATTTGAATGCAGAGGGCGTTGTGAAAGAAAGAACATATGTTATAAGTTCTCCGATGGCGGAGGTTTTATCTGCGAATTTAGATGGGATAAAAAATAGTAAGGTGTTGGAGAAGCTTGGTTTAGTGAAAAATCAATATATTTTGCTCTCTGCACATCGTGAAGAAAATATTGATAATGAGATTAACTTTTTTGAATTAATGAATGCAATAAATTCAATGGCGGAGCGTTACCAATTACCAGTTATATACAGTATGCATCCGCGAAGTGCAAAATTTATTGAGAAACGACAGTTTCAATTTCATCCGTTGGTTCGCAGTTTAAAGCCGTTTGGCTTTTTGGACTATAATCAGTTACAATTAAATGCGAGTTGTGTGGTTTCAGATAGTGGGACGTTACCAGAAGAGGCTTCTTATTTTGGTTTTCCAGCTGTTTGTATTCGTACAAGCACGGAACGCCCTGAGGCGATTGATAAAGGGAATTTTATTTTAGGTGGGATTTCAACTACAAGTTTGTTGCAATCGGTAGAGATGGCTATCAAGATGAATGAAGAACAAGAGTTTGGAGTGAATGTTCCCGATTATGTAGATGAAAATGTTGGTATAAAGGTTGTAAAAGTGATTCAGAGTTATACAGGAATTTTGGATCGAGTTGTTTGGAGGAAAAACTAGGTTTATTTTATGAAAGTGTTATATCGAGTAAGCTGAATAATAATATTGTACAGCGGATGGTTGTCAGGAAATTTAGGAAGTTGATTGATTTACTATATTAATGTTTGTTTCAAATTTGTCCAACACTTCTCGATCGAGTTCAAATCTGTAGAATATGTTGAGAATTCCAAAGTTTCTAGTAATAAATGTTGGCGGAGTTTTTAAAGTATAAAGTGGGAGAGAGAGAATGACGATATTGGTGACTGGTGGAGCAGGTTTTATTGGTTCCAATTTGGTAAATTTCTTAGCTTCAGAAAATCAAGTGGTGGTAATAGATGATTTATCAATGGGAAAGATTGAAAATTTAGATAAATCTTTTAATATTGAGTTTATAAAAGGTAGTGTGACTGATAATATTTTAATGAAAAAACTTTTAAAAGAAAAACATTTTGATTATATTTTTCATTTAGCAGCTATTGCTTCAGTAGCTGATTCTGTTGAAAATCCTATTAAAACTCATAAAGTAAATTTTGATAGTGTATTTTTGTTATTAGAGTTAATTAGAAAATATCAAAAATCTTTGCAGCGCTTGGTATTTTCTTCATCGGCGGCAGTTTATGGGGATGAAGTTAGTTTGCCTAAAAAAGAAAAATCAGTTATTCGTCCTTTAACTGCGTATGCTATTGATAAATTTGCAGCAGAAAGATTTGTTTTAATGTATAGCAATCTATATAAAGTTCCGACTTCAGTTGTGCGTTTTTTCAATGTTTATGGACCAAAGCAAAATCCATCTTCACCGTATTCTGGTGTTATTTCAATTATGATGGATTGTTTTCTTAAGATACAGACTAATATTGAAGCAAAATTTACTTTATTTGGGAATGGCAAACAATCAAGAGATTTTGTTTTTGTAGAGGATGTGCTTAAAGCGTTAATGTTAGTTTCTAAAAGTAATAGTGCTATTGGAGAAGTATATAATGTAGGCACAGGGCATGCGGTCACTTTACTTGACTTAATATCAATAATAGAGAAAACTCTTGGATTTAAATTGCCAGTGATTTATGAAGACCTACGTCTTGGTGATATTAGTGAATCGCTTGCAGATATTTCTAAACTCCAAACACTTGGATATAAGCCTGCAAACACGATAAGTAGAGGAATAGATAAATATATTAAATATCTAACATCTTCCAATGGGTATATATTCGAATAAGTAAAGAAAAACCAGAAATGGTAGTAGATAGAGAGAATTGTGTTTATGAAAATATTATTGATAAATGTTGTTTGTAAAATGGGAAGTACAGGAAAAATTGTATATGATTTGTATACGGAATTAAATAAAAATGGACATGAAGCAGCAATTTGCTATAGTAGAGGTTCAAAAATAAAGGAACGTAATATTTTTAAGTTTAGCAGTAATTGGGAAGTGTATTTACATGCCATTCTTACCAGAATAACCGGTTTACATGGCTGTTATTCATATTTTGCTACTAAAAAACTTATAAAATTTATTAAAAAATTTCAACCAGATGTTATTAATTTACATCAATTTTATGCGTATTCCATTAACGAAATAACTCTTTTTCGGCATTTAAAAGATAATAATATAAAAACAGTATTTACTTTGCATAGTGAGCAACATTATACAGGTAAGTGTGGAAATTCTTTGGATTGTGATAGATGGATGAGAGAATGTGGAAATTGTCCATACAAAAAAAAGTGGCCTAAAAGTTGTTTTTTTGATTTTACTAAACATATGTTTCTTAGAAAAAAAGAAGCAATGATAGGTTTTGAAAATATCATAATTGTTACTCCTTCCCAATGGTTAGCTAATAAGGTTAAACTGTCTTTTTTAAAGGACAAAAAAATAAAAGTTGTACCCAATGGAATTGATGTGGACGCCTTTTGTCATAGCAATGTAAATAAATTGAGAAATAGTTTAAAAATCCATAAAGATGAAAAGCTGTTACTTTTTGTTTCATCAGACGGTTTGCTAGATAATTATAAGGGTGGAAGATATATTATTGAATTGGCTAGAAAAATCGAAAATGAAGATATTAGAATTATAGTAGTGGGAAAAAAAGCAAATATTACTGATTTGCCAATGAACATTATCCAAATTGGGGAAATATATGATAAAGATTTGTTAGCACAATATTATTCTATGGCTGATATTATGGTGATAACAAGTAAATGTGAGAATTTTCCTACTGTTTGTTTGGAATCTTTAGCATGCGGTACGCCCATTGTTGGATTTGCTGAAGGTGGAACAGCTGAAACAGCGCCAGGTTATTATGGTTTATTTGTAAGGTATGGTGATACTCAAATGTTGAGAAGGAAAATTTTAAATTATTTTAATGGAGATATAAAATTAAAATCGAAAAAAGAATGTGAAGATTTTGCTAAACAAAAATATAGCAAAGAAAAGATGTTTAAAGAATATATGAGACTGTACCAATCATCGTAGAATTTGAAAAAATAGAACAGCACCGAGAAATCTGCTTCGAGGTGAAACATATCCCACATAAAACATCTGGTAGCATTTTTTGACAAACCCAACCATCAGATAAAGAAAGAAGTGATTCTAAATGAAATTATATCAAATGGAGGATAACTATGGACATAGATTGTGATTTATTGAGGAAGCTACAGTTAGTGGAGTTGGATATTGCAAAGGAAATTAAACGAATTTGTGATAAGCATAATATAAATTATTTTTTAGCATATGGAACTTTATTGGGAGCGGTAAGACATAAAGGTTTTATACCTTGGGATGATGATATGGACATTGGAATGTTAAGAGAAGATTATGAAAAATTTTTAAAAATAGCAGATAAAGAATTAGATTCTCAGTATGTTTTAAAACATTGGTTTAATGATGAAACATACCACTTATGTTTTGCAAAAGTAATGAAAAAAGGGACACTAGCGTTGGAAAGTGCAAGCAAAAGAGCGAGTGAACAAGGTATCTATGTTGATGTATTACCTTATGATAATGTAATTGTGAGTAATCAAAAGCAAAAGAAATTCATATATGTTGTGGCAAGAATGTTGCTTATTAAGTGTAAGGTCTATCCGTGGTTAGAAAAGAAAGGTATAAATATCAAAAAATATATTATGTACCTTCCAATTAGATTATTTGTGGTATTTTTTTCAAGAAATTTTCTGATAAAAAAATTTGATAAGATGATGAGGCAGTATAATTTTCTTAATACGGAGTATGTTTGTTCATTTGGTGATTATTATAGGAAATCGTTTAAAAGAATGTGGTTAAATGAGTTTATGGATTTATCTTTTGAGAACTTAATGTTTAAATCTTTAAAAAATTATGATGAATATTTAAAAATAGCTTACGGTAATAATTACATGCAATTACCACCAAAAATGGAAAGAACTGGTCACTCAATAGTAGATATTAAATTCTAAATGTTTTTGTGTGATTTTATATTTAAAGTGCGATGAATTAAATTAGGAGAAATAATGAAAATAGCATATAGTTTTGGAGTAATAGATTTTTTACATTATGGTCATATACATGCATTATTGAATGCAAAACAAGAGTGTGACATGCATATTTTTGGATTAGTTGGAGAATCTACCTCGATGAATTGGATGGGTAATGTGTTATCAAGTTTTGATGAAAGGCGGAGTGTGTTAGAACAAATAAAATGCATTGATCAAATTATTTATCAAAAGACATTAGATCCAACAAATAATTTAAAAGAAATTCATATGCAATATCCAGATGCTGAAATATTGATTTATCATAGAAATGATTGTGAATTGGTGATAATGGATGAATTGTTGAATGATATAAATGCAACAATAATTTCCATTGATTATTATGAGAAAATGTCACCAGAGAATGTTTTGAAAGCAATGAATAATGAGATAGAGAGTAAAATTTCTATTAGCAATTTAATTTCTACTAAAGCTGGTACATTATTATCATTGAAATCTCGGTTAACCAGATCATTTATAGAAGATATTTTTGTCTTAAATATAGGAGAATATCTATTAGATGAAAAGTTTGTATTAGATACAATAAAGAAGCAATTTGATGGAAAAAAAATTGTAGTTAGAAGTTCCTGTACTGATGAAGATAATTTGATAAAGTCAAATGCTGGTTGTTATGAAAGTATTTTGAATGTTGATTCAGGCAGTGAGTACAAAGTAAAAGAAGCGATTACTGCAGTTATGAATTCCTATAAAAAAGATGTTAGAAGTTTGCATAATGAACAAATTTTAATTCAAACTCAGACGACTGATATTTCTAAAAGTGGGGTTTTATTTACAAGAGATATACATGAAAATAGACCATACTATTTTATTAATTATGATGCGGAAGGTTCTACTGATCTAGTAACAAGTGGCCAAGGAGGAAATACTTTATGGGTGTCTAGAGATAATGATGTAAAAAAATTAAATGGTGAGTGGAAGAATCTAATTTTAGCAGTTAAAGAAATAGAACAAATTTTAAATGGAATGATTTTAGATATTGAATTTGCAATAAAGTTTAATGGTGATATTGTTATTTTTCAAGTTAGACCGTTAGCTTCAAACTATAAATTCAATAAATATGTTGACGATGATCAGTTTTTTAAGTTAAAAAATGAGATAAAAAATGATTATGTAGTTATGTGCAATTCTGTAAATAATGATTTAATGATTTTATCAGACATGGCTTTTTGGAATCCATCTGAAATGATAGGCTCAAATCCTAGAAATTTAGATTATTCTTTATATAAAGAGATTATTACTAGTACCACTTGGAATGGTGGTCTAATTAGTATGGGTTACAAAAAGGTACAGAAAGATTTAATGTATCGCTTGGGGAATAAGCCATATATTTCAGTGGAATATTCATTTATGAGTTTAATCCCAGCTAAAATAAATAATAATTTGTCTGAAAAGTTAATAGATTTTTATTGTAATAAATTAAAAAGTAATTTAACGGCACATGATAAAATAGAGTTTGAAATTGTCTATAGTTGCTATGATTTTTCCATCGAAAATAGAATAAAAGAATTATTAGATGCAAATTTTACTCTGGAGGAAGTTCAAGAAGTATCAGTACAGCTATTTAAACTTACGAATGAGTTAATTTTTAATTATAATAAAGTTTTAGAAAAGGACCTCAAAGATTTAAATATTTTGAGAGGCATTGCTAAGGAGATAAAAAATGAAGGATTGACTCAAGAATATAGTGTTCATTATTTAATCTCTAAATTTGAGAAATTAATACGAAGTATAAAAAAATATGGAACGCCACAATTTGCAAGACAGGCTCGATATGCTTTTATAGCCAGAGCGTTAGAGAAAACTTTAGTGGAAAAAGGCTATTTTACAAATGAAGAAATGGATAAGTTTTTAAGATCGATTTTTACGGTAGCATCAGAGTTTGAACATGATTTTAAGAAATATTCCAATAAACAGATGACAGAGTCAGAATTTAAAGAAAAATATGGTCATTTGAGATCGGGAACGTATAATATTAGGGTACCTAATTATGAGCAAATGGATTTCCAAACTAACGAATTAAAAAATGTTTATCAAGATGTGCAAAATAAGATTTATGATTTGAATAAAGAAATATTAGAACAAGCGATTGTAGATATAGGTTTTGATATTGATGTAAATGAGTTTATAGGATTTTTAAAAGGTGCTTTAGAGCATCGAGAGTATTTTAAATTCGAATTTACAAAAGCGCTAAGTCTAGCATTAGAGATGTTGGTTTTGATAGGGGAAAAAATAGGATTAGATAAAGAAAAATTATCATATCTTGAATTTCCAGAAATTTTAGCTGCAAAGCATTATTCAACAGAATATGAGTTAAGAAAATTTTTAATTACTATTATCAAACAAAGGGAGAGAGAACATGAGGAGTATTCTCGTTTAGTTTTGTCAGAAGTTGTGATGAATGAAGAGGATTTCGATTTTATTGAGATTAGAGAATCTAGACCTAATTTTATTACCGATAAAAGTGTATCAGGTGAAGTGGTTGTGTTAGATGGCAAAGATATTGATTTTTCTGTAGAGGGTAAGATCGTTGTTATTTCAAAAGCAGATCCTGGATATGATTGGTTATTCACTAAAAATATCAAAGGTTTGATAACAAAATATGGTGGAGCCGCTTCACATATGGCGATTCGTTGTTCAGAATTTGAAGTTCCTGCAGCGATTGGTTGTGGCGAAAATATTTATAACTTTGTTTTGCAGCAAAATTGTATTCAGATAGATTGTAAAAATGAGAAGATCAATAAAAAATATTAGTATATTTAATTTATTGAGAGATAGAGGGAAATTTAATGAAATGGATAGTTATTGTTTTGTTGTTTTTAGATATTTTAATCAAAAGGAAACTTTCTAAAAAAGGGTACTATTTAATAGAATTTCCGCGTATAACTAAGAAGATGATAAAAAAATTTACAACATTTGATGCACAATTAGGATGGTGTCCTATACCTAATTCTCATAAAAAGAATGTAAGCATCTATACAGGAGTTCCATTTGCAGATATTTATTCTATTGATGCTTATGGAAGTCGTTTGCTTAATATTCCGTTTGAACGTGGTTTTGTTTCAACTTATGGTGATTCATTTTGTTTATGTCGAGAAGCTCCAGAAAATGCCACTTTTCAAGCGTTTTTATCTAAACGAACACATTCTTATGTAAGCAACTATGGAGTAGGTAACTATGGTTTAGATCAAGCTCTTTTAAGAATGGAATCACAATTTTTGAAAGACAAAACAAAGCATGTGATTATAGCTATTACACCATTAACCATTGAGCGTATTTTGAGTGTATGGAAACATTACTCTGAGCCAGGAAATGTATTAGGAGCAAAGCCAAGATTTGTTTTACAAAATGGTGGATTAAAATTAATTCCAAATTTTATTCAATGTCCGGATGAATTTTTAAGGATAAAAAAAAAAGAAAAATTTTTACATCAAAATGATGGGAATTATAGACATTTTTTAAAACAAAAACAAAAACAAAACTTATCAAGTTTACTTTATTTAGCTACTAATAAATCTTTAAGAGATTTTGAGTTTACTAGGATATCATATGAAATTGCTAAAAGAATTAGAAAAAATCATATTTTAGCAGTTAAAGAAGAGGTGTTTTTAAAAGCATCTCAAAGCTACATCAAAGAGGAAAAAAGAAAAGAAACAATTTATTTAGCTTATTTATATAGAACAGAAGCACAGTTGTTTATTAAACTTATTGAACGTTTTATTAATTTTTCAGAAATTCACAAATTTGTACCTCATTTATTGATACTTCCTACTTATGATCATATATTGTTTATGAGAGAAGGTAATAAATTATATCATGATGTAATAAGAGATATTAAAATTTCTTGCCCAAAATTAAATATTATTGACATGTATGATAAATCCTGGCGATTCATGAACTTAGATGTTATTGAAAGCTTATTTGTGAATAAATTTGGTCATCACAGTACTAAAGGTAATCATATTATTTCTGATGTATTGCAAGAATATTTGAGTGTATAATTTATTTGATATTTAGTTCTATTTATTATGTTAAGAAATTAGGAAGACAAACATGAAAAAAATTATTTTTTCTCAAAGAATAGATTTAGTTTCAGAATATGGTGAACGTAGGGATTGTATTGATGAAAGACTGGTTAAATTTATTTGGGATTGTGGATATTTTCCTGTAGCTATTAATAATATTTCAGAAAAGGTGGATGATTTTATTGCTTTTATTCGTCCTCAGGGGATTATTTTATCTGGTGGGAATGATCTTGCTAAGTATGGTGGGAATGCTTCTGAACGAGATGAGGTAGAAAGAAAATTAATAAAGTATTCTTTGAGTAATAATATTCCATTGTATGCATTTTGTCGAGGAATGCAGATGGTTGCAGATTATTTTAATAATGAATTACAGTATGTTACAGGTCATGTTACAAAGAGACATATGATTTATGGGAAGAATGGCTTTAAGAATAGGGAAGTCAATAGTTATCATCACAGGGGAATTTTACAAGTAAAATCACCATTAATAGAGCTTGCAAGAGCTTCAGATGGCGTTATTGAAGCGATGAAACACGAAAATAATTTGATATTATGTACTATGTGGCATCCCGAAAGATGTTTTCCATATTGTGGTGATGATATTGATATGATCAAAGAGTTATTTGGGCAATAAAATAGGATGTTTTGTTTGGTAATTTTAGTGAAAGGAAATCATACATGAAAGCAATTATTTTGGCGGCAGGTCAAGGGACAAGACTTAAGAAATATACAAAAGACTTGCCAAAAGGGATGTTAGAGTTTAATAGTAAAACTCTTATTGAATGGCAAATAGAGAGATATAGAGAATGTGGAATCAATGATATTATTATCATTAAAGGATTTTGTGAAGAGAAAATAACCTATAATGGTGTAAAATATTTTGTAAATAAGAATTTTTTGACAACCAATATGGTAGAGTCTTTAATGACTGCTAAATCAGAATTTGACACAGATATCATTGTTAGTTATTCTGATTTATGGTTTGAAAAAAGAATTTTAGAAAAATTAGTTGAAGCAAGCGATGATTTTGTGGTTTCAGTAGATGTTGATTGGCAAAATTATTGGAAAAAAAGATATGGCTTAGTGCAGTATGATTTAGAGAGTTTGAAAATAGAAAAGGCGAATATTGTTAAGTTGGGTGAAAGTAATCCTATATTTGAAGATATCGATGCAAGATACATTGGTTTATTGAAAATTTCTAAAAAAGGCTTAGATATTATATGTTCTATAATTGATAGAGATTCCAAGGAATATAGTGATAAGCCTTGGAAGTACTCAGGGAACATAATATCACAAGCATACATGACGGATTTATTTCAAGCTATTGTTGATGAAGGGTATGTTGTAAAAGCGAAAAAATTTAAAAAAGGTTGGTTGGAATTTGATACAAATAAAGATTATGAAAATATTTGTAAGTGGGTAAAAAACGGAGAAATTAAAGAGTTAGTCGATTTGGATTCTTTGCAGTAGTTTGAAAGGATGGTAAGATAAATGTTGGTTAATGAAAATAAATTTTACAATTTATAAAGGAGGTTCTATGAAAGATAAATTGTTGAAAAAAATAAAAGATAGAAAAATAATAGTAGGCGTTATTGGTTTAGGTTATGTAGGACTTCCTTTGGCAGTTGAAAAAGCAAAAACTGGCTTCAAAACAATTGGTTTTGATATTCAAAAAGAAAAAATAAACATGGTAAATGAGGGTAAAAATTACATTGGAGATGTTGTTGATGCTGACATTAAAAATTTGGTAAAAAATGAAATTTTATCAGCTACAGCAGATTTTTCATTTATCAAAGATATGGATTTTATAGCTATTTGTGTTCCTACTCCTCTAGATAAACATCAGCAACCAGATGTAAGTTATGTTAAAGAATCTGTGATAACTATTTCTAAGTATTTAGCAAAAGAAACTATGGTAGTTTTAGAGAGTACAACCTATCCAGGAACGACAAGAGAATTGATAAAACCAATTTTAGAGGAAGGTTCTGGACTTAAATGTGGAGAGGATTTTTATCTGGGTTTTTCTCCCGAAAGAGTTGATCCAGGGAATTTAGTTTATAATACTAAGAATACGCCAAAGGTGGTTGGTGCTATAGGAAGAGATGCAACAGAAGTCATTTCTGAAATGTATCGAACTATCTTGGATGACAACGTTTATAAAGTGTTTTCTCCAGAAATTGCTGAGATGGAGAAAATACTGGAGAATATTTATAGAAATGTTAATATTGGATTGGTAAATGAATTAGCAATATTGTGTCATAGAATGAAGATCGATATGTGGGAAGTGATTGAAGCTGCTAAGACGAAGCCGTACGGTTTTCAGGCTTTTTATCCGGGTCCAGGTCTTGGTGGACATTGTATACCATTAGATCCGTATTATTTATCTTGGAAGGCTAGAGAGTATAACTTTCACACATCTATGATTGAAAGTTCTATGATTATCAATGATAAAATGCCTGAATATTGTATTGAGCGAATGAGCGAAATATTAAATAGATTTCAAAAATCATTAAATGCATCGAATATTTTGATTCTAGGAGTGGCTTATAAGCAGGATATTAGCGATTATCGAGAGAGTCCTGCACTTAAAGTAATAGAGTTATTGAAAAATAAAGATGCGGATATTAAATGTTTTGATCCTTGGGTAAAAGAGTTTCAATATAACAATAAAATGTTGAAAACAGAGGTTAAACTAACAGAAGAGTTATTGCAACAAGCGGATTTAACTGTAATACTTACAGCACATACGAATATTGATTATGATTTTGTTCAGAAAAATTCAAAAATGATATTTGATACCAAAAATGCAATGAAAAGTATAATAAAAAGAAAGAATATAGAGATATTGTGAATAGATGAGGTTCGTATGCTCATTGTCTGATTGGGGGCAAATTGTAATTTAAAACTGTCCATTGAATAGAAAAAAAGACAAGTTATCAAAATTCTAATAAAATATTTAAGCGTCCAACCCAGAATTAGCCTAATTATCGTAATTTCTAGGTGAGTTGATATATTTTCATTGAAACTTAAAGTTATTCGGAGGTTTTAATTAGTGTTCCCTGAATAAACATGTAAGATTAATTTACTTGTCAATATCGTAAAATAAATGCAGAACATATCATCAAATTGCAGAAAAAAACGTGCACTTTTAAAAATTTTGGAGGCAATAATCCATGTACAAAATTCAGAAAAACGTTCAAATTACTTTAGAAGATTTTGGTCAGCCAATGGGTCTTTCCCTAAATCCCAATAATCGTTGGGTAAAAAAAGCAGAGCTCGTTCCATGGCTAGAACTTGAATCTGAATACGCAAAGAAGTTTAAAAACAAAAAAGGAAATGTCGCAAAACCTCTTCGTATGGCTTTAAGTTCGCTGCTTATTCAACGAGAATACAATTTTTCTGATGAGGAAATTGTCCTTCAAATTTAAGAGAATCCATATTTTCAGTTCTTTATTGGTGTTTACCAGGTTATCAAGAAAAGAAGCCCTTTGATTCTTCAACCATGGTTTACTTTCGCAAACGTTTAGATGAAGAAACACTTATAAAAATCAATGAAAGAATTTCAACATTGCTGATTGATATATCTGCTACAACAGAAGATGACGACAATGATGATGAATCGAACAATTCTGGAACGCTGATTTTAGACGCAACATGTGCACCACAAAACATCAAATATCAACGATTTTATTAGCTGTTTTAGCCATGAATATTGATAAGATGAGGGCTAAGTTTCTGCGTTTATTTTTTAAATTTGCTAATTTTTTCAGTGGCATGTTGTGAATTTTGCTCGATTATGAATTTTTGTATTGTTCATGGGGGGATTAATTAATGAGTAAAAAAATGAAGAGAAATAATATTTTGCATATATGTTTAACTGCGGGATACACAGAAAGTAGTGGATATCAAGAGGTGGTTTTGTCAAAACAAAATGCACTGGATGGCAAGAAAACATCAGTTATATCTACAAATGTGATAAGAAGAGGAAATAAGTTAGTAAAAACTAAACCGGGCTTAATCATTACCAAAGAAGGTGTGAACGTTTATAGACTTAAATCAAATGTAACAAATAGGAATATTAGAAAGTTTTATGATGTTAAGGACTTGATTTATAAAATTAAGCCAGATGTTATCTTTTTTCATGGTTTATGTAGCTGGGAATTAAATACGGTATTGAAGTATAAGAAAAAAAATATGTATGTTAAATTATATGTTGATAATCATGCGGATTTTAATAATTCTGCGCAAAATTTATTTTTATACATTTTTCATAAGTTTATGTGGTTATATTTTATAAAAAAGGCATTGCCATATTTGGATAAATTATTTTACATTTGTGATTCTTCGAAAAACTATCTACAAAAAATGTATAAAATCCCTTATGAGATATTAGAATTTTATCCGTTAGGAGGGGTGTTATTTGACGAAGTTAAATGGAAAAGGTGCAGAGAAATACGAAGAAGAGAATTGAATTTATCCAATAATGATATCCTATTTTTACATTCAGGGAAAATGGATTCACTAAAAAGAACAAAAGATGTTTTAAAAGCTTTTCAGAAAATTGAAAATGATAATGCAAAAATTATTTTGATTGGTGCTATTCCATATGACTTAGAAAAAGATATTATGTCGTTGGTTGATAAAGATGAAAGGGTTAGATTTCTGGGTTGGAAAACATTTGATGAATTGAGAGAATACATGTGTGCAAGTGATGTTTATGTACAATTTGGTAGTATGTCAGCATCGTTACAACAATCTATATGTTGTGGATGTTCTGTTATGGTTTATCCGTATGATTCTTATAAGCCTTTCGTGAAAGATAATGGTTATTTTATAAAAACAGTTGATGATATGGTTGTTTGCGTGCAAAATATAATAGATAATCCAAATTGTTTGGTTGAGATGAGGAAGAATTCTTTTGATATCGCAAAGAATCTCTTGGATTATAGAAAATTAGCAGCTAGATTGTATGAATAGAATTATTTAGTATTGTATAAATTCCAGGGTAAAATTATAAAAATTTACTAATAATTCATTTTTATCTTTATTGAAAATAGTATTAGTTAAAAAAGCGAGGATTTTTTATGTATACAATTTTAATGTTGCCATTAGTAATTAATGCAATCTATGGATTAAAATTTCCTGGACGAGATAGATTTACATCAATGATTTTGTTGTTTGTGATATTTGGTGTTGCCATGTTGCGATATGGTATTGGAGCAGATTGGTTTGGTTATAATTGGATCTATTATATGATAGGAATCGACAATTGGCATAATGTTATATTTGACCCTAATAGTCATGGAGAGTTATTGTTTCGCATAATAGCAAAAATTTTTAATGAATTTGCATTATCATTTTGTGCTTTTATGGCTTTTTTTGCATTTTTAACAGGATTAATTTATTTCAATTTTTTAAGAAAAGTAAAAGATTATAGGGGATGTTATATATTGTATGTATATTGCTTTTATTATTTTATGTATATTAATTCTGGAATTAGAGGGGGCTTAGTTTTAGCCATGACTTCTTGTCTGATTATACCTTCATTTTTAGAAAAAAAATGGATAAAATTTTTTTTCTATTTTTTGATTGCTTGTGGTTTTCACAAAAGTTCTTTAGTACTCATTCTTTTATTAATAATAAATTCAAAAATATATCTTAAATATAAGTTTTTATTATTTTGTATTGTCATAATATATTGTCTATATGTTATAGTATTTGGATTTGATTTTATTTCATCAAATTTTATAAATAATTTTGTCGTATACAAATCAACAGGAATGTTTTGGCAATCATTTGTATTTAGGATTATTATTTTCTGTTTTATATTTTTTATGTATAAAAATTCAACTTATATAAATAAAAATATAAAAATTTTATTTCAGATTTATTTATTAAGTATTTTAGTATATTTTTTGCTTGTTAATAATGAATTTTTATCATCTCGCTTAGCTATTTATTTTAAATCTGTTGAAATGTTTTTGTTACCATATTTATTAACACATCAAAAAAGAATAAAAGCTAATTTTGTATATTTAGTTACTTTTTTGTTTTATTTTGTTGGTTATGGGTTATATGGAATTTATGCACAAGGCACTTTATCTGGTTATTATAATAATGATATTTTAAGACATCAGTATTGTAGTATTTTTAATAAGAAAGATTTGATTAATTTGAGAGTAAGAGGATCAAAAGCATTAGAAGAAATAGATATAATCCGAAAAAGAGAGATTTTCCAATAAAGTTAGCTATCTAGGGGACATACTTTTTGTAAATGGGGATGCAGCAGGTTGAATCACGGAAATTTTATTGAATTATAAGAAAGGTCAATATTGATGAAGTATGCATTAATAGGTTGTGGGAGAATTGCAATTAATCATATAAAAGCAGTGGTAAATAATGAATTAGAGCTGATTGCAGTTTGTGATGTTGTCCCTGAGAGAATGGAAAATTTGTTAGATAACGATGGTGTACCAAATAAAGATGGAGTGAGAAAATACACAGATTATAAGACAATGATAGCAGATAACAATATAGATCTTATTGGAATAGCTACTGAAAGCGGAAAGCACGCTGAAATAGCTTTGTATTGTATTTATAAGGGGATTAATGTAATTATTGAAAAGCCGATGGCTATGAGTATGGATGATGCCAATGAGATTATCAAAAGGTCTGAAGAAAAGAAAGTTAAAGTCTCAGTTTGTCATCAAAATCGGTTTAATAAAGCAATTCAAGAGACGAGAAAAGCGCTAGAGGTGGGACGATTCGGCAAGCTTTCACATGGTTCGATTAGTGTTCGTTGGAATAGAGGTAAAAATTACTATGATCAAGCTGCTTGGAGAGGAACATGGTCTCAAGATGGTGGCACGTTGATGAATCAGTGTATTCACGGAATTGATTTACTAAGATGGATGATGGGTGGAAAAATTAAAAAGGTTTATGGCATTACGAAGCAGCAATTTCATAATTATTTAGAAGCTGAAGATTTAGGGATGGCAGTTGTTGAATTTGAAAATGGGTCTGTAGCTACAATTGAAGGAACAGTAAATGTATATCCTCAAAACTTGGAAGAGACATTGTATTTGTTTGGAGAAAAAGGTACAGTAAAAGTGGGTGGCACTTCAACAAATACTATTGATATTTGGCAATTTTCAGGCAAAACAAACTTAGATGATGAAAATAAGAATTTAGTAGAAAAGATGAGTAATGTTTACGGCAATGGACATACTAGTTTATATGCAGATATGATTGATGCGATGGAAAATAATCGGCAACCTTATGTCGATGCTTATGCTGGAAAGGATGCAGTCGAGTTAGTTTTGGCAATCTATAAAAGTCAAAAGGAAGGAAAATCTGTGGAGTTGCCTTTGGATAATTTTTCGACTTTGGATATAGTGGGAGAGTTTTAATGGAAAATATACTGATATATGGTATTAGTCAAGAGGCGCAACAGATAAAATATTACTTAGATTTAGAAAAACAAAAAAAAGTTGTTGCATTTGTTGTAGATCGTGATTATATGAAAACAAAAACTCTACTTGGACTTCCTGTGATAGAGTTTGAAAATATTACTCAGGTTTATCCACAAGATAAATATTCTATTATAATTTCTTTCGGATACAAAAATATGGTTCGAAATCGTCAAAAGAAATTTGAACAGGTTAGAAACTTGGGGTATAAAATATTATCATTTATTAGTAATAAAGCTCATGTATTTACCGACGAAGTAGGAGAAGGAACTATTATTTTTCCCGGAGTTGTTATTGAACCTTTTGTTAGAATAGGGAAAGGTAATTTTTTTGAAAGTTCGGTGACTATTGCTCACCATTCACAAATTGGCAATTTTAATTATTTTTCGCCTGGTGCTACTGTTTGTGGAGATACAAATATTAAAGATAATTGTTTTTTGGGCGCTGGTAGTGTGGTTGGAAATTCATTAACGATGGAGCCGTTAACATGTGTTGGAGCTGGTTGTACAATAACAAAAAGTACTAACGAATATGATGCTTATCGTTATGGAAAGAATAATTTATCTTTAAAAAGAACTAATACAGGGGGGGGGGTATAAATAAAATTGCTCTTTTTACAAAGAGTAAGAAATATGTGAATTTGTTTGTAAATTATTTAAATGAAATAGGGCTAGATATTTCATTTGTGGTATGTAAAGAACAGGGTGACATTATATTAAAGAAGCTTTGCCATAATTTAAATATAGAAATTTTTGATTATGATACATTTGAGCATTTAGTATTAGAAAGTAAAATACCGAAAGTAGATTATGCTTTTTCTTGGAATTTCGGTAGGTTAATTTCTAAAAAAGTTATAAATTATTTCGATGGAAATATTATAAATTTTCATCCAGGACCTTTACCTGAATATAAAGGTGTTTTTGGTATTAATTTTGCAATATATGATCAAATTGATTATTGGGGAGCGACGGTGCATTTTGTTGATGAAAAATTTGATAATGGAAATATAATTTATTGTGAAAAATTTAAACTGGATATTGAGGACGATGTAAATAGTATTCAGGAAAAAACGCAAAATCAATTGTATTATTTAGCTGTCAAAGTTATAAATAATATAAAGAATGAAATTCCACTACCAATAGAAAAACAAGATAATTATGGAAAATATATTAGTAGAAAAGATTTTGAACAGAAAAAGAAAATATGTATGAATGATAAAAATCAAGAAATTGATAAAAAGATAGATGCTTTTTTTATCCACCTTATGAAGGAGCCTATGTGGAGATTGATGGTAAGCATTATACATTAATTAATGATAAGATATTAAAACGTTTATCGAGGTTTTATAAAAATGAATAGTAAAGAAAAGTATGTACAAATATGTGAATCTGATAAAGGTAAGCAAATACCGATATTTTCTAAGTATTGGTGGATGGATACTGTTTGTGGAAGTGATAATTGGGATGTATGGATTTATGAAAAATCTGGAACAGTATTTGCTGTGATGCCATATTATTGGGAACAAAGGGGTAAATATAAGTATATTACGCGTCCAGTTTTAACGCAAAATAATGGAATTATTTTTTTTTATCCATCAAATCAAAAATATACTAGACGTCTATCATTTGAAGAAGAAATAATTAATAGTGCAGTTGAATTTATTGATAATTTAGATGTAGATGTGTATGAGCAACAATATAGATATACATTTGATAATTTTGTTCCGTTTTATTGGAATAATTTTTCTGCTTTGACGAGATATACATTTGTTATAGAAGATACAACAGATATTGAAAAAATTTTTAATAATTTTGATTCAAAAATGAAAAATTGTGTACGAAAGGGTCGAAAAGAAACATCAGTATTTATTGATGATATAAGTATTGATGATTTTTATAGTGAGCATAAAAAAATATATTTAAAACAGTCTATGGAGTGTCCTATTTCATATGATTTATGGTTCCGTTTGTACAGAGTTTGTAAAGAATATAATTGTTGTAAAATACTTTGCGCACGAGACAACAATGACAATGTTCATTCGATTTTATTTATGATTTGGGATAGTGAGTCAGTTTATTTACTTTTGGGCGGCAGCATGCCGCAATTTTCTTGGAGTAATTCATATTCGATGCTCATTTTTGAAAGTATAAAAATGGCTAGCAAGATGGGATTAGCATACGATTTTGAAGGCAGTGTTATTTCAAAAATAAATAGATCTTATAGGGAATTTGGTGGAATTCAAAAGTCATATTTTAGAGTTAGAAAAGTGTATAATCCAGAAATAGTTATTCAGGAAGCGAATGAATATATTGAAAAAATTTCGCGATAGAAAGGTAGAAAAATATTGTGCAATTTAAAGATTTAAAAAAACAGTATCAAATATTAAAAAAAGATATTGATAATGCTATTTCGTTTGTTTTAGATAAATCAAATTATATTTCAGGAAGGCAAGTTGTAGAGTTGGAAAATTCCTTAGCTGAATATGTTGGTGTGAAGCATTGTATTACTTGTGGAAATGGAACAGACGCACTAACAATGGCTTTAATGGTTTTAGGTATAAAAAAAGGAGACGCTGTTTTTGTTCCTAATTTTACCTTTTTTGCAACGGCTGAAGCAGTGTCTTTTAGCAGAGCGACACCTATTTTTGTGGATGTCGATGAAGATACGTTCAATATTGATTCGCAGAAATTGGAAATGGCTATAGAAGATACATTGTCAGAAGGAAGATTGATTCCAAAAGTGATTATTTCTGTAGACTTATTTGGTCTACCTGCTGATTATATTAAGATAAGAAAAATAGCAAATAAATATAATTTAAAGATAGTTGAAGATGCTGCGCAAGGTTTTGGTGGTAGTATAAACAGTAAGAGAGCTTGTTGTTTTGGTGATATTTCTACGACATCATTTTTTCCTGCTAAACCATTAGGTTGTTATGGAGATGGTGGAGCTGTTTTTACAGATAATGATGATTATGCGGATTATCTAAGATCGATTAGAGTTCATGGTAAAAACGGATCAGACCTATATGATAATATTAGATTAGGAATGAATTCAAGACTTGATACAATTCAGGCAGCGATTTTGCAAGTGAAGTTGAAAGCATTTATAGATTATGAGCTTAAAGCAGTAAATAGGGTAGCTAAATGGTATGATCAGCGATTGAAAAATATCGTT
Source organism: Lactobacillales bacterium (assembly GCA_031288715.1). Classification (GTDB taxonomy): domain Bacteria; phylum Bacillota; class Bacilli; order Lactobacillales; family Streptococcaceae; genus JAIRLR01. The sequence goes on along the minus strand of JAITQW010000035.1, from coordinate 8,382 downwards.
GATATTCCAACTGTGCCACAAGGATTTTATTCTAGTTGGGCTCAGTATACAGTTAAATTAAAAAATAAAGAACAAAGAGACGAATTGAAAAAAAATTTAAAAACTGCCGACATACCAACGATGATTTATTATCCAAAAACAATTTCAGATCAAACAGCATATAAAGATTTAGATGTAATAACGGCGAGAGATTTATCGATTTCCAAGAAGTTATGTGAAGTGGTTTTATCTTTGCCAATACATCCGTATTTAACGGAAGAGGATGTTGAGGTTGGGTGTGCTATAATTGAAAATAGATTATTATGTTCAATTCTCTAAACATTTATGGGATTATCAAATGAAAAAAATTTGATTATGAAACAGCAGTTAAAGAATTTGATAGAGAATGGAAACAAGCTTTGTTAAAATGATGTCTAAAGAAACAAAGAACTTTAATTAGCTTGATAGGTAAAATATATAAGATGTAATGAAGGTTACTTATTTTTGGGATGTTGAAGTTCCACTATGCTTGTTTTTGCTATGATTATGTTAGCAATTTGGAGGTTGCAAAAGTATGAAAGTTGTTATTTTAGCGGGAGGTTTTGGGACACGAATTTCTGAAGAGAGTTATTTAAAACCAAAACCAATGATTGAAATTGGTGGTAAGCCAATTTTATGGCATATTATGAAAATTTACTCTCATTTTGGTTATAACGAATTTATTATTTGTTGCGGTTATAAAGCACATATGGTTAAAGAGTATTTTACCAATTATTATTTATACATGAGTGATGTTACATTTGATTTTGCCAAAGATAATTGTATGACAGTTCATAATAACTTTGCTGAACCTTGGAAAGTGACACTTGTTGATACTGGACTGGATACAATGACTGGTGGACGGATTAAAAAAATTGAGAAGTACGTTGAAAATGAGCTATTTATGTTAACTTATGGTGACGGAGTTAGCGATGTAGATATTAAATCACTAGTTAATTTTCATCAAAATCATGGTAAAATTGCAACATTAACAGCTGTTAATGTTGGTCAACGTTTTGGGGTGCTTGACATTCAAGAGGGAAATGCGATTCATTCTTTTCGTGAAAAAAGAAATGATGATGGCAGTGTTATCAATGGTGGTTTCATGGTTTTAAATCCAGAGATTTTTAATTATATTAAAGATACTGAAACTGTTTTTGAGCAAGGCCCCTTAGAAATGGTTGCTAATGATGGAGAATTAAAGGCATATATTCATGATGGGTTTTGGCAGTGTATGGATACTCAACGAGATAAGCAACAGTTAGAACAAATATGGGAAAAAGGCAATGCCCCATGGAAGGTATGGAGTTGTGAAAAATAAGTCAATGTTGGAGTTTTACAAAGGGAAAAATGTTTTTGTTACTGGGCATACGGGGTTTAAGGGATCTTGGTTGTGTCGAATGTTAATTAAAGCTGGAGCAAACGTTACGGGCTATTCTTTAAATTTACCAACTTCACCTAGTCTTTTTAAATTGGCTAATATTAAGCAAGATATGATTTCCATTAATGGAGATATAAGAGACTTAGATTCTTTAAGAAAAGCTTTTTTAGAATCTAAACCGGAGGTAGTTTTTCATTTAGCAGCGCAATCGTTGGTTCGGAAAAGTTATGCGAATCCTGTGGAAACTTATTCAACGAATGTGATGGGGACGGTTAATATTCTTGAATGTATTAGAAATTCTTCATTTGTTAAATCATTTTTAAATGTTACTACTGATAAAGTTTATCAAAATAATGAATGGGAATGGGGTTATCGGGAAATCGATCCTTTAGATGGTTTTGATCCTTACTCGAATTCTAAATCTTGTTCAGAATTAGCTACTCATAGTTATAAGTCTTCTTTTTTTGCTGATAATAGGATTGCAATATCTACTGCTAGAGCAGGGAATGTGATTGGTGGTGGCGATTTTTCAAAAGATCGTATTATTCCAGATTGCGTTCGAGCGATAGAAAATAATGAGAAGATTATTATTCGCAATCCACATTCGATTCGACCATATCAACATGTATTAGAACCAATATATGCTTACCTTTTAATTGTTGAAAAACAGTATAAAAACAAAAAGTTAGCTGATTATTATAATATTGGTCCAGATGAATGTGATTGTATTTCAACAGAATCTTTAGTAAACTTATTTTGTGAAAAATGGGGGGATGATGGTCCGCAGCGAGAAATTAAAAATGATATACAAAATTCCCATGAAGCAAACTTTTTAAAATTGGATTGTTCCAGGCTAAAAATGAAATTTGGTTGGCAGCCTTGTTGGAATATTAACGAAGCTGTTGAAAAAACAGTTGATTGGACAAAAGCATATTTTGCAAAAAATGATGTTGTTAAAGTGATGGACCAGCAGATTGAAGAGTTTTTAGAGATCGAAAATAGTAAAACATAATGGAGAATAAGTGAAATATGTTATTTACACCGTTAGATATGCAGGGAGCATATTTGATTCAATTGGAACCCAAAAAGGACAAAAGAGGATTTCTTGTTCGTAGCTTTTGTTTGAATGAAATTGTGAAATTTAGTGGGAATTTTAAGATAGTACAAATAAATCAAACTTTGACAAAACAAAAAGGTACGATTAGAGGATTGCATTTTCAAAATTCTTCTTATTCAGAGGCAAAAATTGTGCGATGTATCAGAGGGAAAGTGTTTGATGTGCTAGTAGATTTAAGAAAAAATTCTCAAACCTTTTTAAAATGTCATGGTGAGATTTTATCTGCAGATAATATGAAGTCATTGTTGATTCCCAAAGGATTTGCACATGGATTTCAGACTTTAGAAGATGATTGCGAAATGTTGTATTTTCACGATAATTTTTATAATAAAGATGCGGAAGGCGGACTAAGATTTTCAGATTCAAAAATAGGAGTTAATTGGAAATTACCTGTAACATATGTTTCAGAACGTGATAAAAATCACCCTTTGTTGGGCGATGATTATGAAGGGGTGAATTTATGAATTGTCGATTTTGTCAAAATGAGTTGAAAACGGAATTTTTAGATTTGGGGACTCAACCATGTTCTAATAATTATGTTGATTATCTTCAACAGGAAGTTTTTTATCCGCTTATAACATATGTGTGTCAAAATTGTGGTTTGGTGCAAACTTTAGATTTTAACTCTAGTGAGGAACTTTTTACTGAAGATTATGCTTATTTCTCTTCATACTCTAAATCGTGGTTGGAACATGCCAAAAAATATGTTGATATGATCACAAAAAAATTGAATTTAAATGAATCATCTCAGGTGATTGAGTTAGCTAGTAATGATGGGTATTTATTGCAATATTTTAGTGAAAAAAATATTCCGTCTATTGGTATAGAGCCATGTGAAAGTGTGGCAAAAGTAGCTATGAGAAAAGGTATAGATACACGTATTCATTTTTTTGGGAAAGATTGTGCAGAAGCATTGCCAAAAGCAGATCTTATTCTTGGAAACAATGTATTGGCACATGTGCCTGATATTAATGATTTTGTTAGTGGTGTAAAAATTGCTTTGAAACACTCTGGGACAGTTACATTTGAATTCCCTCATTTACTTAATTTAATTGATAAAAATCAGTTTGATACGATCTATCATGAACATTATTCTTATTTGTCATTAAGTTTTGTTCAAAAACTTTTTGATTCTCATGGATTAGACGTTTATGATGTGGAAGAATTGAAGACACATGGTGGATCTTTAAGAGTGTATGGATGTCATAAAGGGTTTATGAATATTTCTGATAATGTCTCGATTATCTTGAATAAGGAAAAAAAGATTCTTAGTGATATGTCAATTTATACCAATTTTAGTGCTAGAGTAAAACAAATTAAAAGAGATTTTTTGGAATTATTGATTGATATAAAAAACAAGCAGAAGTCTGTCGTTCCTTATGGAGCTGCGGCTAAAGGAAATACTTTATTTAATTATTGTGGTATAAAAAATGATTTTATTGATTATGTTGCGGATTTAAATCCGCACAAGCAAGGAAAGTATCTTCCTGGAGTTCATATAGAAATAAAAGCACCAGAAGAGATATTGAAGACAAAACCTGATTATGTTATTATTACTCCTTGGAACTTGAGAGAGGAAATTATGAAGCAATTGGAATACGTTAAAGAGTGGGACTGTAAATTTATAGTGGTTATTCCTGAGGTGAAAGTTTTATGAAAGTTCTTATAATTGGAGGAACTGGTTTTATAGGAGAAGAAATACTAAAGCTTATTAGAAATCAAAATATTGAGATTTATGCTATTAAAAATAAGAAAAATTTTCAGGATCAAGATAACAATATTAATTGGATTAAGTGTGATATTTTTAATGATATGGAACTAAAAAAAGTATTTCAAGAAGTTAAACCTCAATATTTATTAAATTTAGCTTGGAGAATTTCTCAAAATTATTGGATAGCTAATTATAATTTTGATTTTTTGAAAACTAGTATCAGTTTATTGCAATATTTTAAATTAAATGGTGGGAAAAGAGTAGTTTTTGCAGGTACGTGTGCAGAATATAAATATAAAAGTACTCCGTTGAAAGAAGGAGATCTTACAGAATCGGAAACAACTTATGCAAAGTGTAAAAATTCTCTTAGAGAAATTGCAGAATATTACTCTTTGCAAAACGATGTTTCATTTGTTTGGGGGAGAATTTTTTATGCATTTGGTCGTAATGAAAGGGAAACGTGTTTAACTTCCTATCTCATAAAAAATTTATCCAAAAATAAAAAAGTTATTATTAATAATGGTAATGCAATTAGAGATTATATATATGTCAAGGATGTTGCAGGAGCTTTTATAAAATTATTGTTTTCTGACGTAAAAGGGAGCGTTAATGTATGCTCTGGGAAAGGAATTATTTTAAAAAAGTATGCGAAAATGATAGCTCAAAAGCTTAATAAAGCGCAATATCTTGTTTTTCAGGAAAATAATGAATTTTCTATAATTGTTGGTGATAATGGTAGATTGTTAAATGAGGTCGGCTATAAATTTAGATACGACTTAAGTTCTGCTTTAAATGATATGATCTATAAATAATAAGAAAAGGATTAGATATGAGTAATGTAATTTTTGAGGGTAGTAACTATCCTACATTTCAGAATATTGTGTGTGATACTCATGAAGAAGCTTTGAATTTTCCTAAGAACCTGTTAACGATCTCCATAATTGCGACTTTTTTGGCAATTTTTTGCCTTTTGAGAGAAAATTCGCAAATGCTCATTTTCTTTTATTCGTTGCCTAAAAGCTGTGCTTCTAGCGTCAAAAATCCTCGAAATAGTACCACTATTTCTGCATTTTTTTCCTAAAAATGCAGAAAAATTTCTCAAAAAAACTTATCGGGTTATTACAAGTTGTTTCAAGCTTTGCTTGATTTACAACTTGTATAACAGGAATTCATCAATAGAGAGATCGTTAACAGGTTCTAAAGGTGATATTATGTTAGTTCAAGATGAAAGAACGGGGATTATTCATAATATTAAATTCGATTCAAAAAAAGTTGTATACTCTGCTAATTATCATAATGAGTAGGAGAATAGTTATGTTTTTCAAGATCATTTACTAAATGTAGCTATGTTTATTGAGAAATATATAGGAAAGAAAAATTTATTAGAGATAGGTTGTGGAAATGGTTACTTTTGGGAGAAGTTAATCACAAGTGGTTTTGAAATTGAAGGAAATGAAGTTAATTATAGGTTTATCTATGATTTGGATTCAGCTTTAGATGATATTGATATAATTGGAGGAAATAGATTTGGGTAATGTAATTAAGAAACAATCAATAAAAAAAATAGAGGAAAGTGCATTTTATTCTCCTAAACATTTACAAATCGAGACAGTAAATAAATTATGTAATGCTAAATGTGCTATGTGTACTATTTTTACAAATAAAAGAAAAGCTAAAATAATGAATTTAGAAACATTTAAAAAAATTATTGATAAATTTGTGCCATATAAAGAGGTAATAGAATTCTTGACTTTACATGGTTGCGGGGAACCTTTATTGGATAAAACGTTGAGTGAAAAAATTAATTACGCTAAAAAGAATGGATTTAAAGGAATTGGTTTTTCTACAAATGCGGGCTTATTAACTTCAAAAATTTCTGAAAATTTATTGGAAGCAGGGGTTGATACTTTAATATTTTCAATTGATGGTTTTTCAAAAGAAGTACAAGAAAAAATTAGATTAAACGCAGGAAGCTTTGAGAAAATATACGATAATGTTAAAAATTATATCAAAATTAGAAATTCAAAGAATTATAAGAGTAGAATTTTAATAAGAATGATTAGGCAAAAATTAAATTATGAGCAATGGGATGATTACTATAAGTATTGGTCTAATTATATTAGTAAAGATAAAGGAGATGATATTATAAGGTTTGATATTCATAATTGTGGAGGTAAAGTAAAAGAATATGCTGAAATGAGCTTGCCAGAATCTTTGCAATGTAATAGCAACTTTATCTCTTCATCTAAGGTTAAAGTTTGTCCAGATCTTTTTGAAAGGTTCATAATATTTTCGGATGCTTCTATTGGTTTTTGTTCAACAGATCAAGATGGATATTTTGATTTTCCAAATATTTTGGACGATGAAATTCATAATATTTTTAACCATCAAATTTTTAATAATTATAGAAAAATTTGGTTAAAAGGTGGTGGAAACACTTTGAAATACTGTGCCGATTGTAATGTGATTAATTCTAGAAATAATAAGACTATACCAATGATAAGAAGTGTTGGTGAAATATGAAAATAACACATATTATTTCTCACTTGGGTGGTGGTGTTGGAAAAGCAGTTACTACTTTAATAAATGAATCCAGAAAATTTGGAAATTATGATCATTCTGTAATATGTTTAGATGAAATAAGTGATTTTTCAAAAAGACTAATACAATTAAATAATATTGAAGTTCAAGGTAATTGTAGTTTACATGAAATATGTCATAATTCTGACATTATTCAAATTGAATGGTGGAATCATCCGTTGATCAATAAATTTATTTTTAGTAATAAATTAGGTGCAGCAAGAATAATTATTTATTCTCATATAGCTGGATTTTTTCCTCCTTCTGTTTTTAATGATAGTATAATTAATTATGCTGATAAATTTGTTTTATCCACTAGATTTTCTTTGGAACATAAATTGATTAAAAATACCTTAAACAAATCGAAAAATAAGATTAAAGTTATTCCTTCATTATCAAACAGTATCATTGATATGAGGGAGATTGTTTCTATTAAACATAATAATTTTAATGTTTTGTATGTTGGAACTGTGGATTTTTCTAAAATGCATCCAAATTTTGTTGCAATGTCTTCATCTATCAAAATACCTGGACTTAAAATTCACGTCTGTGGTGGTGAAATGCAAAATGTCTTAAAAAAACAAGCAAAAGTTTTAGGCAAAGAAAATTTGTTTGAATTTCATGGATTTGTAGATAATGTTGGAGATTTTTTAGCTATGGCGGATGTGTTTGGATATCCACTTAATGAAAAGCACTATGGTACAGGGGAACAAGTTATACTTGAAGCGATGTCTGCTGGTGTAGTTCCAGTGGTATTTAATAATGGTTGTGAACGTAACATTGTTATTAACAATCAAAATGGACTGATCGTGTGCAATGAGTCTGAGTATGTTAAAGCTATAGAATTTTTATATAATAATAAAAATATAAGAAAAAAACTTTCTAAAAATGCTAAAAAATATGCTAGTGAAAAACTTAATTTATCAAAATATGCTTCAGCCTTTAATGAAATTTATGATGAAATTTTAAGAGAAGGTAAAAAAGAAAGAAATTTTGAAATAGATTACAGAATAAATAAATATTTTGTTCCTATTGGAGCACGGATATTTTTAACTTTTTTAGGGAAATATTCTTTTTATTTCGAAAAAAGTATATTTGCTTCAGATATCCAGGATTTGATAGAAGCTGATTTTCATATTGCTCGACTTTCGTATGAAATGAAAAGTAAATCAAAAGGCAGTGCTTTTCATTATTTGAGATATTTTCCTAACGATTTTTTACTACTATATTGGTGTGGATTGCTTAGTTTTGGTAATAATAGTTATTCACAAAATTTATTCGTAAATGCATTTAACGAAGGTTTTAGGCATTGGAGAATTAAAATTTATATTGAATTATTATCCGAAGGAAATTCCAATTTTAAAAGTATTGCAGTTCCCGAATATGAATACAAGGATAAAAATTATTTTTATAATGAAATAAAACGAAGATATTATAATTTTAATAAAAGGTGAATTGTAAAATGAATTTAGCCACCCATAAAGCATATTAAAATTAAAGTTATTTAAAACTTACTTTAAGAAATTAAACAAAGACGCCATAGTGAAATTCGTGTATTATTGAAGTTCTAAACAA
>JAITQW010000009.1 GCA_031288715.1 Lactobacillales bacterium | reverse complement strand
CTTCTTATGGAAACAGCGCTGCTTATGGTGGGGATAACCATTTCATCAGTCGCGAAAGGACAGCTTCAAGCCATGCAGATGACCCTTTTCTTCTTCCTTCCGAATGTATTTCTTTCAGGCTACATGTTCCCTTTTAGGGGGATGCCCGAATGGGCGCAGTTTTTGGGGCAGCTTCTCCCGCTGACATATTTCAACCGCATGATAAGGGGGGTGATGCTGAAAGGAAACACTCTAGCAGACATTATCCCCCACGCAATTCCACTTATGATCTTTATAGCGGTAATGGCTTTAGTAGCCCTAAAAGCATATCGTAGCAAGCTGGATTAGAGAGACTGATTTTACATAATGCAAATTTTATTATTTTCTATTGCTTTTTTATTTTAGGAAGTATAATAATAGAGTAATGACAAATGAAATTGTGATACCCAAACATAATAGTTTTGGGTAATTCATAATCATGAGGATTAATATGTCAATAAGAAACAAATTTTTATCTAAAGTTCATATAGGAGATGAAGTTAAGATACAAGTTGGAAATACCTTTTATCAAGGTACAGTTTCTTCTCTCTCAAATGTTAGTGTTCAAATCAAAACCACAGACACTGATCCAGAGCTAATTGACCTAGAAAAATTAGACAAATTCGAAATTTTAGAGAATGTAGAAATAAATAACTTAAAGACAAAAGAAACGACTGCTACATTTATGGAAGAGTACAATCGCATTGATGCTGAACTGAAAAACATGGCTATTTTGCCTAAAAAATTAGCATTAAATATAAAAACAATTGAAGATAATATAAAAATAGTGAATAATGCTCTGCTAAGAATTAAACTCATCCACATAATGGAAATGTTTCAAAATACTATTAAACTTGGGGGCGCAAATCCAGAAAATGATAGGTTTAGTAGAATATTAACTGATCTTGATGATTTATTTTCTAATTCTTATTTCAAAAAAAACTGCAACAAAGTACTATTTTTACTGAAAGGATATGTATTATATTTTAATGGATATTACAAAGAAGCGGCTAATTGCTTCATAAACGCCAGGGAGTACGAAAACGCAATGGTTTTCATAGAAAATGGCGATGATGCTGTAAAATGTGCGTTTCTCGCACTTTTTGAAGGAGGTTTTTCAACAAGAGCGGTCGCAATGATATATTTAATTGGAAAAGATGCAATTCCAATATGGAAGGTATTGCTTGCGAGCATTTCTGATATCACAACTGATAGAGGAAAAGCTATTTTTAGGGCAGCGTTTGCAACTTATTTTAAGTTTGGAGAATTGCGGAACAATTTATCATGGCCTGTGCCAGAAGACTTCTTTGATCAAGACAATTTAGAGTACTTTAAAAACATACATTCAATTTGTAATCATTCTATCCCATCAGAAATGTTACTTCCGATAAAGGAGCGTATGAAAGAATACAAAGCTCCAATAATTAATTCAAAATCAAGTAAATCAAATAAATTTTATAAAGGCAAGGTTGTTTGGGTGAATATTGAAGGGGAACATGGTATGATTCATATAATTGACGAATTGTGCAATTTTAATAAGCTATATTTACACTTTCCTTTTTCAGAGATAAAAGATAATGATTTAAAAAAACAAATAATTGATAACAAATACGTAGAAATAGTTTTTACCTTAGGAAAAGATCAGTGGGGAAATATAGCCAACAATATCCATCCATTACACTCGCCTGTTATGAGAACTTATAATTGGATAATCTACACCATAGTTACGAAAAATGTTGACAAATTTGAGGAAGCCTCAAAGAAGATGCAAAATCTTCTAAAAGAAAATGGCGATGAGTTATATACAAATGGGAAATTAGAAAGTGCTATTTCAAATTACGCTGGAACATTAAATATGAAACTTGGTTGGTTTGAAGATGCTATTGAAATTATAGAAAAGTATTACGATGATATCCGTGTTTCAAGGGAAAGGCTTTTAACTCTTCATACACAGATTCTTGAGAGAATTCTTCATATTCAAGATATTGATCGGGGAAAGATTGTAGATGATCAAAAAAAACTGTTAGAATTATGCAACGAGATCATTGAGATTACACAAAAACAAGTAGTGCGAATGCAATTTATTTATAAAAAAGCAAACTTATTGTTAAATATGCAGAAACATGATGAAGCTATAAAATATTATATGCAGTTACAACGCATCAAGGAAAGTTCCAAGGGTGCTCTTGGTGATGAATACATGGACTATAATGTTAAATTGGGTATAGCAATATGTTATTTTAAGAAAGGCGAAACTGTCCGAGCACAAGAAATAGCGAAAGAATTAATTAAAATTTATGCAGATAATATTGTTGCCAAAAGTATACTTGATGGGACTTTTAATGATGAAATTATACTTAAAAAAATCCCGACTGATAAAGATACTATTGAAGAGTTTGATTATTCCGTCGAATACAGCTCCGATATAACAGAGTTCGTAAAAGAAAAAAGAGAAAATATAATCAATACTTTTATGGAAAGTTTGCTGTTTCAAAATGGTAAATTTAAAGGTACACCTGAACAGGCTAGGCAAGCTATAAATGATTTTATAAATAAATGTAACACTCCTTTTACAAAAATGAAATATATGCTCATTGCCTCAGAAATTATAAATCAAATATTGATAAATAATAAAAATAAGAACGACATTCTTTCAAAGTTTAGGTTGACAAAAGAATTTGAAAAAATTTATGCAGGAAAAGGTATGGCAGGCTATGGATCTTATTTTGCACAGGATCTCTCTATTCCGAATGATAGTGTAACGTTTATTCTCCTCAATGCATTAATGTTACTACCGGAAGAGGATCATGATTGGATAAATTCATTAAATCTGTATATATTTTCATATTTTAGTGATAGATCGGGTGTAAAAGAATTTGCACAAAAGCTAACCGGGAACAATTACCCAAATATTAATTACGATATTTTTTTAAATAATAACTATACAAATCAAAAACACGAACTCCTAATTGGATTATTATACTTGTTAAGAGCATTAAAAAAAAATAAAAATGTATCCATCCATTTTAACAATATACTAGAAAAATTATATGAAAGCCCTCTTAAAGAAAAAATTTATGAAAACTTCATGTCTATTAAAAACACCTTCTCTTTTAACACACTTACGAAAGATCAATTCTTTAATTTCTTCAATAATCTAATTATTGAATTAGGTAAAATGCACAATTTCTTTGATAAGGAGTTTGACAATTGTATCAAACATACTTGCAGTTATTTAAAACATAGCGAAACCTTAAAAAAGTTACAACAAGAAAATTACCAAATATTATTTTGTTATACAGATAAAAAGTACTTAAGTGAAATAATAGATTTACAAAAGATGATTGACAATTACCATAGTTCAAATGAGTTTGAAGATAGAGTTTATATTCTCTCTCAATTTTTAATCAGGATTAAGATGTTGTGTGAAAAAATTGAGGAATGTCCAACTCATTTAAGTTTTAAATATATTTTACAGCGATTATATCGTCAGAATGAAATAATAGAAAATGAACTAATCAACCTACATGAAGAATACTTGCCTAAATTAACAATATCACTGACATATGATTCTGCTTATATAGGGGAAAACGGTATAGTAAAACTTTATCTTTCAATTAACAATCGGCAAGGACACCAATTAGCTGACAACATTAAGATTCATATTGCGGAATCACAAATATTATCCTTATCCGATTCGTCAAACGCATTAATTCGTGGAATAAAAGGAGGAGAAACTAACGAAGCAATCCTCTCCTTACAATTAAAGCAGAATTTTTTACATGAAAGAGTATGTGATATTACTCTAAATTTAACTTATAAATATAATAATATAAATTCTGAAACTATAACGTCATCACTTCCGCCTTATGTTTTTACCTTAAATTTATATAGTAAAGATGAATTTACAAAAATAGAAAATCCATATTCAGGAAAAATTGGTTCTGTTATGAAAGACAAAAATATGTTTAAAGGAAGAAGTGAATTGATTGACAAAATAGTTTCACAGATAAGAACACCTGATTATTCTTTTAACAAAAGTCATGCTGTTGCTCTTTATGGTCAGACTCGAGCGGGTAAAAGCAGCATTTTATTTCATTGTAAAAATAGTATAAGAGATAAATACGGCACTTCAGCAATCATTATCGATTATGAAAGCGCTGCAGAAACAGAAAATTTGCTACATTTTTTACATAATATAATAGACTTACTTATAAATGAATTGCGTGAAAATCATAAACACTTATATCTCTTAATTAAACAAGAAAAATTAATAGATTACCCAAACAAAATCACATCTAATGATTCAAATGCAAGGATTCATTTTAGCACTTTTTTCATCCGCTTAAACAGAATATTAAGTAATCTTTCTGAAGAAAAGATAATCATTTTACTAATTGATGAATTTACATCTTTCCATAATTCTATTAAAGATGGAATAATTCCCACTGATTTTATGAAAATTTGGAAAGCAATAATCCAAAACTATGGAATATATGCGATAGTGATTGGACAGGACAATATGCCTTTTTTTATGGAAGATTATCCAAATGAATTCGCTTCAATGCAGATCGAGCAAGTTACTTATCTTGATAATGATGCTGCTGAACAATTGATGTCTGACCCAATACTTCATAATAAAAAAAGCAGGTATAAACAAGGAGCGCTGGAAAAGCTCTTTAATCTCACTGCGGGCAGTCCATATTTAACACTAATTCTATGCGATAAACTTGTTGACTACCTTAATTCAACTAAATCAATATATATTACTCGAACTTTAGTAGATGAATTTTTACGTGAAAAAATTTTTTGCTCAAATAGTTGTCTAAAGAAAACAACTTTTGAACCCCAACTGAGAGATAAAACAATACCAAACTTAGAAGAAAAAAATCGTAAAATTTTACTTTCCATTGCCAGAGCTCAGCTTATGGTTGGGTCAGCCGAGTTTCATTCATTAAAATGTAAAGACTTACCAGAAGAAGAGCTACGCTTACTCATCAATAGACTTGTTGTAAGAAATGTGATTTCAATTCGTGAAAACAGATACTACACTATAAATGTTCAGCTTCTTGGTGAATGGCTGCTGTTTTCATATGGTAAAGAGTGATGATATGTCTATAAAAAATATATTTTATGTAGGGTGCGTAGAAATATGGAAATTACTAGCGGAGTTACGGGAAAAAATTATACATAGATTCTGTTCCTCTTCAGAAATTCAATCTCCTTAATAAAAGTTCTTCTCAAAATTTCAGTTAGCGATGTATAAAAAAGTGAAGGGAAATATCAGAAATATGGAGGAATGATAAAAAATCATTTTTATATGCGGTAATCTGTTATAACTCTTTAGCACAAAGCTACAGAGGAAGGCTACAGTTCGTTAGTCCACCCTGGTCTTAGAGACCGTTACGGAGAATGAAGAGCCGTAGCCGCAACAT
>JAITQW010000006.1 GCA_031288715.1 Lactobacillales bacterium | reverse complement strand
GGATAATCGCCATGGGGCTCTTGGGAGGCTTTTTCTTTACGCTTTCAGATTTGGCCGAGAGAAAAGTCTGCCGCTGGAAAGCATCCGAGACGCCTAAACGTTTCCTTTGAACTCCAGACAATTTTAATAAATTGCGAAAAAATTAGGCGTTTAAAACCCTCTGGCTTTAGGCATGGGAGGAATCGACGTTCATAGTGCCTTAACTACTAGTGAGCTACTAAACTACGGGATGTCTACACTTGGCTAACATTCCTAAAGAAGCTATGATTCTTTTCCTTAGCTTAACTCTGAAATCCACGGGAGCTTAAGTTGCGGGAAGGACGTCAATTAAATATTCAACGCGCGTAACCATTCAGCTGCCTTAAATATTATAAGGTTGCCGAACTAGGGTTTACCCATACGGGACGTTACAAATACCCTAAAGATTCTGTCCTATAGGACACAGCGTCATGTGGAACGCCATTAAAAGCAATTCTTGTCCTTTTTCCTCGTTTTTTTTGTAGAGGAAATTTATTTGATTTCTTACATTTGTATCACCTCATATTAAACTTCTTTGATGTTAGTGGCATTATAGCCTACATCACAAGAGTTATTTCTTGATGGTTAATATTATTAAGATTGTCCAACCCATCTCTTGTTGGGTACATTCTTAGCTGACGCCGCGCGGGTTATAACCCTTAGGAGAAATAAATCCCCTAATTTAAGCCGAACTCAAAGGTAGATATTCGGGTACGAAAAACATTGAATCCTCACTGATTTTATCGTCTTTTATACTTTATGGTGAGGCGCGATGAACGTTTGTCTTACAAAACTGGACTTCCCCGGATACCATTATTCGCGAATTTTGAAGCAAGTATTAGGGAAAGATGGTCGCAAACTCTACGTTTAGCGTCGGCAAAATACTCGCCTGTTGGAAGGTACTTAAAACATTCGTCCTTTGGATCTATGAAAAAATTTGGCCAAAAAACTGTGTAAGCTTTTTTATTAGAGAGATTTTCTTTATTGTATCTGTCTTTCGGAATGGTTAATGATTTTTTTGTTTCATTTTCTTCAAGTGGCAAATTTGTGGTTCTCAATGATTCACACAAACCACGGTTACAAATAATTTTGCCGCTTTGAGGTGCTGCAAATAGTCTGTCGCCGTTTCTATACATGTATCTGTTTGTAACGGCGGCTCTACCTATTCCAACGGCGGCATTTAAATCAGCGTTAATTCCATTATAAATAGGTGATTTCTCATCAGCGGATAAGAATATGGAGCCACCTGCCTTGGGGATCATAACAGTTTCAGGGCTCTTTGAATCTTTCTCAGAAGCACTTTGAACACAGTCGTAAACAGCCAATAACAATTGGTCGCCAGGCTGCTCTCTGTTAGAATTGATTCTTTCTTTGGCCGAACTAAATTGTTTTTGGCGATAGGGGTTATCTATTAATTCACTGATTGGTACTTGCTCTACCCTTACGCCTGGCGCGCCGGTTCTTGAGTCTACCTGGGAGGTGTACGCAGGGTTCACTTTAATAAGGAGTTGCCCATTTATTGTACATCCATCGCGCATCCTGGCAGACAATTTGCGAGGACTGAAAGCCCTGATAATATTGTTTTGAGCTTTCGTTTTCAAGCCGTTTTGTTTGAAATTTTCAAGATCCTCAACCACAATAGCAATATGGGGAGTGGTGTTGATTAATTCTGATAATTCATCTAATATATATTCCCTCTCGCGAATAATCTTACCTGTGCTAAAATCAATGATTTTCTTTACAGTTGTGCGAATTCGTTCTTCCGTGAGATTAGCCACAATCTTTGATATTTCTTCGGAACCGGGGTATTTTCCCTCGGTATTCTTCGTTCCATCGCAAAATAGGCGATGGTGGAAACTAGTCATAGCACGATATAAACTTTTATGAGCATTTATTCGATTATAATTTAAACCTCCAAGGTTTTTATGGGTACGGTTATTTGGCTGTAAACAACAGTTGCCACGAAGAAGTTTCGTGACTTTTTGGATGGACTCTGCCAATATTTGGTCAAGTTCAGTAACACGTTCCTCAAATGCGTTATAGATCTCTTCCCGTAAGGAATTAAAACATAATAAAAAAGTTGCTAATTTATCAAAAATTTTTGCGTTGGATTTTGTTATCTTGTCTTTTTCTTCTGCAACATTTTCAGCAGGCTGTGTGGTAGGTTCAATGTACCCAGGTATTGTGCAGATGAAATCATTCCATGTTTCAAGCAGATAAGAATTATCCCAAACCTCTGAATGTGCCTGATAATACCACTTTGAAAGATCCGCAGAAAGAATTTTTTTCTGTTCCTCTATGGATATGGTTCTTTTAAAGTTATCGCCGCGAATTTGTTCATTCTTGACAAGATGGTACGCAAATCTTGCCAGGTAGTTACGTCTGGCGATTGCCGCCCGTAGTATCTGTACAGTACGTAAATATAATTTGTCAACATCGCGTGAAAGTAAATATTTATAAAGAATTTCAGGATCGTTTAATTGCTTCCAGTCACTAATAACATGCAAATTAATTCCAATTTGTTCAAGTTTTTTGTTTTGTTCATCAGTGTTTCCTATTCTTTCTAAGAATACAAGAGATTGTAAAACATCTGTTTTTAATCCCAATTTATGCTCAAGCTTACTTATTGCTTGTAGTTCTTCAGGCAATATTTCTCTGACATCTTCCGTTTTTTCACCTGGAAGCCTGATTGGAAACTGATTTACGATAATACTCCAAACAAGACTATATTCGCGGCCGTTAGTGTCTGTGTCAGGATTAATTCTGTGGAGAGGTAGACGAATTTGTTTTTTCTTATTTTTCTTCTTACTATCGCCTGACTCTATCAGCAACATGAAATTTTCTATGTTCGATGAAGGTTTAAAATTTCTGCCGGATATTTCGCTTCCATCAGATAACAAAATTTTTACATTCTCGTTATTGCATATGGATAACAATGTTTCCGGTTTTACAAGAAAATGTTCGGCAATGAACGCGGCGTTATTAATACCAAAGTCTACAGACACTATTCCGCATTTGTCAGGGAAATCATTAAGGTAAAACGAACCTGTTTTTCCAAATTTGATACAGCAGTTCTTATTTTGCTCGTATTTTCCAACTGAAGTAAAAAAATCCAAGTGTTTTCGTATATAATCTATGGCATTGCCAGCCGGAATCACTTTAGTGGCAATATCTAAATATATTTGCACCTTCTTTAAAATTGAGGTTATTTTGCTTTGTTTTTCTTCATCGTTTAATTGAGTATCTGATTGTACTTTTTTTATTTCTTCCAAATGTATGCGAGTGTTTTCGTGCTCGAAACGTAATCGGCCGTTAATTTTTTGTTTATATTTAGAGTCAGTAGTTAATTCTTCTTCTGCAGTTTCATTATTCGAGGTAGTCTGTTTTTGTTCGGTTGTGCTACTTATGTTTGGATTTTTCGCCTTTGAAATTACATTTTCGATAAACCGTTTAGAGTTAGACGGTATGGTAATTTCTTCGAATGTAGACGTCTTTTTGTTATAGATAATGAATGTAATATCCATTTTATCCAATGGTTCGGGGTTAATATCACATTCCAAAGAAGCCCTCCACCTTGATACACCATATTCGTTGTAAACTGGACTCGTATTGTAATTTATGTGGCAGATAGCTGGTATTTTATATTTTCTTACTTTCTCCTCGGCAAGGTGGGCCTTAGAATAATTAAAAAGAATCTCGGAATCAACTGGAGCGTTTGGATCGTCGCTTTTTCTCCACACAGGGATAGACGAATCTAA
Organism: Lactobacillales bacterium; assembly: GCA_031288715.1. Classification (GTDB taxonomy): domain Bacteria; phylum Bacillota; class Bacilli; order Lactobacillales; family Streptococcaceae; genus JAIRLR01. The sequence goes on along the minus strand of JAITQW010000006.1, from coordinate 2,826 downwards.
GGCTAATTTAGAAAATAAAACTAAATCATTTTTTTTAGACCTTCCTTCTTGCTGAAAATACTCTTCAACACATTTTAGCCTTGCTTCTTCTGTTTGATTTTCTCCTTTTAGCTCAGAGAACATCATTACTACTTTATCCCAGCCTTGAATCGCGTTTAACCTGATTACGTATTGTTCAATTTTTCCGTAGTAAAACTTAAGTTCATCGGTTATTTTATCTAAACACTCTCTCGATTCAGAGCTTATCAAAGACATTTTGCTTTCAAACTCTTTGTTTTGGAATAAGCGTTCCTTCAGACGTCTTTCCAACTCGACCCTATGAGCGATAAATCTACGTGCAGCCAATTCTAGCGCTTGAGTGAAAAATTGAAATGCTAGCCTGGAAAGTTTAAAGTTTTCTATTGGAGATTGGGAAGGTAGACCGCAACGTTTCATAATTTTTTTTATCAGATTGTTGGCGTACTCTTTTCCCCCCTTATCGCCGATTTGATTTTTGTAATGAGCTGCGTATGTAAAAAGAAACAGAGCCAGTGGTGATATTTTTAATTTGTTAAAACTTAAATCTTCTGGTTTTATTTTAGCAGCGTCATTCGTAAAAATTGATAAACTCACGCCAAGATCTGACATTAATTCTTTAAACGATTTTTCATCCGTATTTTCATTCATGGTACTTCCGAGACAATTGACTTCTCCTGAAAGCGCATTTTTCTGGTTCAGCAGTTTTTCCAGGTTTTGCTGTAAGTTATTTTTGGGTCCCGGATGACTAATGTTGTCCAAAAGTTCCTGAATGCTATTTATCGAGATAGATAACTCTTTTAATTCTTTGAGGCTCGAAAGGTGCGTCAGACATTCTTCTAGCGTCTTTGGCGCACTATTGTCAACGTAGGCCTTTTGCACAAAATATCCAATCGCAAGATAAATTGTTGTCAGTTTGTTAAAATCCACTCCCGTTCCGCCGCCAAATCTTCTACTCATCCAGAGTATTGCTTCAGAGGTGCTGAGCGAGGCGAAATCGTTCTTCTCAGGCGTATTTTCTAGCTCAGTGACACCTTTTTCGTGAGCCTCAACCAGGTCTTTAATCCATTCACAGAATGCGCCCTTTTCTCCTGCAAATCTTTTCAGAAAATCCCACCTATTCTCTTCGCTAAAATTCTCTTTCCCTATTATTTTAACCCATTCGCCGCATTTCAACCTTTCGTTCACGAGGACTGCATCATCTCGGAAGTCAGCGTTAATAAAGTCTTTCAAATCTTCTACCCATTCACTGATTTTAGCGGCAGCCCTCACGCCTTTATTGTGAAGTGTTGTCTTTATGGCGGCGGTTATTTTCTTTCGCCTCTCTTCCTGGGAGTCAGCTCCTTTGGCTATTATAAATTTAACTTTTCCACTGTATCCTTTCTCAACTGCAAATATATTCTCAAAGTAATGGATTCTGGTCAGTTTACGCAAGAGGGGAGATTTTACTGATTTAGGCAGAACGGAGAGGTCTATTCCCCCATTGAAGGCGAGCATAATCTCTAAAAAAATATCAGCTGCTATATTTTTCATTTCATGGGTTGAAATTATATTTTGCAAATCGTCGACATTTTTGTCGAGATTTCCACCGTTGTTATCAGTTTTCAATAACCCCGGAAAGTCGAACCGTACTTCATGGTGCCGCGTGACCGGGGCAATAACCAGCGGCTTTATGCGTTGGTCATTCAGGATATTATCCTTCCAGGGGGCGGCACTCCCGGCTCCATTCTCCTTATCGCCTGTTTTGAGGCTGATTGTTTTGTGGATGATTGTTTTGAGTCTGATGCCCTCTAATTTTTGTTTAAGGTACAAGGGAGCCAGCATCAGGCGTTTGTATGAGTTCAGCAAAAATTCAATGTCTTTAATTGATGAATATTGTTTACCATTTGGTAATAATTTAAATTCTAAAAAATTTTTATCCAAAAAATTGTTACATAAGGTTTTTCTATTGCTCAGTTTCTGAACCAAATCCTTCAAATCTTGATAATGAGGTTCCCATCTCTCGGGCAAAAAAATTCTATCTGGATCCATACAAATGTCATTATACTCTTCCATCCAAAGTGGGCATCTCCCCCAAAGTACGTCTCTTTCCCGAAATAAGTCTTGGCAATCAGAGACCGGAGGAATTGATTCACGAATGAATAGCAAATAAGACTCCAGGTCATAAAAACCATAAGACTTGTGCGGATATAGACCCAAACAGGGGTTGCTACCTATATTGAATGGGGGCAGGCACACGTTTATTCTCCAGGGGCGGCCTTAATCAGATTAATACTCAATTTGTGAAATACTGTTGTCTTAACTGTCTTCAAGGACTTGTTCACAGTTATGTATAACATAATTTTACCAAAATCCATAGTAATATATAAAAAAAACGGTAACCATTCAGGTGCCCCCCTGAGAGGAGGGGCAGTGGTCTTCCCCCCAGAAAAGGAGGTGATAAAGTGCGAAGTGCAATTTCCTTGAGTTGAAGCTAATGATAGCTAAGTTATAAACAAATAGTATGATAACGGCTATTTAAGCTGCTTTTTTCTGAGTCTTTGACAGTACATCCAGCACGAACTTGAGGAAGTTCTCCATTTTGGAGCATTCTAATGGCGTCTAAAGGCTTTATGCCATTTTTCTTGCATGATTCAGTGTAACTCCACAACTGGCAAAAATTTTCAATATTTTCCTCAGAGCGAAAGCACCCTGATACCTTAAAGTGTAGCTTGAATAATCTTACAGGACGCTCGGCGTCGTTGTTAGAAAATGGTATATCTTTGTCCGTTGTAAAGCGCAGTATATCATCCTCGAAGAAGTCAAGCCTTT
>JAITQW010000005.1 GCA_031288715.1 Lactobacillales bacterium | reverse complement strand
CTTTAAACATTTTATTAGAATTTTGATGATCTGTCTTTTTTTATTTTTCAGTGGACGGGTTTATGTTACAACTTGCCCAAGATTTGCACTTTTTAAGTTTTGTTTGACAAGCTTTTGATTAAATAAAGCAGAAAAAGAAATGTCATTAAAATGCCTTGTTAACACACTATCATCAGGAAATTCTGAAAAATTAAGCTGAACTAAAATTTTATCCTGTTCGGTCTGCTTGGTTAACAACTCGCCCTCGCCCTCTTTATAATTAAATAAAAAGCTTTTTTGATTATTTGGTACGATTACTGTAGGCACTTGAGAAATATCAATTGATGACTCATAAGTCCATTCAAAATTTATTAAATTTTTTATTTTATTTGCATACTGCTTGTATTTTTTAGGAACATACAAAACAACCGGTTAAGACTTTTCTGTTGCCGATAATTTACCATAGTTATTGTTTGGGTATATTTTTTTATTTTTTTCTATCATCCCAGGATTCACATATTGAATGTATTCTGCTAATTTTACATCTTTTGCATCAATACCGAATTCATTTAACCTTTGCACGTAATAAGGATCTGCTAACTGTCTCTCCATGCGCCCGTGAGCATCCCAAAGAGCTGATGCTTTTGAATAAAGCCAATCTTCTTTCCCAAAAGACTGTATAAAATTCTTATTTTTAGCACCATTTTCAATCATAAACTGACCATCAATCTGATGACCTTCTGTATGTTCTCGTTCTACATCAAACCATTCAATAGTGGCCAAATCTTTTGCAACATTCCAATTCTGTAATGTACCAGCATCTTTAGCTAATTCCTTAGAGATATGAATAATTTCACTAGCTGTTATTTCAAAAATAAATACAGAAATTAAAATACCAAATAGCCAGATGTACGAAATAAGTCCTTGTGACTTTTTATTCTTAAGAACTGTAGTTGCTGACATCAAGCGAATATTTAGTGCAAATAATCCGTTTGTAATTAAGGAAATAATCACTAAGCATAACAGTGTAACACTAACCAACAAGCTAAATGACTTCACAAAAACGCTATGCATACTACCTTGCCATAATGAAAACACGCCAATCATAAAAATAGAATCTAAAATCAGAATTCCAACATCAATCATGGTCTCTTTCAAAATAGCGCCACGAAAGATCCCTAAGCTTCTTCGCACCATAGCTGTTTTTAAGTACATCATTTTAACAGCAAATAAAAGAGAGGCAAATACAAACATTAACGTCCAAACCGCGATCGATCGCACATTTTTACCAAAGAAAAATGCCATCGGGGACATATACCAACCAATATCTCCTCCTTTATACTGAAATCCCATCATTTTTAATTCTTTTTTTAGATCTTTACTAAGACCTCTATTAATATAATACATTCCGGTTATCTCAGTATCAGCCAATATTTTTTTATCATCAGAATACATACTATCTTTCAAATATTTTTGAGCATCACCAAAAATAAAAGCTTTTTCCGAACCATCAGGCTGCAGAATTGGTTTAAACAAAATTAGATTATTCTCTTTTGAAATTTTTTCTAATTTATCATAAATTTGCTCTTTCTTAAGATTTCCTTCATATTTTGTTAAATTTATCCCAGATTGTGCAGGATATGTAATATAATCACCGAGCTCTCCTATTACTCCCATACCTAGTATCGAAAATATAATAACGATAAAACTTAATACGCTAACGCGCCATTTCATATATAATCCTCCAATAAAATTACGTTCGTCTCATAAATTTTTGCTTAAAAGTTAATATAGAAATGTAATCCCTTTTTGAGATATTAAAATAAAGAACTCTTCCTAAAAAATGTGTAATGCAATTTTAAAAATTTATGAAACGAACGAAGTTTCTGAACATATAAATTTTTAACTAAAATTTATACCAACCGTAGTGAGAATCCGCTCGAATCCACCAAGGCTGCTTATAAGCTCCAGCGTTTGCCCATTTCCAATCTGATCTTCCTGAATCTTTTACGTTACCAAAAATATCAGTTACACTTGATTGACTTCCCAATCGAGTCCAGCCAGAAGCTTGCAACCAATAATCGGAATAGGCCCAATTATCTTCATCCCTTATCCCATAATTCCAAATATCGTAATACTCTGGATGTGGATGAGCCGTATGACGACCTGCATTTACAATTTCGGTAGAAATAATAATATTTCCAAATAATATTAAGGTTAAAAAAATTTTTATTAAATTTTTAATTTTAATCACTCTCTTTCACAAAGCTTATATATTTTCTTGCACTTGTCTAAGTTTGTCAGACAATGAAATATTTTGTTTTTATTTTTACAAATCAAATAATTATGTAGTTTATCTCCTCCCTGCATCATCTAAAAATTAATTTCAACAACACAAATGACCTACCAAACTCCTCCTTTCACGGTGCATTTGCCAGGTGAAAAATAATTTTTTTCCTTTTTCCAATATTTATGTAAACTTGTTGCTTGTTGCTTGTTGCTTGTTGCTTGTTGCTCAAAATGATACCTCCCTATAGCCATTTGTCAAGTTTTTATTCCAAGAAAATAATACTACAACTTAAACAGCATGACAAATATTTTTTGATCTACAAAAGAACAATCAAAAATCATGAACACTACCTTTTTCATGATCAATTGCCAGTATTTCAATGTCATTAAAAACTTTTTTTATGTATAGATAAAAAAACAACAGTAGCGGAACGCTTCCGCTAAACTGTCATTCTTTGTATTCTATCTTATTTATAAAAGCAACAATTATTAGTATCTTTTTTCCACTAAATTGTTGTTTCTAAATGGTATGATAACAATATTCTATAAAAAGACTAATTTAGTATTATTTACAATTTACTTCTTATCTCCTTTTAAACTTATCAAAAAAACCTTCTCCTTTGTTTTCATTAGGAGTTTCTAAACCAGAAACTTCTGAGAATTTTCGTAATGCTTCTTTTTGCATTTCATCTAAATTATTAGGTGTAACCACTTTCACCACTACATGCTCATCCCCATTGCCACTTCCACGTAATTTAGGCGCTCCTTTACCGCGCAAACGGAAATTGGTTCCCGTTTGAGTTCCAGCAGGAATTTTTAACTTCACATCTCCATGAACTGTTGGCACTTCAACTTCATCTCCCAACGCCACTTGAACAAAATTCAGTGGCATTTCATAGAAAATTTCTGATCCTTCTCGCTCAAAAAGCTTACTCTTCTTCACACGAAAAATCACATACAGATCCCCGTAAGGTCCGCCATTACTACCAGCTTCACCTTGATCTTGAAGACGCATTTGCTGACCGTCCTCAACTCCAGCAGGAACATTCACTTTAACTTTATGTTGATTAGATTCATGTCCTGTTCCATGACAAGCTGGACATTTTTCTTTAATTTCTTTTCCTGTTCCATGACAAACATCACAAACTTGTTGAGAAACCATTCGCCCTAGTGGTGTTTGACGTTCTATGCTAATCTGCCCTGTTCCATGACATTTCCTACAAGTCACAGGACTCGTTCCTGATTTTGCTCCTGTTCCGTGGCAAGTATGACAATCGCTTTCACGATTATACTTAATTTCCTTTTCTATACCAAAAATTGCTTCCTCAAATTCAAGAGTAATCGAATATTGAAGGTCCGCACCTTGACGAGGAGCATTGGGATTGGATCTACTGCTTCCACCACCGCCAAAGAAATTTTCAAAAATATCTTCGAAGCCACCGAAACCACCACCAGAAAAGTCTCCAAATCCTGAGAAGCCACCACTTCCTCCTCCATAATTTGGATCAGTACCCGCAAAACCATATTGGTCATATGCCGCACGTTTTTGTGGATCACTTAAAATCTCATATGCCTCAGAGATCTCTTTGAACTTTTTCTCAGCTCCAGACTCTTGGTTAATATCCGGGTGATATTGTTTAGATAATTTACGATAAGCCCGCTTAATCTCTTGCTCACTAGCACCTTTTGAAAGTCCTAAAAGCTCATAATAATCTTTTTTTTCTGCCACAGAAATTCCTCCATTAACTTAAATTCTTGTAGCTATCTAATAACGAGAGGCTGTGATAAAACTTTCAGAAAATCTCCATAAGTTTTCTCCCAGCCTCTTACTTACTTTGCGTTGATTCGACAAATAGGGAGTTTTCCCTTTTAGCAAATAGTATTCAAACTATAATTCTTCAAAATCTCCATCAACAACATTATCTTCTTTCTTCTTGTCTTCTGATGCATCAGCATTTTCTGCACCTGAAGCCGCTTGTTGCGCAGCTGCAGCTTGCTCATACAATTTAACTGACAAGCTTTGAACAATTTCATTCAACGCATCGCGCTTCGTTTTCATTGCCTCAAGGTCATTATCTTCAACAGCCTTCTTCAACTCATCACGAGCTCCCTCAGCTTTCTTAACTTCTTCTTCGTCTACTTTTCCTTCTAACTCTTTCAACGTTTTGTCAATTGTGAACAACAACGTATCCACTTCATTGCGAAGATCTACTTCTTCTTTACGTGTCTTATCTGCCTCAGCATTTGCTTCAGCATCTTTCACCATACGTTCAATCTCATCATCAGATAAACCAGAAGAAGATTTAATCGTAATCGTTTGTTCTTTCTGTGTTCCTAAATCTTTTGCAGAAACATTCACAATGCCGTTCTTATCAATATCAAATGTTACTTCAATTTGCGGAATTCCTCGTGGTGCAGCCGGAATATCCGTCAATTGAAAACGTCCAAGTGTTTTATTATCTGCAGACATAGGACGTTCTCCTTGCAATACATGAATGTCCACTGCTGGTTGATTGTCAGCCGCTGTTGAAAATACTTGTGATTTTGAAGTAGGAATCGTTGTATTACGATCAATCAATTTCGTAAACACTCCACCCATGGTTTCAATACCTAAAGATAGAGGTGTTACATCCAGTAACACAACATCTTTCACATCCCCAGTAATTACTCCACCTTGGATAGCTGCACCCATGGCAACCACTTCATCTGGATTTACCGATTTATTAGGATCTTTCCCTGTTTCTTTACGAACCGCCTCCACAACCGCAGGAATCCGCGTAGAACCACCAACTAAGATTACTTCATCAATATCAGAAGCAGATAATTCAGCATCTTTTAATGCTTGACGTACAGGGTCTTTCGTACGTTCTACTAAATCTGAAGTTAATTCATCAAATTTCGCACGAGTTAATGATAACTCTAAATGAAGTGGTCCAGATTCTCCTGCCGTAATAAATGGCAAACTAATTTGTGTTGATGTCACTCCAGACAAGTCTTTTTTAGCTTTTTCTGCTGCATCTTTCAAACGTTGCAATGCCATTTTGTCTTTAGAGAGATCGATTGCATTCTCCTTCTTGAATTCTGCTACCAAGTAATCAATAATCTTGTTGTCAAAATCATCTCCACCTAGATTATTATCACCAGCAGTAGACAATACATCAAAGACTCCATCTCCTAACTCAAGTACAGAAACATCAAATGTTCCTCCACCCAAGTCAAATACTAATATTTTTTCTTCTTTTTCTGTCTTATCTAATCCATAAGCCAGTGCTGCTGCAGTTGGCTCGTTCACAATTCGTTCTACTTCAAGACCTGCGATTTTTCCTGCATCTTTAGTTGCTTGACGCTGCGCATCATTAAAATACGCAGGAACAGTAATAACAGCCTTTTCCACTTTTTCACCAAGATACTCTTCAGCAAAGCCCTTAATATATTGAAGGATCATCGCTGAAACTTCCTGTGGTGTGTAGCTTTTTCCATCTATTTCAACTTTGTATCCACCTTCCCCCATGTGACGTTTAATACTTGCAATCGTGTGAGGATTCGTTACTGCTTGACGTTTTGCAACTTCCCCTACTTGAATTTCTCCATTTTTAAACGCAACCACTGAAGGAGTTGTTCTGTTTCCTTCTGGATTAGCAATAATTTTTGCCTCTCCACCTTCAAGCACAGATACTGCTGAATTTGTCGTTCCTAAGTCAATTCCAATAATTTTTGCCATTTAAAATCTCTCCCTTTATCTTTTTAATTATTTTGCTACAAGCACCATAGCAGGACGCAATACGCGTTCATACAATTTATAACCTTTTTGAAGCACTTGCACAATCGAATCCGTAGGATGCTCATCTGTTGCTTCCAACGTTTGCACCGCCATATGAAGAGTTGGATCAAATGTACCATCTACTTGAATCTCTTCTACTCCCTCTTCTTTCAATGCCTGAAGTAAATTTTCTTGAACCATAGAGATCCCTTTTCTAATACTTTCATCAGCCTCATCTTTTACATCAATCAAGAGTGCTCGTTCTAAATTATCTAGTGCAGGTAAAATATTTTTTGCTAAATCCTGCGAACGATAACGCAATAAAGATTCTCGCTCTTCACGAGATCTACGTTGAATATTTTGCATCTCTGCATGGGCACGAATAAATTTATCTTCCCACTCACTAGCTAAATTTTGTGCTTCTGCCAACTCATCTAGCTCCTCTATTACTTCTTCTAATTCCTCTTCAACTGAAGGTTCTGCCGTTGCATCTTCCACTTCGGTAGACTTCTCTTTCTCTTGAATTTCTTCTAACAATCTTTTCAACTCCTTTTTATTAATTCAGAAAAGCTATAAAAATTTTATCTACACAGCCAACTTTTTAAATTATAACTTACCTAAATACCGATAATACTCCTCAGATTTCTTCGACAATTCTTTACAAAACTCACTCATCACGCTCAAAATATAATTATACTGCATGCTTGCAGGTCCAAGAATGGCTAGAATTCCATTACCATGTTCGGCAATTTCATACGTAGCCGTCAACAAAGTCATATTTAAAAACAACTCGTTACCAAGTTCCTCTCCTATACGAATCCCAAATCCATCAGAATCCACCTTCGTTTCCTGAATTAAGCGTAAAACTTGATTACTATCATTAAAAAATGAATATAACTGTTTCAATGCTAAAGGTGTGCTAATCAAATTAGAGTCAAATAAGTTTACCCGACCACTCACATAAACTTCCTCGATAAATGCATCTCTCCACAAGTCTTCCAACAACTCAATCATACTCTGTGGGTCTACAAAATATCGCTGCAAAATCATTGGAAACTCTGTTCGTAATTTACTCTGGACGCTTAACATGGTCTCTCCAAGCAAACGATCTCGAATCACATCCATTAATCGCTCCAAATCTTCTCTAGAAACTCCATATGGCAAAGACACTACGTTGTTCTCAAAATGACCACTATCTGTAATCATAACTGCTAAAGCCTGATGAGGATTTAACATCATAATTCGAAAATCAGTTAACACTTGTGACTCTGGACCCAAACCAAAAGAAAAAGCTGTATAATGCGTTAAATTCGATAATGCAACTGCTGATTTGCGAACCATTTCTCCAATGTCTACAAATTGCTCCTGTAAAGAATCTCGAATCTGCTGCAACAATGCCGAATTCAATGTTTCTATCTTTAACAAATGATCTACATAATAACGAAAACCCTGCAAACTTGGAATACGTCCAGAGGAAACATGATTTTTTAGCAAAAGTCCGTAGTCTTCAAGAAAATTCAATTCGTTACGAATCGTTGCTGAAGAGGCTTTCACTCCCTCTTCTTCCATTAATCGCTTCGAGCCAATAGGAACATGATTTGCAGCATAGTGCTGAACAATAAGCGCAAAAATTTGCAATTGACGCTCCGACAACATGCAACTCACTCCATTCTGTTTGAAGCTGGACTTATAAGAGTCTGTTAACTTGTCATTAATAGAAGTAGAGTAAAAAAGCCAACTAAATTATTTCTAGCACTCTAACATTACGACTGCTAATATAAAGTATAATACACCGCTAAAAATAGAATGTCAAATAGGAAATCAAAACAAATTAGCACTCTGCTATATAGAGTGCTAATTACAGCTCTTATTAAAATAACTTTCTAATCAGAATCTCACAATAAAAATTTTTCAAATACAAAATTTCCAAGCAATAACCCTTTTTCACTTAATGAAACTTTCTTATCATCCTCAAAAAGCAATTCTTTTTCCACTAAATTTGCAGCAATTTCTCCATAAATTTCTGAAAAATTTACACCAAATTTTTCAAAAAAGATACGCTTAGAGACTCCTTGAAGTTTCCTCAATCCTAAAAACATCTCTTCTTCAATTTGATTTTTAATACTCAAACTTTTTCGTGTCACAACTGGCAATTCAAAATTTCTAAGACTATTCAAATAATGCTGAATCGGACCATGATTCTTATAACGAACATCTCCAACATATCCTGAAGCTCCCGCTCCAAATCCAAAATAATTCTCATTATTCCAATACACTAAATTGTGCTGACTCTGAAATCCATCCTTTGCAAAATTAGAAATTTCATAATGTTCTAAATCATACTGCTCCATTCTTTCCAAAGCAACTTCAAACAAATCTGCCTGTCTATCCTCACTCGGTAAAATAAGTTGTCCACATCGTACTCGATTCATAAACATTGTATGATTCTCCAAAATCAATGAATACAACGAATAGTGTGGTAAATCAAAAGATAATGCTAGATCAAGAGTTTTTTCCCAATCCTGCCTTGTCTGATCAGGTAAAGCGTAAATCAAATCAATCGAAACATTTTTAAAATCTTCTCTTTTCAGCATGTCTAACGTTTGAAAAATATCTTGAACAGTATGGTGCCTCCCAATTTTCCGTAATAAATCATCTTTCAACGTTTGAACTCCAAGTGACAAACGATTTACACCAAATTCTTGCATCAACAAAAGTTTTTCCTGAGTCAAATCCCCAGGATTGACTTCTATTGTAAATTCTGACCTTTCAGCAAGAGATAAAAGAGAATTAACACCTTTCAATAAATGCTCCATCTGCTTAACATTCAAAGAAGTCGGCGTTCCTCCCCCAATATAAATCGTCTTTATTCCAGTATTCGGAATTTTTTTCACTGTCAAATCGATCTCCCTCAAAAGAAGATCAATATATTCATCAACAGGTTGACCTTCCAAAAACACCTTATTGAAATCACAGTATTCACAAATATGCTCACAAAAAGGAATATGAATATATACAGATTGCTTGGTGTTATTAATCTTACCCTGTTTTTCCATACTTCCTAATTCCTCAAATAATTACATTGCTCTACTCACTTCGCAATGCTTCTACTGGATTCTTCCTTGCTGCTAATTTAGCAGGAATGAATCCACCAAGAAATGTCAAGCTAATCGAAAGTGCAATTAGAAAAATTGCATGCAATGGCTTCAAATGCGCAATTCTAAGATCATCTATTTCAGAAAGGCGTATTGCAATAGCATTAATCGGAAATGAAAACAGATACGCAATCAAAACTCCAAATATCCCTGCCGAAGCACCAATTATAAATGTTTCCGCATTGAACACTCTAGTAATATCTTTTTTACGTGCTCCAAGCGCTCGCAAAATTCCGATCTCGCGAATTCTCTCCAAAACAGAAACATACGTAATAATTCCAATCATAATCGTTGATACAACCAATGAAATTGAAGCAATTGCTACCAAAATCATGGTAACTCCATTCAACACCTTTATCATATCTTCCTTGTATTCATCAGCATTATCGTCAATTTTTACTTGATCTTTTGATTTTTTACCTTTATTCCATGCCTCCAAATAAGAAATAATTTTATTGCGAGAATTACCATTTTTAGGAATAATACAAATCTCTTCAAAACCTTCAATACCAACCAAAGAATTTACTTTTTCACTTTGAACAGCTTGACCATTAATAACATCTTCTTTAGAAGATTTTTGAGCTTTTACAATCGCTGAATTTTTATTCATTTCATGCACTACTTTAGTCAATTCATTATTTGCCACCAAACCATCTTCAAATTTAGAAGTACGTCCTCTTTTCAGACGTAAAATACAAGAAATTCTAAGCTTTCTAAGTCCTGGTTTACTGAACATCGCCTCATCTACCTTTTTCAACGCAAATTTGCCACTTCCTGTTGCTTGATAATAAAGATCATTAGGTACCAACTTTATATTCGTTGACAGCAAATCATGAAAAGAAATGTTTTTATCTGTCCCAAAACCTAAACTTTCTAAAATCGAAGTGTCTAACTCATTCGCCTGACTAACGATTAAAATCAAATCATCCGCTGAACTCGGGTACTTACCAGCCAAAAGAGAATAATCTTTCTCCAAAAGCGATTTACCTTCCTTGTTTAAAAAATATTTTTGAAAAGACTGGTTTCCCAAACCTGATGTATCAAACACTACTCCCACACCTTGCGCAGTTTTTCTTATCAAATTCATCCCCGTTTGGTACGAAGAACCTATAAATAAATATAGATTTTTATCCATTTTATTAACATAATTTGAATCAAAAGTAATAGAACCATCTTCTCTTTCTTGGTTTTTTTTGGGAATTACTTCCTTTTCCATTGAAAAATAAGAAGGTATTTTTTTATTATTTAGTTTTTCAGTAGCATCTTTGTCAACCGTTTTATAATGAATCTTAACAGGATAATTTTCCATGTACTTTTTTTGTTCTTTCTGCGAAAATTCATTAAATCCATTAGAAAGACTCAAAACTATGGCCACACCAATAATTCCAATACTAGAAGCAAGAACAGTCAATGTTAGTCTAAATTTCTTGGTTGCCATGTTTCGAGCAGAAAGTTTAAGCGCAGTCAAAAAATTCATTGTCGTTTTTTTCAAAGAATATCCAGATTCTTTATAGTTATCTTCCTCCAGAAAAGGATTCGAATCACTAATTAATTTTCCATCCTGAAAATGAATCACTCGATTCGCATATTCTTCAGCTAATTTCTGATTGTGAGTAACCATAATAACTAGTTTCTCTTTAGCAATTTTACGAATCAGATCCATAATCTGGACACTAGTTTTTGTATCTAGTGCACCCGTTGGTTCATCGGCCAAAATAATTTCCGGATCATTCGCTAACGCTCTAGCAATCGCAACTCTTTGCATTTGTCCGCCAGAAAGCTGAGTTGGTTTCTTTTTAACATGTTCTTTCAATCCAACTTTTTCAAGAACTTGTAAAGCTCTCTTTTTCTTTTCTCCTGAGTTTGCACCAGAAAGCGCCATCCCCAATTCTACATTCTCTAAGACTGTTAAATTAGGAATTAGTTGATAATTTTGAAAAATAAATCCAACCGAATGATTACGATAACGATCCCAATCCCGATCTAGAAAACTCTTCGTTGATTTTCCATTAATTAACAAATCGCCGGCATCATAGGAATCCAGTCCACCAATGATATTTAGCAATGTCGTTTTTCCAGAACCAGAAACACCTGTTACGGCAACAAATTCATTTTTCCGAAAATTAATACTTACATCTTCAAGAGCAACTTGTTTATAACCCCCCATGACATAATTCTTATGAATTTTAACTAACTGTAACATAAAGACTTCCTTCCTATTATTTTAAGAGTTTGTTAATGCTAACACTCTAAAGTAAAGTTTATAATTTATTTACAAATTCCAGTATAATCTAATTCATTCAGTAAAGTAACAATAAGTTTAATAAACTTAAAGAGTTTTTTGTTTTTACTTAAAATCAAAAAATTCTAAATAAAACAAAAAACGCCTCAGAAGACCTTAAGACGTTCTCAATTTTTATAGTCGATTTATTCAAAATCAGCTATATATTATGATTCGGGAGGGATTTGAACCCCCGACCGATCGCTTAGCTTACCACTACAGTTTTCACTGCCGATTATCGTTTTGTGGTCTGGACTATATCTTCGTCATCTCAGACGTAGCACGTATAGTCTCTACGGATCCCTCGCTCAACTACCAAATAACTTCTTCGCCAAGCTACAAATGGTTTCCTCGGTATTGCCATTTTACAGGTTTCACCGATACAGTGCTATCCACTTTATAGATTCCTTTTACCTATAAAGGCTCCTATTTTGCCTAAAGGCGATTGCTCTATCCAGCTGAGCTACCGAACCAAAATCATATGTCACAGCCATTAGTATAGCGAATGATCATACCGATTTCAATCAATTGGTTGCTTCATTCCAAAATTTAGTGCTCCACTTTGTCAATCGATTCCCAAAGTGAACGGATTTACATTACAACTTGCAAAGGTTAAATTAAAATCTAAAAGATTAGTAATGATTCCAATATTTATCCGAAAAAATATACATTTTTGTTCGTTAAGCTGCAATTTTATCAATTTGGAAAATTATGCTTTTAAAGAAAGCTATTAGAAAGCATCTTTAACTTCCAGTCACTTGTGCTCAAACTATGAGTGTACAATGCGCGTTCATCTTCTTCATGAGAAACAATGATAAACAAGCAAGCAGGTTGATGATGAAATTTTTGAACAATAATATCTTTTATGATTTTTTTACTCTGATAATCCAAAGAATTTAGTGGTTCATCTAAAAAGTAAAATGGCACTTCCATGGCTAACAAACATGCCAAAGAAAGTTTTTGCTTCGTCCCCAGCGATAAATCTTTGATTTTTCTATTTGAATATTTCAGCAATTCTAAGCGTTCGCAATATTCTTTAGCACGCTGAATAAAACAAGTTTTTAGATTTAGTATATAAATAAAAAATGAGATTTGTTCTTTTAGTGTCAAATTTTCGAAAAAATATGGCTTGTCGTTTGCAAACACTCTTTGCTTACGTAACGTAGAAAACTTTTTATATTCATTGTTATCAAATAAAAAATTACATTCTTTCGGAAAAATCTCTAAACAATCACTCAATAAATTCAAAAAGGTCGTTTTTCCAGTTCCATTCTTTCCCTCTAATTTTACAATTGCTTTTGAAGGGAAAGACAAATCCTGAATATAGAGCAAAGTTTCCTCTGCAACGTAAGAAAAATCTAATTTATTTATTTTTAGCAATTTCATATTTTGCCCTTCTATCTAAATTTTAAAATAACTAATAAATTAGTTATTTAGATTTCTTTATCACTATATAATATCTACAACAAACAAGTCGCCCCTTATTAAAACTTATCTATGATTTGTGCAAAAAATTACTACAAAAAACTTTCATGTGTGACTTAACTTAACTTCGATAATTGCTGCAATAAGCAACAACGTAGTTCCTGCAATAAACAAAATACTACCAATTATTAACATTCCTTTTGCATTAAATTTTTCCTTATGATCGGATTTCTTAAGAAAGTATAGATAAAAAATAGAAAAATATCCCAATATATTCATGCATATCATTCCTACAATCTCAAAAAACGCGTGCGGAAAAACAGCAGTTAAAATTGGTTGAAATCCGTAGTTCAAATAAATAGAGCGTGTGCTTGCCCCAATAGCGGTACCGGTCATTCCTAACAGCAAAGAGTTCGTTACCCCAAAAGTTAAATTTCCTAGAAGAATCATTCGAATTCCTTGGACAAAATTATGAAGGAAAAGCGAAGCAATTTGAAAATGGTTGATTTTTAGCTTAAATGGAATATAATTCCCTAAAAATACTCCCAGAATTAATGCAAAAACGAAAATTAAAAGACTAATAAGAGCGGAATCTCTCACTCTTTTCCAAATGATTCCATCACTCACTCGTGCTTTGCGATCTCCTCTATTTTTAATTTTAACAATTTTTATAGATGCTAATAATAAAAATATTTCCGCAAACAAAACAACACTCCACATTTTTTGAGTCAGCAAAGGAATAAATGAAAAGAATAAAAGAATATAGATTCCCAACTGAACGAACAATTTACTGAAAATGTTATTGGTAGCTTGAAAAATTTCAATACCAGGAATTTCTCGAATTCTTTCTAAACCTGCGAACACTCGCTTACGAATTAAGATTTTAAATGTCTCAGTTTCATTGTACAATGCCAAAGCACATAGATGTTTGTGAAATCCCAGAAAAATAACAAAAAGTGGAATTATCCATAAACTGGCACTTCCATGAATGAAGAAAGAGATTGTTATGAAAATTAAATCATTAACTAGTGCATAAAATAAGGTCACTTTTGCAAATAAATTAATTTTTGAAAAGCAAAATTCAACTACATCAACATCATAAAGGATAAAAAATGCTCTCTTGGGTAAATCATATTCATATTGAAAAGTATTTTTAAAAGCCCCTTTAACTGTTGAAATAACTCCTTTATGGATCACAAAAAGCCAAAAAAACAACACAGTTAGCCAAATTAATGAATTATAAATACTGTTGCGAACAGCAAAAATAACGCCGATAGCCAAAAATAATTCTGGCGAAAACAGCAGATTTAATCCATTCATCTCCAACTGCTCATTTTCTTCTTCGAAATTTTTTTGATTAAGAAATTGAAAATTCACCTTTGTATTAGAAAGAAGTTGTTTGGGAAAATACCCTTTAAACTGACTTTCCTTCAACTTATTGCCGGATATAAAAATTAAAAAACACATAAATGTCAAGCACAGCAAAAACACCAAAATAAATAATTGGTAGCTTAGTAAGATATGAATATTTTTTTCAACTTTTTCGCCAATACTTATCTTATTAAAATATTTACCAATATTTTCTTGTAGAGATAAGATAAAATGTAAATTAAAATTTTTTTGTGCAAAATAAGTGGTTCGAGAAATCATGATTAATTTCAATAAAAAGCTTGTTCCCTCAAAACCAAGAAATAAAAATGCCGTTTTCCATAAAAAATTACTGATAAAACTTCCAAGCAATGATCGTTTAAAAGCCAATCTAAAAAAGTAATAACAAGTGATAGAAAGGAAAATCCAACCTACTGCTTGTAGAAGAAGTAGCACAGATTGTCCAGCAAAATATTGCAA
This sequence comes from Lactobacillales bacterium, assembly GCA_031288715.1. GTDB lineage: Bacteria > Bacillota > Bacilli > Lactobacillales > Streptococcaceae > JAIRLR01. The sequence goes on along the minus strand of JAITQW010000005.1, from coordinate 37,397 downwards.
TAGAAATCCCACTAAAAAATAAGGAAACGAAAAAAAAATCTGAGAAAGATAATTTATAACACCTAACTTACGATAAAGATCTTTTTCCTTGATAGGCAAAAATCGATAATTACCCTTTTCCAACTCAATTCGCTTGATGTCATTAGTTAATTGAAAAAGATTTGCACAAAGAACGAGAGCAAATATTGAAGTGAACAATTTTTGAGCTGGAACTAGCACTAATAGTATTCGATAGAAGAAAATAAGATAAATAATAGGAATAATTTTTAAAATAAAGAGAAAAATTGTCCGCTCTTTCAAACGAAGAAAAGAAAAAGTAACATTCAATTTCTTTCTTTCTCTTTCTATTATGTATAGATACAACAGATGATTCATGTGAATGCTCTTCCTTAATAAAATTATAAAATGAAAAATAAACTTTATAATTTAACTAATTTTTTTATTCCAACGCGTTAAGAACCTGCTTCACGATTAAAAATTGCTCACAAAAAACATTGTTCATGATTAAAAATCATTCACAAAAAACATTGTTAACGAACTGCCTAATAGCGAAATTTTCGGCAATTTTTCGCACTTTGTAAAAAATTTTGTTTTCAAAATTTCTTTCATTTGATAACCTAGAAGAACAGGCTCTAAGCGCGAGGCTTAATGGGAAACTTCAATTAATAAGGAATCGCCTTTTTACGTCCCAGTTTTTTTACTGTTTGAATAAAAACAGTGACCCCTATATCAAGAATAGCTGTCAATCCACCGGTAAGTACTGCTAAAATTCCTGCTACAACAGCTATCGTTGTACTTGCACCCATTACTATGTTAACAACCGTAGTTGCAATTCCTTCATTAACTCCAAGTAAACCAATAACGTCAAACATAAGCATCTTCCTTACTATGTAAAATAAATTATTATGCAAAAAACACTGACAAATGCATAATATATATACATATATTGATTGTCAAGGGCAAGTTGTAAAGAGAGATGCCTCGTCAAAACAAGGCATCTCTTTCAAAATTTATGATAGTCGTGTGTTTAATTCCTTCCCCAAATCTTCAAAGCCATGTTTGCCTAACAAAGCAAACATATTTTTCTTATACGCTTCCACTCCAGGTTGATCAAACGGATTAATTCCATTCAAATATCCAGATAAACTAATCGCTAATTCGAAGAAATAAATCAAATATCCAAGTGTATACTCATCTTGACGTGGAATTGTCACGACCATATTTGGAACATTTCCATCAGTATGGGCAAGCAATACTCCTTCATACGCTTTGGTATTTACAAAATCAACATCTCTTCCTTCCAAATACCCAAGTCCATCCAAGTCTTCTACCTCTTTTGGAATTGTAACGTTATGTCTAGGATTTTCAACCTTAATCACAGTTTCAAACATGATTCGTGAACCTTCTTGAATATATTGACCTAATGAATGTAAATCAGTTGAGAAATTGGCAGAAGACGGATAAATACCCTTCTGATCTTTACCTTCACTCTCTCCAGCTAATTGTTTCCACCACTCAGAAAAATACTGTAATGAAGGCTCATAATTGATTAATAACTCTGTAGTTTTTCCTTTGCGATACAAAATATTGCGTATAGCTGCATACTGATATGCTAAGTTCTCTTCTATTTTGTCCGAAGAAAACTCACTTCGAGCATCAGCTGCCCCTTTCATCAGTGCATCAATATCTACACTACTTACAGCAATCGGTAGTAACCCCACCGCTGTCAAAACAGAAAAACGTCCACCAACATCATCAGGGATCACAAATGTTTCCCAGTCTTGAGCATCCGCTTGAACCTTAACTGCACCTTTAACTTTATCAGTTGTGGCATAAATCCGCTTGTTTGCTTCTTCCTTTCCATATTTTTGAATCAATAAATCCTTTAAAACACGAAATGCAATGGCAGGCTCTGTAGTTGTTCCTGATTTAGAAATTACATTTACTGAAAAATCTTTATTTTTCACGTATTCAACCAACTCATACAAATAAGTCGAAGAAATCGAATTACCTGCATACAAAATTTGTGGTGCTTTACGTTCATTCTGAGTTTGCAAATTATAAAAATGATTGTTTAAAAAATCAATGGCTGCTCGAGCTCCTAAATAAGAACCACCGATTCCAATCACAATCAAAACTTCCGAATCCTTTTGAATTTTTGTTGCCGATCTTTTAATCCTTGAAAATTCTCCCTTATCATAGTTAACAGGGAGATCCAGCCAACCTAAAAAATCAGCGCCTGCACCTTTTCCCTTACGCAACAATTCATCAGCTACACTTACCTGTGATTGCATAAATCTAAGCTCATGTTCCCCTACAAAAGAAGACGTTTTTGAATAATCAAATTTTATATGTGCCATCTTTTTACTCCTCCTAAATTCTAAGAATCTGTTTATTAACCTAATTCTGATGCACCAAAAACTATATATTATCTAGGTAGCTAATTCATTAAGGACCTGCTAACAACTCAGCACAAAAAATATCAAAAAGCTCGGAATCATAAAATCATTCAATGTATCTTTTATAATACTATCTACTCCCAATATACATTCTTTTTTAAGTCTCTTCAAACTTTCTCATTTTTCAAATCCTTCAGCTACTGCTTCAGGAAAATAACTTTCTAAAATCTTTGCGCAATGATCACAAACATCCTTTAAATGAGCATTATTGCTCTTTCCTACTGTTTCATCTGTACGTCTACAACGAATGCAAACCTCCCCTGACGCACGCTCCACCAAAATAGCAACATCATCAAATAAAATTGCCTCCTTAGGTGCATCCGTTTTTGCAATTTCAAATTCAGAAACAATCAGCAACTGAGCAATATTGCTGTTCAAGGAAGAAAACAGTGTCCGCAATCCTTCTTTCGGATAAACCGTCACCTTTGCTTCCATCGACTTTCCAATTTCCTTTTCAATCCGCGCTTCTTCTAAAACTTTTAACACTTTGTCACGAAAACCTAAAAATGCCGACCATTTTTCAATCAATTCTTCTTCATTCGCAAATGTTTCTGCTTCAGGAAATTCTGCTAATTGAACAAATGCTTCTTCCTCGTACTCTAACTGCGTCCAAATTTCTTCTGCGGTATGTGGGAGAATTGGCGTTAATAATTTAGTCAATGCTACTAAAATTTGATAGAAAACCGTCTGCATCGAACGACGATCCTTGTGATCAGCACCTTCGATATACACAATATCTTTTGCAAAATCTAAATAAAATGCCGATAAATCGTTCGTTAAAAATTGAATCATGAGCTTGTGCACGTATCCGAAATTGTATTTATCATAACCTTCTTCACGGATTGCTTTTACCACATGATTCAAGCGAACAATCATATACTTATCAACTGAACGTAACTCTTCATAAGCAATCGTATCCTTCAACGAATTAAAATCATTCGTATTGGCAAGCAAAAAACGCATCGTATTTCTAATTTTCCGATAAATCTCAGAAACCTGCCCCAAGATATCCATCGAAACACGCACATCTGCTTCCGTATCCACAGATGCTACCCATAAACGCAAAACATCTGCTCCATATTGCTTAATCACTTGAGTAGGAGCGATAATATTTCCAAGTGACTTGCTCATTTTGCGACCATCACCATCTAAAACAAAACCTTGTGAAAGAACCGCTTTATAGGGTGCAATTTCGTACACTCCAACAGAAGTCGTAATCGATGAATTAAACCAACCACGATATTGATCCGATCCTTCCAAATATAGATCCGCTGGAAAGCTTAAATTTTCACGTTCACGCAACACTCCTGTATGCGAAGAACCAGAGTCAAACCACACATCCATGATATCTTTTTCTTTCGTAAATTTCCCGTTAGGTGAGTCTGGATGAGTAAAGCCATCTGGCAATAATTCCTTTGCTTCTCTCTCATACCAAACCCTGGAACCAAATTTAGCAATCAACTTTGCTACATGTTCAACCGTTTCAGGTGTAATAATTGATTCTCCATTTTCTGCATAAAAGATTGGCAGTGGCACTCCCCATGCTCTTTGACGCGAAATTACCCAATCTCCGCGATCACGAACCATGTTGTACAAACGAGTCTTTCCCCAGGAAACAATCCAATCAACTTTTTCTATCTCATTTAAAATATCCTGACGAAATTTATTAATTGAAGCAAACCATTGTGTCGTAGCACGGTAAATTACCGGTTTTTTCGTACGCCAATCATGCGGATAACTATGAATAAAGAAATCTAATTTCAATAACGCACCTTTTTCTTTCAACAAATCCGTGATCATAGGATTTGCCTTATCATAAAAAATACCTTCAAAACCTGGAGCTTCGTTTGTATACAATCCTTTGCCATCAACAGGAGAAAGGATCTCTAAGCCATATTTTTTACCGATAATGTAATCTTCCTCACCAAAACCTGGAGCTGTATGAACTAGTCCAGTTCCAGCTTCATCTGTAACGTGATTTCCAAGCATTACCAAAGAAGTACGGTCGTAAAATGGATGTTGTGCCGTTACATGATCTAGCTCACTACCCTTAATGGCTTGAGTCACCTCATAACTATCCCAACCAATTTTTTCTGCCACACTCTCAAGCATTTCTTTGGCAACTACGAATTTACGATTCTCCACCTTTACCACAGCATAATCAAAATCAGGATTTACTGAAATGCCAAGATTAGCGGGCAAGGTCCATGGCGTAGTCGTCCATATTACGAATTCAACATCTGTTTCTAATACACCCTTCCCATCCGCAACTTGGAATGCAACATAAATGGAAGGAGACTTCACATCTTTGTACTCAATTTCCGCTTCTGCCAATGAAGACTCAGAGGAAGGTGACCAATAAATTGGTTTCAACCCTTTGTAGATGTATCCTTTTTCTGCCATCTTTCCAAACACGCGAATTTGCGAAGCTTCATAAGCAGGGTCTAGTGTGATATAAGGATTTTCCCAATCTCCACTTACTCCCAAACGTTTGAAATCTTCTCGTTGCTTATCTACTTGAGATAAGGCATATTCTCGACACTTTTCCAAATAATCAGGAAGCAACATTTCCTTGCGTTTCACACCTTGATTCGTTAATACCTGCTCAATCGGCAAGCCATGCGTATCCCAACCTGGCACAAATGGTGCACGAAAACCACTCATTGACTTCGCCCGAACAATAATATCTTTTGAAATCTTGTTCAATGAATGTCCCAAGTGGATATTCCCATTGGCATACGGAGGCCCATCATGCAAAACAAACGATGGCTTACCTTTATTAATCTTCTGACGAGTTTCATAAACCTTGCTTTCTTCCCATTCTCTTTGCCAACCTGCTTCACGATTTGGTAAATTACCTCGCATCGGAAAAGCAGTTTTTCCTAAATTTAATGTCTCCTTCATTTTCATTTCGCTTCACTCCTTATTTTAAAACCACCTACTTACATAGTATTTTCATCTGAAATACATAGAATTACTATTCATAATCAATTCCAAAAATTGTATTTTTATACAAAAATTGCTTCAGTGTTTCTTTTTCAGCTTCATTACCATCGTAATAATTGCTTAATAATTTGTTAAATTCTACAAATATCGCTTCTGGAATCGAAAAAATGCCCGCATTTGCTTCAAATAAAATTTTATTTGCAACAATAAGAGCTGTTCGCTTGTTCCCATCCCAAAATAGTTGATTCTTTGTTATATACAAAAATGTCTCTAAAGCAATATTGGTTGCCGAGGAGGAGGATGTTTTTAACGATAAATTTAAAAAATAATTTTCCACTTTTTTTTGTGCAGGAATTGATGGAATATATAATTGTGTTTCCGTTGGAACTTGCACATTTCCTGTACGTATTTCCCCAGGGGCAAGCGCATCTTCTGCAGCAACTAATCTATTAACAGATTTTGCAAATTCAAACATATCGTTTTTAACAAATTTTTCTATAAGCTCAAATCCTTTTTTTAAATTTATAATTGTCAATAGCTCATTTACAGACACATTGTTTGCTTTATTATATTTAATAACTTCTTCTGTTTGTAATCTTGTTGTGCTCAATGATTCAAATTGCCCTGCATTATATATCAATTCAATCATATTTTTCTTAATTATAAAAAGCTCTTCTTTTGGTGATAAGTTATATTTATTTGGATATGTCATTAGATCTCCTCGAAAATTCCGTCTTCATTAACCTAGCTTAAAACAAATACATTCTACTCTTAATGGAAAAAGCAGACAAGCAGGCAAGAATAAATGACATTGAAACTAAATAATCACAAAATTTTCTATAATTGACTATGTTTATGAAACCAAGAACACTGCTTAATGTTGAGAGACTGTTAACAGTTTTGAAACCTAAAAATTCATTTCACTTAGAAGTATGGGCCAGACTCTGAGATCTTTGAGCTAAAACCTTATGTTTTCAAAAGTCAGGCACTAAAGTATATTTTGATGAGTTTATTTTAGAGAATATCATTTTATATAGTATGGGTTTATCCATTACTTGAAAGGACCAATCTTTCGATAAAAGTTGTGGTACAATACAAGATCCTTCTTCAATCGTTATCTTGGTTAATAAATCACAAGAACAAAAAACTTGTTCTTCTATTGCTTTTACTGATTTTGGAAGATCTAACTCTTCAAGATTAGAGCATTCTATAAAAGCAGAATTCTTAATGATTTCTAGATTAGAATTCTCTTCATAATTTATTTTTTTTAAGTACGGTGATCGAGCAAAAGCGCCTTTAGCAATAGAGGTTATCTTTAAATTTTGATCTCCCAAACAAACCATTGCAGGAATACAGCAGATGGGATTGTTTGAAAAACATTTTATAAAACCTAGAATCTCCGCTGTTTGATGAGAAACAAAAAATCTATAAGAAAAAAATCCTTTTTGAAAATATATTTCTCTTATATCGTTTAATTGATCCAAAAATAAATCAGCAACCTCTAGTAATTCAGATTCTGGCTCAAAAATAATCCATTTGAGTTGTTTACATTCTGTAAATGCTTTTCAACGAATGTATTTAATAGAAGACGGAATCTTTAACGCTTTTAAATTAGTTTTTCCAAAAGCAGCAACCCCTATTTCCTCTAACTGACAGTTAGCACTATCTATAAAAATAAGTTCTTCTAAATTGTAGCACATTGAAAAAGCAAGACTTCCTATTTTATTTATACTAGGAGGTAGTATGATTTTTGTAATGTTTTTATTATTAGAAAAAGCACCATCTGAAATTTCAGTTACCAGAAAATGAACATTAACATTACCAGGAATTGATATTACGATTTTATCAGGAATCTCAATCATGTTTTGTGGATTTTGTTCATTTTCAAATCCTATTACCGAAAATGTCTTATCTGCTTTTTGTTTATAAACAATTCCATTTTCAATAATTTTGATCTCTGCTAATACAAGATCGTTTTTAAAGTCGTAAAACAAAAAAACACAGATAACCACAACAATAATATATGATATTTTTTTAAATTTCATATTTATCGATCCAATTTACCTTTTTTACTTTTTCAATAATACGCAAATTATTACATGTTTTATTTTTAAAATCTATTATTTCTCCCTATTTTTAAAAATATCATCAATAACTTCCGAAAACCTATATTGACAGCATCTTTGCTGTCTAGTAGAATTTCTTTGTTGAAACATGTGGTTCAATTTTTACTATTTGCCGCCATAGCTTAGTAGGTAGAGCACTTCCATGGTAAGGAAGAGGTCATCGGTTCAAATCCGATTGGTGGCTTTATTGATTGAAAAAATAAATAAAAAATTTCTTGCCAATCATTTCATTTGACTTATTTAAATTTAACTTCCGCTTAAGCATATCCATTAGGCTTATCGGATAAACAAACCGAACGCATTGATTATTTTAAAAATTTACTCAAAACCGCATAAGAAATAAAAAAACAATTTTCTTATTCACCATCTTTCACACTTTCTTCTTCCGATACTTTTTCAACTTATATACACATTGACTAAGCGTAAATAAAAATCGATTAACAGGTAGATCAAATTCCCCAATAAATTCTTCGATTGTTGGATTAAAATGCCGCTTAAACTGCAACAACCCATTGTTTAAATTAGACTCTAATCCACCTAAATTACATGTTTGTACACCCATAGCAAATGCTTCTTGAATACTATCAAACCAAGTCAAATAAGCTGGCATATATCTTTTGTAATCTTCATCCATTCCTGCATATAAAATTTCGCTCGTCCTTGCAAAAACAATCGTCAATGTCCCTGCAATGATAACTTCTTCACCTGATTTTTTAATTTTTTCATTTAATTCGCTTAGTTCACGAATTAAAGAATCTCTTACTTCCTTCAATTGATGTTTTTTCTTCACTTGGTTTTCTTTCAATTTTTGAAATTCTCTTTCCTCTTCTTTATACCGTTGTGTAGTATCACCATGCAATTTACGCAAGTTGAGTTTCGCCAACATAATAAACGAACTATCTGGATAAGTTTGCAATAACTTTTTATAATAATCTGCATTTCGTAAGGCAATCCCCTGACGCTTCTCCGTCTTCTTCATAATTTCAGCAAATTGAGGAATAAACTCCATCCCACCTTTTTGGATTTCAATTTCTTTTTTACGAGCAGTACGCAGCATTTGCCGAGTTTTCTTTGATAATTTATCCTCACCAAAATTTTCTCTATACACATTCGCTTGAAAACGCGGTTGTACTGTATCAACCATTTTTCCCGTTAATCCTTGCCATTTCAATCCTGCACGTTGCAACCTGTGAATCGTCTTTGGCGCATCTCCTAAAATAGTTGCCTCTTCTCCTGGTTGAAATGCACGATATTTGATTGTAGGATCCATTTTTACAAACAACGCTCGTTGACTGGCGCCAAAGAAACGCAACCCCTTAAGCATGATTTTCACTAAAGGTTCATTGCTATAATCCATTAACGGACCTCTAGAAATGTAAATCATTGTCATTCCCAAAGGAAGTTTACGAATCAATAATTGTGCACTAGCCACCAAAGAATCGTCATGATAGACACCTACAATTTCACTTCCCCAATTACCCTTCACCTTTGCCCAACCACTCGATTGCAAAAGATTAGCTAAAGGATGTGATGCAATAAATGCATCATGTTCCGAAGGTTTGATTCCAATTTCAAAATGATACACAAAAATTCTCCTTTAATTTTCATTGATAACTTCTTTTATTCAACACTCGCATAATAGCGAAATTGCGAACTGCCTTAGTGATTGCGGCATGCAGTGCAGCAGAACTTAGACAGGATGTACCTTTCTGTTTTCAACACCGAAAAAAGAGGGCATTAACAGGTTCTAACAAAATGATACGGTGTGATACCATCCATACCAATCATTGGATCAATAGATCCACTTGCGATTTTTCTCATCGTAAGAGAATCTGAATTTTCTTCTTCAACCAAAATTCGTTCCTCTTTTGGGTTATCTCCTTCAATGAAAATTTCTTTTGCAACATAAGAGTTAGAATCTTTTTTAAGAATAAATCCTTCAATATAATTTTGTTCAGATAATTTAACATTGTCTTTCGAAGATGATCCTTCTTCGTTTGCTTCATCTACACTAAAATTAAATTTTTTTTCTTCCAAACGGCTTTTCAACATGGTTCGCCGATAAACTTCTTCTGAGTGAACACAATCATAAAATGCCGACTCTTCACCAAGTAAAATTAGACTTTCTTTACTTCTAGTAATCGCTGTATATAGAAGATTACGTTTTAACATCCGATTATATTGCCTAAGCATTGGTAAAATCACCAGTCTAAACTCTGAACCTTGAGATTTGTGAATCGAACAAGCATAACTCAAGGTGATCTTTGACCACTCATTTCGAGTATAGCTCACCTGCGTACCATCAAAATCAATAACCAACTCATCTAAACGATCCGCAGAATTTTTCGCTTCAATGATCCCCGTAATCATCCCGAAATCTCCATTGAAAACATTTCTCTCTGGATCATTTACCAAATGCAAGATTTTATCTCCAATTCGATAGACATTATACGGCGTCTTCACTTCCTTCTTTGTACCATCAAGATTGGGATTAAAAACATTTTGTATCATCTTGTTTAACGCATCAATTCCTGCAATTCCACGATACATCGGTGCCAAAATTTGAATCTCTTGAGCAGTATAACCCTTCTCTTTTGCCTTTGTCACAATTTGTCGAATCAAAATCTCAATATCATACGCGCTCCCTGCAAAAAAAGAGCGATCTTTTTGATTTTTTGTAAAATCAATAGGCAAACTACCCTGTTTAATTTCATGAGCCAGTGAAATAATGGAAGAGTCTTTCTCTTGTCGATAAATATCCGTCAATTCCATTTGAGGAATTCCTGAAATCGTTAATAAATCATGCAATACCTGACCAGGGCTCACCGAAGGTAATTGATCCTTGTCACCTACAAAAATCACTTGCATATTTAGAGGAACTGCTTTCAAAAGTAGATTGGCTAACCATGTGTCAACCATAGAAAATTCATCAACAATCAACAAGCTACCTTTCAATTCTATCACTTCTTCAGAATGTACACTCTCATGCCCAGAAAGTCCTAATAAACGATGAATCGTCACTGCTGGCAAATGAGTCGTTTCATTCATTCTTTTTGCAGCACGCCCAGTGGGTGCAGCTAAAAGAATCGGAAAATCTCCATTGTAATCATGAATATCTAAAGAACAATCGTTCAACTTGGAAAATAAATGAACGATCCCATTAATCACTGTCGTTTTTCCAGTCCCTGGTCCCCCTGTCAATATGAAAAATGGAGAATTAATAGCCTTTTCAATAGCCTCTCTTTGAGAATCTCCATAAGAAATATGAAACTTCTTCTCAATGTTGCTAATTCCTTTTTTAATTTTCTTTTGACTGTGTTGAATTTTCTTATTATCAGCTAACAAACTAGCTATAGACTTTGCAATTCCGTGTTCAGCATAAAACAACGACTTCTCAAATAACTTCGTTTCATCATGATGAATTTTACCCTCCTCACCCAAAAAAATAATCTGCTTCGCAATTATTTCGGGCTCAATTACTCCTTTTCTAGAACTTTCTAAAGTTTTTTGAACCATTGGGAGCAAACGATCCGCTTCAATATACGTATCTCCAGTCGTCATGGAATACTGGAACAACTCATGAAGAATCGCTGCGCGAATTCGCTCGGATGAATCATACGCAATTCCGACCTGATCCGCAATAGCATCCGCTTTTTTAAACCCAATCCCTTCAACATCTTCTACCAAGCGATACGGATTTTTCTGAATAATTTCTAGCGTCTCACTCTTATAAATATTATAGATCGTAACTGCTAACTGACTCCCAAAATCAAATTGATTCAAACCAACAATAATTTTATCCATTCCGCAATTTTGACGCAAAACTTCCAGAATCATCTCCCGCTTTGCCTTATTTAAACCAGAAACCTTTCGCAAACAATCAGGATTGTCTAAAATCTCTTCCAAAGCGTAAGATCCTAAGGTGTCAACGATCTGTGTTGCCGTTTTTTTCCCAATTCCAGGAAAATTTTTGCTGGAAAAATATGTAATTAAGCCCTTTTTTGAATTAGGTACCTCTTGAACATAGCTTTCTACTTGCAGTTGTTCTCCATACTTTGGATGCTCTATTAACTTTCCATAAAAACGATACTCTCCTTCTTCCTGCAAGTGTCCCATGCTACCAGTAATCACAATTTCGTCTCCAAAAAATTGAAGATTTGTTTCTTGCACACTGATCAATACCACTTGATAAAAATTCGCTGGATTTTGATAAAAAATACGATTTACACGACCTAGTACAAAATTCTTCTCTTCCTGATATAAACCCATCTCTTTCAAAATCTAAACCTCCTACCATCTTTTCATAAAATTATCGTATGCTTTACTTTAAAAAAATAATTATTGTCCAACGCCATCAATTAATACATTGGCATTTTTTACTGTGTCTTCAAAATACTGATCGTGTTATTTTTCAATCTCGGAAAAACTAGACGCCAACAATGAAGAGTTTTCAAAAAAGTCTTATAACTGATTTTCTAAATTCCACTGAATTTTTCCATGTATCATAAAATAGAGTTTCATTCAAAAACTTCTCACTTTCCTATTCATCGCTACAAAGACCTTCAGCCTCCCAACTCATTTAAAACTTTAGCAATGCCCAATCACTACTTCTCTATCAATCCTTCAATTTATCTCGTTCATATTGATAAATGAGCTCAAGTTTAGGAAATTTTTGCTGACGCAAAGCCTCATAAATGACAATCGCAGCAGTATTTGATAAATTCAACGAACGGACATGTGCATCATTCATTGGTACATGTAAACACCTATTCTCATTTTCTCTCATAAATTCTTCAGGCAACCCAGTCGTTTCTTTCCCAAATAAAAAATAATGATCAAACTCATTCTGAAAAACTTCTTCGCTATAATTTTTATTCGCAAACTTTGTAATTAAATGTAATTTTCCACTTCCAATCGTCTGCAAAAAATCTTTTAAACTCGCATGATAAACAATTTCTACCGCCTCCCAATAATCAAGTCCCGCTCGCTTCAAATGCTTATCATCCGTTGAAAAACCTAATGGCTCAATCAAATGCAATTTCGTATTTGTAGCTGCACAAGTTCGCACAATATTTCCTGTATTCGCAGGAATTCGTGGTTCAAATAGTACAATGTTATTTAAAGGTTGATTTGGCAAAATTTGTCCTCTCCTATTTTGCAATTTCTACTGACTTTAAGCAAGACCATCAGCAATCATCTTTTATTATATAAAAATATCAGTAATCTTTAGTGCTGTCTTGCAACAACCAATCTAGTACATTTATTTTTTGAATACCGTTATAATTGGCAGTACGATTAATTTCATCAAGTGTCAATAAAGATCGCGGATAAGCATCAGGTATTTTCCTTAGAGAACGTAATTCTCTTGCTAATATATTCTTATCTAGTGTCGTCAATGCAACTTGAAAGTATTGAATTTCCTGCTTAGTATTTACTGCGACAAAATCAACTTCAAATTCATCTATTTTTCCTACATACACATTCTTAAAACGTCTTAATAGCTCTAAATACACAATATTCTCAAGAACATGTCCAGCGTCTTCTGGCGAGTCAGGCAATCTCAAATTTCTTAATCCGACATCCACTGTATAAAATTTTTCTTCTCGTTCCAACAATCGTTTTCCTCGAATGTTAAATCGACGTGCCGAGTAAAATAAAAGAGCTTTTTCAAGTGAGTTGATATATTTGTCTACTGTAACGGCAGACAAAGGCAAGCCATTACTTTTAAGGGTGTTTCTTACTTTGTTAATTGATATAGACGAGCCAATCACATTAAATAAGAAGTCAGTAATACGCTCTAACGCTCCAACATCTGTGATTTTATTTCGTTCAACAACATCTTTAATTAATACAGTAGAAACTAAACCATCAAGGTACGTATCTCGTTCATCTTTGCTTTGCAAAATAATTGTGTATGGAAAAGAGCTTTTTATATATTCATTGTAAAACATCGGCAAACTCCATCCAGCGCTAACATCATTATACTGCTTATGCCATGCCACAAATTCCTTAAATGATAGCGGTAAAATTGGCAATTCGACATATCTTCCAGAAAGTAAGGTCGCAAGTTCTCCACTCATAAAATAAGCATTTGAACCTGTAATATAAACATCTACATTATTTTCCACAAAAAGCGCATTCACAGCTTTTTCAAAAGATTTGATATTCTGAATTTCATCTAAAAAAACATAATTCATTTTGTTTTCAACAAATCGTTCAAAAAGATAATCTTCTAATTGTTTATATGTTTCAATTTCTCGAAATTTTCTGTTCTCAAAATTAATTGAATGAATTTGATCCTCACCTACACCGTTTTCCAGCAATTCATTCTTGAATAATCTCAAAAGCGTTGATTTCCCCGATCTTCTCACTCCACTAATCACTTTAATTATTTCATGATCTTTCCAAGAATGTAAAAAATCCAAATACTTCTCTCGTGTGACAAATTGCATTTTTCCATCACCTCAATTACTTTCATTCAAGTGAAAGTTTATCATTTTTTTTTAAGTAATTCCACTTAAATGAAAATACTGAAAGTGTTATTTATAACAGATTTTTCTTCAAAATATCTCTTTTTAAATGTGTAATCATTACTGCATTTTGTTTCTGGGAAAAAATTCTCATTCACACAAAATTCTTCCATTACTTGCTCTCAATTTATAAAAAGCTTCTTTTTTTGAGAGAAAATTTATGATATTTTTGACAGAAAGGATTTCAAAGGAAGGAAAATATATGAATATACTAACATCAAAATTTTATTCTGCTTCTGCAATTGAAATTGCTCCTATACTCATTGGCAAATTATTATGCAGAAAAATCAATGGTAAGATCATCAAATTTCGAATTACAGAGACAGAAGTATATTTTGGTGAAAGTGATACTGCTTGTCACGCCCACAAAGGTTGCACACCACGCACCCAAGTAATGTATAAATCAGGTGGAATTGCTTATATTTATCTCTGCTACGGAATACACAACCTGCTCAACATCGTCACTGGTACAAAAGATCATCCCCAAGCTGTTTTGATTCGAGGAGCAGATAAATATAATGGACCTGGTAAGTTAACAAAAGCACTTGAAATTGATCGATCTTTTAACGATAGGTCTCTGATTAAAGAAAATGGTCTTTGGTTGGAGGACGATGGCCTAACATTTGATTATATTGCAACTCCCAGGATTGGTATTCATTATGCAAGCGTAGAAGATCAAAATAAATTATGGAGGTTTATTGCTAAAAACTCTATAATCCAATAGCTAGTAGTTAGAGCCCGTTAAAGATTTGCCTAATAGCGAAACTGTGAGCTATCTCAACGATTGCACGTAAAATGTGTGCAGAAATTAGGTAAAACGTACCTCTCAGTTTTCAGCACCAAGAAGTATACCTATAGGGAGAGCATTAACAATGTTTTTTGTGAACGATTTTTAATCATGAAACAGGTTTCTTAGAAAAAGATATATTCCAAACATTTTCCAGCTTCTATAATAGATCTGTTCTATAACTAAATTCACAATGAATCGCCCCATCTTTTTTCTGAATACTTTGTCAAAAATGCTCACAATAACCAGTTATTCCTGCGTTTATTTCCTTGTATCAGAAAAAAATAGCAGCAATTCAAAATATGTCTTAGTTACAGAATAGGTTCAATATTGAATTAAAAAACTTATTAGTGGGAAAATCTCAACCATTACTTACCTCATGCTTAAAAAATTGGCAAAATCGCCAACGAGATTTTAAGAGAAACAGTAAGCAAATTTTAAAATTTCACAATCTTCGTACCATGTACTTCTTTGACACCTGTCATTTTCATTACTTCAGAAAAATTTTGATAAGTAACACCACCACCAGCCAAAATAGCAATTTTCTCTTGTGCATAATTCACTAAACGCTCTATTTTTACAAAATAATTAAAAATAGGATTCTTAAGATCTCCTCCATGCATTAAAATTCGAGTAACATTATGCTGAATCAACCAATCAATAGCTGCAAACTGTTTTTCTTCAAGAATTTGATCAAACGCCATATGAAAAGTTACTGGCAACCCACCTGCAGCCATTAACAACTGTTCTATTCCTTCTTCATCCAGAAAATTTTCTTCATTTAAAGCACCAAAAACAATACCATCTACACCACGCTTACCAGCTTCTAATATATCCACTTCCATCATTTTTAATTCAGTATCGTTATAAATAAAATTTCCACCACGCGGACGAATCATACACATCACAGAAACATTTTGTTCATGCACATATGCTATCGTTTCCTCCAGTACTCCGATACTAGGCGTTGTTCCACCAACTGACAAATTATCACATAACTCTATTCGATTAACTCCTGCAGCAATCGCTTTAGGAATATTCGTAAAATTTTCTGCACAAAATTCTTTTATCAATGCTAAAACCTCTAATTTTTATCACAATTGCTCAAATTTTTTCACAATATTTTCAACTGTAAAACCAAATTTTTCCAAAATCACATCTCCTGGTGCACTTGCTCCGAAATGATCCAATGTGACAGTTGCCCCATCCAAACCAACATATTTCTCCCAGCCAAAGCTTGATGCAGCTTCAATCGCTATCCGCTTACGAACAGCATTAGGAAAAATTGATTCTTTATAATTATCTGATTGCGCTTCAAATAGATCCATGCTCGGCATAGACACAACAAACACGTCTTTTCCTTGCTCTCTCAAAACTTTTTGCGCTTTAACAGCCAAGTAAACCTCAGAACCTGTTGCAATCAAAACTCCGTCAGGAACTGCCTTGCTAGCAGGAGAAATTACATAAGCTCCCTTAGCAACTGTATCTCTTGCATTCTCTTTCGTTCCTTCAAGCACAGGTAAATTTTGACGACTTAAAACAAGAATAGTCGGCGTGCTCTTCGAAGTAATCGCTAATTTCCAAGCCGCAACTACTTCATTTCCATCCGCTGGGCGAATGACATGTACATTCGGCATTGAACGTATACTTGCCAACTGTTCAATCGGCTCATGCGTTGGTCCATCTTCTCCTACAGCAACCGAATCATGAGTCAACACATAAGTTACAGGTAACTTCTGAATCGCAGACATACGAATTGCAGGTAATAAATAGTTTGAAAACACAAAAAATGTCCCACCGTAAACAGATATTCCGTCATGCAACGCAATTCCATTCATCGCTGCAGCCATCGCAAATTCACGCACACCAAACCAAATATTGCGACCAATATAGTTATTAGATTGAAAATCACTTTCTGCTGCAACCATTGTGTTGTTCGATGCAGAAAGGTCAGCAGATCCACCAAAAAAATTCGGCAAGTTCTTAGAAAGCACTTGAATCGTTTCCTTAGAAGTCACACGACTAGCAGCACTTGTACCTACATCGTATTTCGGAAGGGAATCTTGCCAATTTTTTGATAATTCACCATTCCAAGACTCTTCATATTGCTTGGATAACTCAGGATATTCCTTTTTATATTCATCAAATAAAGTATTCCAAAAATTTTCTTTTTCTGCTCCTTTATCGAAAATTTTCTCTTTGAATCGATCAATAACTCCATCAGGAACTGTAAACTCAGAATATTGCCAATCATAAGTTTTTTTTGCGGCTGCAATTCCTCCTTCTCCAAGAGGAACACCATGAACACCTGATGTACCTTGTTTTGGTGCACCAAAACCAATTACTGTTTTTACTTCAATTAATGTAGGTTTATCTTGTGTTTCTTTTGCAGAATTAATCGCTTGATGAATTGCTTCTAAATCATTCCCATCTTCCACAAGAAGATACTGCCAACCATAAGCCAAAAAGCGTTTCTCTACGTTTTCTGTAAACGACATTGAAGTAGGTCCATCCAATGAGATATCATTTGAATCATAAAGAACGATTAATTTCCCCAACTTCAAATGCCCTGCTAATGAAGCAGCCTCCCCGGACACTCCTTCCATTAAATCCCCATCACCAACCAAGGTATAAGTATGGTGATTTATAATATCAAAATTAGGCTTATTATAAATTGCTGATAAGTGCGCTTCTGCCATTGCCATTCCTACAGCCATCGCAAATCCTTGTCCTAAAGGTCCTGTTGTCGCCTCTACACCGTCCGTATGATTCACTTCGGGATGCCCAGGCGTCTTTGAATTCCACTGTCTAAACTGTTTCAAATCATTCATAGAAACTTTAAATCCAGATAAATGTAATAAACTATATAGCATTGCAGAACCGTGACCCGCAGAAAGAACAAAACGATCTCGATTGGTCCAATTTCTTGAGGTTGCTGGATTTATTTTTAAATGACGAGACCACAAAACATACGCCATAGGCGATGCACCTAAAGGTAACCCTGGGTGCCCAGAATTTGCCTTCTGAATCATATCCATAGATAAAGTTCTAATTGTGTTTACCGCCAATTGATCAACTGTATCAAACAAATGTTTCATCCTCCTATTTTTAATTTCTGTTATGAAGTCCCTTTTTTCGTTGAATTTCTTTCAATTTTCCAGGAGTTATATCATTTCCTTTTTTATCCACTAATTTTACACCTTCAATGTGATGACGCAAATGTCTCTTTAAAGATTCTAGATACTCTTTGCGAAGATTATGCTGTTCCACGTACTCTTCATCAGTCAAATTCTCTTTTTTTTGTTTATATGCCAGCTCATTAATTCGTGCAATCTTTTCATCTGTAATCATCGTCATCCCACCCTTAAAAAACTTCGAAAGTACAAAACATCTTGTAATATGATATGCGGCCACTTTTATATAATTTCACTTATATGTTAATTTCATAAACATTAATACATACGTTTTCTTTTTCACACTTTCGGTATTCTGAATATCTTCTATATCTAAATGCCTTTTATAATAAAATTCATCTATCCGACACTATCTCTATACAAACCAACCACTTTTCCAAGAATCGACACTTGATCAGCGATTATTGGTTCCATAAAATCATTTTCTGGTTGCAAGCGAATTCGTCCATTTTCTCTAAAAAAACGCTTACATGTTGTCTCATCTTTCTCCGTCATTGCTACAACGATATCTCCATTACTAGCTGATGACTGCTTCCGAACAACAATCATATCTCCATCGAGTATTCCAATATTAACCATAGATTCTCCCTCAATGGTTAACATGAAAAGAGGAATTTCTTCGCGTTTTAATCTTGGTGGAATTGGGAAAAAATCTGTTGCCTCTTCAACTGCTAAAATCGGTTCTCCAGCAGCAACCTTCCCTAACAATGGAATTTCGCTCGGTTGTACTCCTAATTTTTGCAAACCCAGAGAGGTAACTTCTAACACACGTGGCTTATCAGAATCTCTGCGAAGCAATCCTTTCTTCTCTAATCTCTCTAAATGACCATGAACAGTTGAAGTAGACGCTAATCCTACCCCTTCACCAATCTCACGAACAGTAGGGGGATACTTTTTATTTTCCAAAGTTTCATAAATAAAACGAAGAACATCAATCCGACGGGTTGCCTTTTCAGTCATTCTTTTTCCTCCTAATAATAATTTATCGTCTAATACAGGTTAACACAAAAATTTGTTCGATTCAAACATTCTTTTATTCATATTATCGTAAATCTTTTCACTAAAATATGTTTTAAGAATTATCATTCAGAATACAATCAAGGACCTAGTATCAAGCATCACCTTTCGTGATTGTAAAAATTTACATAAACCCTCTTAGAGCCTGTTAAACTTTGAAACATATCAAGAAAAAAAGAGATTAATTCAGCATAATCATCGTTTCCGAGACAGTTTCACTATATAAAAAATCTCCTTCCCCGTTACAAACAGGAAAAGAGATTACAAAATATCTTACTGAACACCATCTTATTGCACTTTCTTTTCTTTCACTGGCTCATCAGAATTTTTTTCTTCACCTAACTTTTCATCATCAGGCCTTCCATCTTTTTTTAAATCATGTCTCCTACTCTTATAATGAGGATGTTCATGCTCTTTGCCACCTTTATCCCCATGAAACGAATGTGACCGACCAGCTTCCATACAATGCTCTCTATTAAACTTATGTCCACCAAAGACTTTATGATGGCCTTTGCCCGTGTGCGAGCCTCCGATAAATCCAAGCACCAAGAATAGTAAACTAAATACACCTATTCTATAATCCATCTTTTTCAAAAATAAATGAATTTTGTTTCCCTTTCTCTCCTCAGTCATTTCTAATTGATTGGTTTGCTTTTCCATTGTCATATCATCTTATCCTTTCCAAATTTTATATTTTATAACTTTATGTTAAGAATAAATGATAGACCTTAAAACAAGCTTAAAATAATAATTTATTTATCATAATTATTTTTTGTTTTATATTTATACATTCTCATAAATATAATTTACCAGCTCTTCTGTCTTCTCCCAACCAAGACACGGATCAGTAATAGACTGACCGAACACCTTTCCATCTGAGTTTTGTCTACCATCCACCAAAAAACTTTCAATCATAAATCCACGAACAAAACGAGCCACCTTCTCACTCCAATGACGATTAGTCAATGTTTGCTTAACAATACGCATTTGTTCCAAATATTTCTTGCCAGAATTATCATGGTTTGTGTCTACTACAATAAACGGATTTTTAAAATCATTTCCTTCATACATGGAAATTGTTTTTAACAAATCTTCGTAATAATAATTAGGTCGATTATCTCCATATTCATTAAGCGAACCACGCAAAATTACGTGTGCCAACGGATTAGAAGAAGATTCTACATGTTGTGAATTAAACAAAAATTCTTGTTTCTGTTGAGCAGCATACAATGCATTAAACATAATAGTAAGATTTCCGCTTGTTGGATTCTTCAATCCCGTCGGCACATCAATACCAGAAGCTACAAAGCGATGTTGTTGATCCTCTACAGAGCGAGCTCCTATCGCAATATAAGAAACTAAATCATCAACCAAATCTAAATTTTCTGGATATAACATCTCATCTGCCGTTGTTAGTCCAGTTTCAGTAATTACTCGGCTATGAAGTTTGCGAATAGCCGATATTCCATTTAAAAGATTGGACCCTGAAGTCAAATCAGGTTGATGCAACATACCTTTATAACCATCTCCATTAGTCCTAGGCTTATTCGTATATACTCGTGGCACCATAAAAACTTTATCTGCTACTTCATCTTGAAGTTTTGCAAGACGCTTAGTATATTCCAACACTGCCTCTTCATCATGTGCCGAACAAGGTCCAATCAACAAAAGGATTCTCTCATCAATACCAGAAATAATTTTTTCTAATTCCAAATCGCGCTTTTTCTTATTTGATTTAGCCTCTGTGGACAATGCTCCTATCTTCTTTATTTCCACTAAATCAATTGTTTCACTTAACTGTTTGAATACCATTTCTCTTCCCCACTCCATCTAGCTTTAAATCTTAAAAATTTACACATCAATCAATTAAAGCGCCACTCTGTAAGTCAATGCGTGTTCTTTCTGTATCATATTTTTATGAAAAAGTTTATTTTTTATGATAACAAGCAAGTAATTCCAGGTCAAACAACTTTATTTAAAATTTCAATTCGGAAAATAAAGAAATCTTCCCCACTTCCATTCAGGGTTATTAAACTATACTGATTCAACTTAATTAGAATATTTAGTGTTTTGCTGCTTTTTATGGTATTAGATTTTTGGGATAAAGCTACTTTCCGAATTTAATATTTAAATAAAAATTTTTGTCTCACCTTTCTTTTACAAAGCGATTGAGATATATTTAAAAGAATAAAAAAAGTGATAAAAAAATACTGTTTTTGAGGAACTTATTATGGATATTCATTTTATAGAAAAATTTTTTCCAAAATACATTGAAGCTTCTATACTCGTTGTAAAGGTTGGAGGTTTAGGAATCATTTTTTCCATCTTAACTGGTTTCATATTAAGTCTAGTTATCTACTATAAGATCCCTTTCTTTAGAAGATTGACAGCAGCAGCAATTGAACTTTCTAGGAACACACCACTAATTGTCATTCTATTTTTTCTATACTTTGGTTTAACAAAAATCGGAATCCAAATGACCTCGCAAACTTCAGCAATTATCGGTCTTTCCTTTCTAGGTTCTGGGTATATGGCGGAAACTTTTCGTGCTGGTTTGGAATCCGTAAGCAAATCACAAATCGAAAGCGCTTTTGCACTTGGATTCAAAAAGCCGCAAGTATTGCGCTACATCATCCTACCTGATTGTCTAGCTAATTCCATCCCGCCCCTATGCTCAAACATTATTTTTTTGCTAAAAGAAACTTCTGTATTTAGTGTAGTTGCTTTAGCAGATTTAATTTTTGTGGCCAATGATTTAATTGGAATTTATTATAAAACAGAAGAGGCACTGCTCATGTTAGTCATTTGCTACTTAGTGATTCTATTACCAATTTTGATTTTAGCAACAGTGTTAGAAAGAAGGCTACGTTATGCAAAATTCGGAAATTGATGTCATACTAAATGCAAATAACTTTTTGCATATTCTTGAAGGTTTATGGGTAACTGTAAAAATTGCTTTAATCTCCATGTTTTTTTCGATTACCTTAGGGATGTTGCTAGGTCTAATAATGACCATCAAAAATCGAATTATACGATGTTTATGCCGAATTTATGTAGAATTTAACCGAGTGATGCCTCAATTAGTGACTTTATTTTTAGTCTACTTCGGTTTAGCACGCACAGGTGTATTGAATCTTTCTGGAGAAGCTTCAGCCATCATTGTCTTTGCGATGTGGGGTACCGCTGAAATCGGGGAACTAGTTCGTGGAC
Organism: Lactobacillales bacterium; assembly: GCA_031288715.1. Classification (GTDB taxonomy): domain Bacteria; phylum Bacillota; class Bacilli; order Lactobacillales; family Streptococcaceae; genus JAIRLR01. The sequence goes on along the minus strand of JAITQW010000005.1, from coordinate 15,128 downwards.
TTCTAACAAATGTGCCGAGAATCCAGTATGAAAGTGCGGAAGCGATAGGACTAACCAGATCACAGACATTTGGATATATTATTTTCCCTCAAGTTTTAAAACCGCTTTTACCAGGAGTCGTCAATTTAACTACACGAATGATTAAAACCACCTCTTTAGTAGTGCTAATCGGAGTTGTAGAAATATTAAAAACCTCCAAACAAATTATTGAAACCAATCGTCACAATGCTCCAGATGCTTCATTTTGGATGTACGGTCTTGTATTTTTGCTCTACTTTCTAATTTGCTGGCCAATCTCATTATTAGCTAAACGTTTAGAATCTATTTACACAAAATAAATAACATTTATTTCACAAGTATAAAAAAGGATACGAAATATGAAAGAAAAATCAATCGTACTTTCTCTTCAAAATATTAAAAAGAAATATGATGGTCTCGAAGTATTGAAAGGAATCTCATTTGATGTAAGAAAAGGTGAAGTAGTTGTAATTATTGGCCCATCTGGTTCAGGAAAATCCACACTTTTAAGAACGATCAACGGCTTTGAGAAAATTTCAGATGGTCATATTTTTTTAGATGGTGAATTGATCTCTAATGGAAAAAATTGCACAGAAATTCGCAAACGAATCGGGATGGTTTTTCAGAGCTATGAGCTATTTCCTCATCGAAATGTCTTAAATAATTTAATTTTAGGACCTACAAAAGTCTTGAAAAAAGAAAAATCTAAAGCAATTAAGGAAGCTGATGTTCTATTGCAACGGATAGGGCTTGTCGAAAAAAGATTAGCCTACCCTCGTGAACTTTCAGGTGGACAAAAACAGCGAATTGCAATTGCACGTGCACTAATTATGAACCCTGATATTTTATTATTTGATGAAGTAACAGCATCTCTTGATCCTGAAATGGTCAGAGAAGTGTTAGATATCATGCTAGAATTAGCAAAATCAGGAAATACAATGATCATTGTGACTCATGAAATGGAGTTTGCAAAAGCAGTGGCAGATCGAATTATATTTATCGATCATGGGAAAATTGCAGAAGAAAGCTGCGCAAAAAATTTCTTTGAGCACCCAAAAACCAAACGTGCGCAAAAATTTTTGAATATATTTTCTTTCGCGAAATGAATTAAAAATAATTGTAAATGAAAAAGGAGCTTTTTTATTATGATGAAAAAAATAATTTATGTGATAAGCGTTCTTGCTCTGTTCACCCTGTTTCTAACAGGATGCTCTAAGAAAGGAAACTTAGGATCAAGTAATGGGGAAATTTTCCGAACGCTTGATGAAATTAAAAAAAGTAAAACAGTAAAAATTGGTGTCTTCAGCGATAAGCATCCTTTTGGCTACGTAGATGAAGAAGGAAAATATCAAGGATACGACATTTATTTTGCTGAACGCTTAGCAAAAGACTTGGGTACAAAGATTGAGTATGTTTCAACTGATCCAGCAAATCGTGCTGAATATTTAAAAACTGGGAAAGTTGATATCATGATGGCAAATTTTACGATAACGAAAGAAAGAGCTGAAGTGGTTGATTTTGCGCTTCCTTACATGAAAATTTCTTTAGGGGTAGTTTCACCTAATAATGCAGTGATCAAAAATGTGAAAGATCTAAAAGGAGAAACATTAATTGTTGCCAAAGGAACAACCGCTGATACGTATTTCACGGAAAATCATCCCGAAGTTAAGCTTTTAAAATTCGATCAATATATGGACACTTATAACGCATTAAAAGATAAGCGCGGTGACGCTATGAGCACAGACAACACTGAAGTATTAGCATGGGCATTGCAAAATAAAGGATTCACCGTTGGAATCAAGAATTTAGGAAACACAGATACGATTGCACCAGCTGTTACCAAAGGAAATAAAACCTTACTTAAATTTATCAATAACGATATCAAAAAATTAGGAAAAGAAAACTTCTTCCTTAAAGACTTCAATAAAACATTAAAGCCAGTGTATGGGAACAATGTAAAACCTGAGGACATCATTGTTGAAGGTGGTAATTTAAAAAAATAATCAATGACTACTGAATAATTCATAATAGCTATAAATATAAGCTATTTTTACATTATATCTATTTATAAATGCACGTCTTTTGCTCAAAATTGCGAACTACCTTAACGATTGACACATGAAAAGTGGCAGAGTTTAGGTAGGATGTACCTCTTGGTGCGAACTACCTTAACGATTGGCAAATGGTTTTCCTGTGAGCAATTTTTAATCGCGAAACACGAGAGACGTGGCAGAGTTTAGGTAGGATGTACTTCTTGGTGCGAACTACCTTAATGATTGGCAAATGGTTTTCCTGTGAGCAATTTTTAATCGCGAAACACGAGAGACGTGGCAGAGTTTAGATAGGATGTACCTCTTGGTGTGAACTACCTTAATGATTGGCAAATGGTTTTCCTGTGAGCGATTTTTAATCGCGAAACAGACATCACTTGTCAGAGGCTAGGCATAATATAACTCTTAGTACCAAAAAATTGTGCATATAAGCTTTTGAAACTTCAATTTTCGCTGAAAGAAGACGAGTGAAATTTACTCTAAGCAAGAGAATTTATTTCAAAAAGAGAAAGTTAAAAATTATTCAGCAGATATTAAATACTTTTTGAATTTTTCTTTTTCCGATAGCTAATTCAAGCATTTAATTCTACAACTCTAGAACAAACTTTAGAAACCTCTGGATCATGTGTCACGATGACAATAGTTTTTCCTTCTCGGTTCATTTTTTTTAACAAATTTAAAACCTCATCCCGATTTTTGGAATCAAGAGAACCGGTAGGCTCGTCTGCTAAAATAATTTCACTTGGCTTAATCAGCACCCTGGCAATGGCTACTCTTTGTTGCTCTCCACCAGAGAGCTCATGTACCCTTCTTTTTTCGTATCCTTTTAAGCCAACTTTCTCCAAAGCAGATGAAATTAGCCTTTGTTTCTCCTTTTTATTAACCTTTTTATATTTTAATGCAACTTGTAAATTTTCTTCCACTGTGTCCGTCTCAATCAAAGCAAAATTTTGAAACAAGTAGCTTATTTTTTCGCGAATATTTTTTGAAGCTTTTTTTGTATTTGCTTTGATGTTTTTCTCCCCAAAAAATAAATACTCCCCTGAATCAAAATCTTCAATTAAACCCAAAATATTTAACAAAGTAGATTTCCCTGAACCACTCTCCCCAACCAAGGCAATCATTTCGCCAACTTTAATACTCAAATTAAACTGATCCAACACTTGCTTATTGCCAAATTTTTTCACCAAATCTGTTAATTTTATCATTCTCATTCTCCTTTAAGTAAAGATACTAAGTTCTTTTTTTCTTCTCGAATAATGGTTAAAAAAATTGTAATCGATTCGATCAAAATAACAATCAGAGCTATCGGCATCACCAGCAGCGACTTCCCTAATAAACAAATCATCAAAATCTGGATGAAATAAGAACCAAAAATCAGACAAAACTCCACTCGGTAACGATCAAACATTTTCACTCCCAGTAATCGATCAACAGAAAGCTTTTTCTTCTTACTCCGAATAATACAAATTAGTAAAAAAATCAAAGCAAAAATATTTAATATAACAATAAAAAATAAAATCATGATCACAATCCCTATTGCTTCTTTACAACCCCTAATTTGATCTCCAAGAATTGCATTCACTGTTGAAAATTTAACATGTACATCATTTTTTTTCATCAATTTTTGGATTTTTTCGCGATTTTGCTTAGAGTTCATAACCTTCATGGGACAATTTTCACCTGTTACACTACAATAAGTTCGCTCACAAAAAAGCATATTTTCTTCGTTGAACAACTTTAAAATAGGTTTCGTAAAATTCCCCTTAATCTCAGAACTATACGGAAAAACAGAAAAATGTTGATCATCGTAGTAAAACAAGCGCACCGGTAAGTGTTCAATTATCGTTGTTTCTTGATCTTTTGAACCTAGATCATTAAAAAGAAGACGCTGACAAAAATATCTCATCTTTGCTTCATTCTGACGCAAAGAGTTTGGAACTAAAAATTCGCGAATATTATCCTTGGCCAACTTGTGTTTAATAGGTAAAGTCTTTAAAAAATGATGATTAATGGACATCACCTCATATTTTTCTCCGGGTTTGAAAATATTTTTCTCTTGGTTTTTTCCTCCCATTCCTAAATTTCTAGTTGGATCTATCACACTACTGCAAACATACATTGCCTTTGTTTGCTTATCCAAATCGAGAAAAAGTCGTGCACATTTCTCAGCAGCCTTCAGCTCATTGAGGTGAAAATTTTGTAAACCTCCCTCCTCTTCAGATACATAAGCAACTTCAACAGTTAACAATTCACCATTACTATTCCAAGCTTCACTTAGTCGATATTGTTTAACTAACTCATCGATTTCGCCTGAAATCTGAAATAATAATAAAGTGGAGGACAACGTTAGTAAAAATTTAACAACAAAGCAAGCAGCATTACCACATTTAAAATTCAAAAACTGTTTTAATAACTTACCAATAGTCACTTTTCTTATAACTAGATAAACAAAACAATTAGATATAAAAAAGATCATAAAGATTAATAATTGCACTAAAATTAATATCAGCATAAAATTTTTCGGTCGATAAGGAAAATAGGCAAGAATTCCAACATCAACTAAAAAACAACTACCAATTAGCAAAATCACATTTTTTTTGATAAATTCCCCCAAAATAGCAAAATTACTTATGCCATTTAATTTCTTAACACCAATACTTTTAATAGACATCAACGGAGCGTAAATCGTAACAATCATTAGTACCAAAAAGACAAGAATTATAATTAGAGCAAAAATCATTACATACCTGTTTATCAAAGCAACTGCATGATCCCCAGAAGTAGTTAATAACTCTTTTTCACTTACCGAAAAAAAAATGCTAAGTTTTTTTACAATCTTCTCTTTATTGATCGTTTGCGTCGAGACTACCGAGTAAGTTCCATTTAAAGATTTGCTTGAATCTAAGTAGTAATTTTCCAATAATTGTAAAAAAACTTTATCTCTTTTAACAAAAGTAGGGATCCTCCCTACCTGATGCTTACTTTTAGTATCAAAACTAGCATAGATATTCCTGCTATTTTTAAATAAATCCTTGTCTGGAAGATTAAATTGTTGAAAAGGAAAGCTTTCTTTATTAAAAACCACTGATTTAATCACAGTATCGTTCTTTGTATAGTCTGTCTTAAAAATCGAGATTTTTTCTTCTTTTGACAACCTTGATAAAAAAGTCAACTCTTCAGGAATTGTGCGATTCGAATGCTTAACATAGAAATAAAACGAACCACCTGGGTTCATTTCAATTGATTCGATTCTTATTCTATCTTTAGTTTGATAAACATTGATAAGCAAGAAAGTGGAACAAAAAACAAAAAATAACAAACACGCGGATACAACTTTTTTCATATTCTTCCATCCTCTACTTCATTCCAAAAAAACAATCAACCTCCTCCCACTTCAAAAAAGAGGTTGATTGACAACATAGCACTAAAAAATTTTTGATTTACTATAATAAATCTTCTTACTACCAAGCATTCCAAAAAAACTCCATTCTAGTAGGAGGAAAATGGACAATTTTTGCTCGAGCCCAACTTCCACCAGCACTTTCGGCGTAATTTTTTTCACCACCGCGCTTAACAGTAGCACTATGTTTTTTTGACCCATGATAATAATCAGAATATCCACATTTAACGCCTACACCGTAATCCCATTCTCCTCCGCCAACTACTACTGCCAACACAACAGTAGAAAATGCCATACTACACAAAACTCCAAATACCATCAAACATATTTTCATTTTTTCATCAAAAACACTCCTTTATAAAATACACTAGCAAAAGTTCACTCTCCAATTTCACCTAAATGCTTTATTTCTAAATTCACTGCTAAATATCATCATAAAATTTAACTTTGAAAATACAAATAACCCACCAAATCCTCTCATTTCAAGGTGCATTTGCCAGATGAAAAACAATTTTTTTACTTTTCCCAATATTTATGTAATCGTTGCTCGTTGCTCAAAATGATACCTCCCAATAACTATTTGTCAAATTTCTTCTTTCACGAAAATTATACTAAAACTTAAATTACATTTCAAACAATTTTATGTGTCAAAATTCATGAAACTCCCGTATATATCGATCTCACAAAAGTTTATATATATATATGTTTTCTTTTTTACTTTTTTCAATAAAGCTTCATGAAATTTTACAATTAGCAGCATTACCATACCAAACGTGTAATTATCATTATATAGTAATATACAGTGATTTAAGGTGATTTCAATGCAACAAAATATATCGATAATATTTTTTCAGACAAAATTAAAATTTCAATGATCAAATGATTTGATCAAGGTAACAAAACAATATTTTATTAGAGAAATTCTCATAGTGTCATCATAAATCGCTCATGCAGAGCATTAACTTAAAATAATCATAAAACAGCTAATATTTTACTCATGTGTTTCGCACAATTATATTCTCACCTTTCAAAATTAAGCATCAAAAATTTGACATCACCCAATCTAGATGCGCTAAAACTTTTTCTTTTCCTAAAAGCTCAATAGTATCCGGTAACTCTGGACCATGTATCTCTCCAGAAACTGCCACTCGAATAGACATAAACAGCGCCCTACCCTTAACACCAACTTCTTTCTGTATTTCTTTAATCTTAGAAAAAATAACCTCACGTTTCCATTCTTCCTCACTCAAATCCATTATTTTATTTCTAAAATTAGATAGCACAAACGGTACAGTGTCTTTCTTCAAAACCTCTTTGCCATCATCACTAATATTAGGATAATCCGTAAAAAATAAATTAGTTAATTCCACAATCTCTTCACCGTAAGAAAGTTGTGATTGATACAATAAAACAATTCTTTTTATTCGTTGAATCTCCTTTTCATCTGAATCCTCAGACAAGCATCCCGATTCTAATAAGAATGGTTTCACCAATTTAAACACACAACCCTCATCTATCTTTTTCAAATATTGATGATTCATCCATTCCAACTTCTTCTGATCAAATGCAGCAGGAGTCTTTGATAAACGATTCTCATTAAACAATTCAATGAACTGACGCTTCGAAAATATTTCTTTCTCACCGCCAGGATTCCAACCCAAAAGTGAAATAAAATTGAAAATAGCTTCTGGTAAAAATCCTCTTTTGCGATAATCCTCGATAAATTGCAAAGTATTTGTATCTCTTTTAGACAACTTTTTTCCTGTCTTACTATTAATAATTAAAGTCATATGTCCAAATCGTGGAGCTTCCCAACCAAAAGCCTCATAAACCATCAACTGTTTTGGCGTATTTGCAATATGATCATCTCCACGCAACACATGTGTAATTTCCATTAAATAGTCATCAATGGCTACTGCGAAATTATATGTCGGATATCCATCTCTCTTTTGAATAACCCAGTCTCCTCCAATATGATCACTTTCAAAAGAAATTTCACCTTTAACAATATCATTCCAACAATAGGTTTCTGCGCTCTTCACACGCAAACGAACTACTGGCTGTAAACCCTTTTTCTCAGCTTCTGCTTGAGACTTTAAAATCTCCTCTTCACTCATCCCTGTATACTCATAAACATACTTTGGAGTCTCACCATTAGCTTCCTGATTCTCGTGCTCTATCGCCAACTCTTCTTCTGTTTTATATGATTTATAAGCTAAACCTTTCGCAAGCAATTCCTGAACATAGGATTGATAAATTTCTAAACGTTCCGATTGCCGATAAGGACCAAATTCTCCACCTTCATCTGGTGCTTCATCCCAGTCAATTCCAAGCCAAATCAAGTTTTCAAGTTGAGAGCGCTCCCCATCTTCAACGTGACGCTTCCTATCAGTATCTTCAATTCTAATGATAAAATCACCTTTATTATGCCTGGCATACAAGTAATTAAACAACGCTGTTCTCGCATTCCCGATATGAAGCAATCCCGTCGGTGAAGGTGCATAGCGCACACGCATTTTTCTATCCATTTAATTCTAATCTCCCTTTTTTACATGAACAATTGTCACGGCTTCAGCCGCCATTCCTTCCTCACGCCCAATAAATCCTAATTTCTCAGTCGTTGTCGCTTTCAAGTTTACTTGACTTTCATCGATTTCACAAATGCTCGCAATATTTCTGATCATACCCTGAAGATAAGGTTTCATCTTTGGTTGTTCTGCTAAAATAGTCGCATCAATATTTGAAATGTGATACCCCAAGCTACACACACGCAAAAAAGAAGAGCGTAAAATTTCTAGCGAAGAAATATCTTTAAACATACTATCCTCCGGTGGAAAAGCATGTCCAATATCTCCCAATCCACAAGCTCCTAGTAAAGCATCCGTAATCGCATGCAATAAAACATCAGCATCACTGTGCCCAAGAAGTCCCTTCGAAAAATCGATCTCTACTCCACCAATAATCAATTTACGTCCTTCAACTAATGGATGAACGTCAAATCCCTGCCCTACTCGAAATTGCAAAAGAACACCTACTTTTTATTTTTCCTCTCGAAATATCATTGTAACATAAGAAAAAAAAATGATTGGAAGAGTTTTAGTTAATTTTGCATATATGCATTTAAACAGTTTCTACACATTTTATCAGTAATTTTATTTTGGGGATATTTTTGCTGAGAATGACACGCATATGGAAATTTTATCCTGAAATTGTTTCTAAAATTAAATTAAGGAAGAATTAAAAATAAAGGCAAATGCTTTTACAAATTGTACAGAACTAGAAACAATTCAGTGGCCAGAAAACGTTACAATCGAGATTGATTATACTGATTGCAATCAGAATGAGATAAGCAATTTTACAAAGTTAATCGAGAAAGTTACTCATACAAAAATTAACAAATAAGAAATAAACAGAAGGTTGATCAATTTCAGCCTTCTTTTTAATTTAACACTACTTATTTTATTGTTCTGCTAATTTTCAAATTCTTTTCATTAAATTATGACTCACAAAGAAACGTTAAGCAGCTTCTCAAGCTTTCTTCCACCGAATCCCAGCTGCAGTATCTTCTAATAAAATCCCACGAGTTTTCAAAAGGTCTCGAATTTCGTCCGCACGATCAAAATTTTTCGCCAAACGTGCTTCATTCCGCTCCGAAATCAGCTCCTCAATTTCGTTCGTAAGCAATTCTTCTTGCACCTCAAACTCAATTCCTAAAATCGAAAGCCACGTTACAAATAAATCAAATGCTCTTTCGTAAACTGCCTTTGAAAGAATCGCTCGCTGAGAATACATGTTCATCCATTTTGCTAACTCATACAATACACTCATACCATTTGCACTATTAAAATCGTCATCCATTTCCGCAACAAACAACGCTTCAAATGATGCTAATTTCTTCAAATCTTCCTCTTCTTCCGAAGAATCTACTACATCATCTTTACGGAAAATGAAATTATCGTACACATTTTTCAATTTTTCAACATTAATTTTAGCTTCTTCTAAACTACTTTTAGAAAAACGAATCGGACGACGATAATGCGCACTTCCCATTAAAAAACGAATCACTTTAGAGTCTTCTTGCTTCAACAATTCATGAACCGTTACAAAATTTCCCAGTGACTTACTCATTTTCTCATCTTGCTCACCCACGGTTACAAACCCATTATGCAACCAATAATTCACAAACTTCTTGCCCGTCTTCGCCTCTGATTGAGCTATCTCATTCGTATGATGTGGAAATTCTAAATCCTGTCCACCTCCATGAATATCGATCGTCTCCCCTAATAACATCGTTGCCATCACCGAACACTCAATATGCCATCCTGGTCTACCAATGCCCCATGGAGACTCCCATGAAGGCTCATTCTCTTTTGCTTTCTTCCACAATGCAAAGTCAATGACATCTTCTTTGCGCTCTTGCTCTTGTCCTACTCGACCGCCCGCACCCGCTTCCAATTCCTCAATCGTCTGATTTGACAACTTTCCATATGAAGGGAATTTTTGCACTCTAAAATAAACATCTCCATTTGATTCATACGCCCAATCTTTTTTCACTAACACGTTGATAAAATCAATAATTTTGGGAATGTAATCTGATACTCGAGGACTTTGATCTGCTTTTCTCACATTCAATGCTTCAATATCTTTATTAAACGTTTCAATAAAACGATTTGCCACCTCTTCAGCAGAAATTCCCAACTCAACACTTGCACAAATAATTTTATCATCTACATCCGTAAAATTAGACACGTACTCCACTTCAAATCCACGATACTCTAAATATCGTCTAATGACATCAAAAGCAATAATAGAGCGAGCATTTCCTATGTGAATGTAATTATAAACTGTCGGACCACAAACATACATCCGAACCTTACCTTCCTCAATCGGCCGAAACTCTTCCTTCTGCCTTGTCAATGTATTATAAATTTTCATTTCTCATTTACTCCACTCTTCGTCCAAGTTACACAATTTTTATCGCATTTGAAATTTGAATCAACAGTTCAAATATGCTAATCTTATCACTTTACAAGTAAAGCAGGAAAATTTGAATTCAAAACATTATAATCAACAATCAACTGATTTTTTACTTTCAGTCTTTCATAAATGAACAATCATTTTCTTTTAAATTTTACCTAAAACCAAAAAAAGTACAACTTGTAAATGTAAAATTGAATAAAGTTGTATTGAAAAAAATGAATAAGAAAACGTATATATAGACGTTTATAAGATTGACATATACTAAAAACTTCATAACAATGGATATATACCCACTATTTTTTAATATGAAAGACTCATTTGTTTTATGTTACATACAAGTACAAATTGCTAAATAAAGAGGTCTTATGGTGATTAAAATTTTAAAAATAGATTTCCCAAATGAGAAAGCAACCATTTGCAGAACGATCCTTCGTAATCTTCCAAATTGGTTTGGCATCGAAAGTTTTATTAAAAAGTATGTAGATGAATCGAAAACAATGCCCTTTTTTACAGCCATTCATAATAAGGCAGCGGTTGGCTTTGTGTCAATGAAAATACACAATGCTTACACAGCTGAAATTTATGTAATGGGAATCTTACAAAAATATCAACGCCAAGGAATCGGTAAAGAGTTAATAAAATGTTGCGAATTATTTTGTAAAGATAATCAAATCGAATATTTAACGGTTAAGACATTAGATGAGTCTGCGAAAATTCCTGACTATGAAAAGACAAGAAACTTCTATCTTTTGATGAAATTTAGACCTCTTGAAGTATTTCCGTTGATTTGGGATAAAAATAACCCTTGTCTATTAATGGCAAAGTTTTTCAAATAGTTTAAAAATTTGATAATCAGCGTAATTGAAAAAACTCTTCAGAAAATAAACAAAAACTGCAAAAAATTTTTATTTCCTGCAGTTCTTTTTTTCTCCAACTAAATTTTAACTCTCTTTTCTTATGTGAATCAATTGCACACTTCATGTTCTTGAAAAATCTCACGAACCAAGGCTTCCGTTTTCTCCCAGCCTAAACAAGGATCGGTAATCGACTGTCCGAATACCTTACCATCTACCTCTTGCCGACCATCAACCAAAAAGCTCTCAATCATAAAACCGCGTACATGTTTCCACAATTTCTCATTCCACCTTCGATTAATCAAAGTTTGGCGCACAATTCGGACCTGATCCAAGTATTTCTTACCAGAATTATCATGATTCGTATCAACAAGAATACACGGATTCAAAAAGTTTTTTTTCTCGTAAAATTCAACTGCCTTCAACAAATCTTCATAATAATAATTTGGTTGATTTTCTCCATATTCATTTGACGCTCCACGCAAAATTACATGCGCCCAAGGATTTCCAAGTGTTACAACCTCCTGAAAGTTATACAAAAAATCTTGTGGCTTCTGCACCGCATGCAAAGCATGAAACAAAATATTAAGATTCCCGCTTGTAGGGTTTTTCAAGCCTGTTGGTGCATCAATTCCACTAGCCACAAAACGATGTTGTTGATCTTCCACAGAACGAGCGCCCACCGCATGATAACTGACTAAATCATCAACAAAAATTAAATTCTCTGGATAAAGCATCTCATCTGCCGTCGTAAGTCTTGTCTCTGTTATTACACGTGCATGTAACTTTCTAGTAGCCGAAATTCCAAGCAATGGATCCACTGCTTCTTCTAAATTAGGTTGATGCATTAATCCTTTATAACCATCCCCATTCGTTCGCGGCTTATTAGTATAAACACGCATAACCAAAAACATTTTTCCTTTTACTTCCTCTTGTAACTTAGCCAAACGATGTGCATACTCCATCACAGCTTCTTCATCGTGCGCAGAACACGGACCAATGATCAACAATAATCGGCTATCTCGCCCTTCCATAATATACCGCAGCTCTCGATCACGCGCCTCTTTAACAAGGCAAGCTTCCACAGATAAACTTCCGACTTCCTTCAACTTCTTACTATCAATTACATCGCTCTTAGCTTTGTATACCATCAGTTTACCCTTCTTTCTTCCTCCACATACAAATATATAATAAACCTTTTGCAAAACTATAAATAATTGTACCATGAAAAAATTTTCCAAAAAAAGGATGAAAATAAATTATCTGCTAAATTGTTAATAGATTCTTAGAAATCACAAGAACGCAAGGCACCCTTGGTCAAGGGGATTCAACCAAGGGTAATTTAGGAGAAATATATCATATCGCTTCCATTCTGAGTTGGGGAACCCAGATGAAGCTGTTCAAATAATCTAAATTAAAAACATGTCTTTCATAATTATTATGTGCCAACTTTCATGAAGTTTCCGTATATCTCAATCTCATAAAATCTCAAAACCATCATCATAAACTATTAGACCCTCTCGGAAACTAGTGTATAAATGGAAAAGAACTCCATTTATACACTAGTTTCCGAGAATACCTATTCAGTAAAATAATATTCAAACTATCTAACATTTTGCTGCTGTTCCGCTATACAATAAAACCACAATTCATTACGAAGTATCTCAATCTTTTCTTCTAATAGCTGAATCTGTTCTTTACTTGGAATTTCATCAATCACAATCATCCTATCAGACGAAATTATCGAATAATCATTAGTAGAAACGACAATATGACTATCTGATGCATCTTTTAGTAATTTTTTATAATCATGCTCCATATAAATATGTCTAGAATTTTTGATCTTTACTCCCTCAGAAAATCTGCCTCTAAACAATTTACTTAACATTTTTGAGTGAGAAGAACCTTGTGAACTAATCACAAAAATATTTACTTTTGGACGATTGCGAGAAAGAAGTAAAATCAAATCTGTCCAACCTACAATTAAAGCCCAAATCGATTCATAATTTAAAACAGAATACCAAGGAAATTTCATCTTTCTCTCTAATTGCTTAAGTTGATAGGTAACTTCTTTTGCAAAAAATAGATACCGTTTCATTACTCGCTCTACATTTTTACAATAATCTCGTTGAATAGTAGAGCGAAATTTTGGTTGGTTCCGATATTCCAAATAAAGATAAATAAATTCCATCAAAATGCTTTCTTTTTCTTTAGGTTGTATAGAAAAATTAAGTTTTGCACTCAGCAAATTTAAAAAATTCATTATTTCATCCACAGTTTGCTGTCTCTCATCATCACTTTCCCAACCATAATGAATCACAAAAATAAATCGAGCAAGCTCTTTATACCACATACTATCTAACGGAAACATAACCGCATCTTGATATGCACCTTTTCTTTTCAAAAGATACAATTCATACTTGTCATCTTCCGTATTCAAGAAATGATTTTCTAAATTAAATCCTTGCTTTATTCGATAAAAAGTAATTGCAGTTATAATAGCCATTCGATTAATAACACGATAACTCATCGGAATTGAAAAATTCTCACCTATTTCAAAAATCAAATCAACAATCTTATGTTTATCAATTTCTACAAATGGCCAACCACCATCAAGATAAGCTTGCTCAAAAACACTAACTAGTTGCATCCGCAATACACTTTCTGAATCTCCCACTAATGTCATAGATTTTATTTTTATTGAAAAACCGATATCTTCTGACAAAGCATTTATTTTATCAAATGCTCGATATATACCTGATTCATTCATATGTAATGGCGACTTTAATGCTTCTAATGTTTTAAACGATTGAAAAAATAAATATTGAATAATTTTAAAATTTTGGCTATTCGCGAAAATTTTTGAGAAAACACTTATAAACTTTACCCCTCTATCGTTGCTCAACGTTACTGATCCGCGTTTGGAAAAATCAAAATACACTTTCCCAATCCAATCTACGCTCAAACTCATCAAATACGTCCTTACAGTTGGAACACTACATCTAATTTCCTCTGAAATTTTTCGAAATGAAATTCCATCTTTTGACTCCATTAAACGTTTCATAATATAAAATTTACGTTTTTCTGCTGCTATTAATAACCTATACAAATAATAGCACCTCTCTCAACTAAAAGTTATCCACAAGCGGCATTTTTTTCATTGTAACAAAAAAATTTCAAAAATAGTACTATATCTTGGCTAATTTATTTAATTGGCAAATTGTAACATAAAACCGTCCACCCATCAAAACTCAGTTAATCAGCACGTTAAGCATTATCCAGGGAAAGGTGGAGATTTTTTGAGGTGCTTTTTCCTCAAAAAATACTACCTAACCTTACAATGCGGGATTTTTTAAACAATAATTTTTTTGCGGGTTTTGTGAAGCACTTTTTTTCACAAAACCCTTGGCTGTCTATTTACTTTTAAGGAATTCTAAGCCACATATGCTTCATTGGCCGAAAGATAGCTCAAGAGCCTTCGTGGATAATTATTGACCCAATCTTCATAAGATTGAAGTTGTTCTTCGCTTAAATCACTTAAATCAGTCCCTTTTGGGGAAGGAATTTCATCTTTATTACTTCTAAATGTTTTGGGCTGATATTTTAAACATTTTATTAGAATTTTGATGATCTGTCTTTTTTTATTTTTCAGTGGACGGGTTTATGTTACAACTTGCCAGAATTTGAACCAGTTATCAAGGAGGCGGTGAAAATGTTTGATGTAATCACATCGGATAAGAAGACACAAGAACTTTTGAGAATGAAGGAAAAAGGGGAGCGCGATTTTAATTCAGCGATGAAAAATTCGAGACTACAAGGAAT
>JAITQW010000043.1 GCA_031288715.1 Lactobacillales bacterium | reverse complement strand
TATAAATGAATAGCTATATTAAGACTATTAATGCCAGTATTCAACAAACTTAATTTTTCTTAGAAATTTAATTCAATGCATTTTTAGCTACTTAGCTATAAAATGCATTGTTATTTTTTTGATTCTTAATTTGGATTAATAATCACCTTGCAAAGTAATACAAATTTCAGACAAACATGCAGCATTAAGTACCATCATGAAATTTTTCTTTAAAATTTCGTATATTCAACAGTTGCTTTTTGTTTGGCGCTTTTGTACTATTAGGCACGAAATAGCATGAAGGAGTGGACTAAATGGGACGAAAATGGGCAAATATTGTTGCAAAGAAAACAGCCAAAGATGGAGCTAATAGTCGTGTATATGCGAAATTTGGAATTGAGATTTATGCTGCGGCAAAATCTGGAGACCCTGATCCACATAGCAATCAGAAATTAAAATTTGTGTTAGATCGTGCAAAACAAGCAAATGTTCCCAAAAATATTATTGATCGTGCAATTGAAAAGGCAAAAGGAAGTACTGATGAATCCTTTCAAGAGCTACGTTATGAAGGATTTGGTCCAAGTGGATCAATGATTATTGTTGATACGTTGACATCAAATGTAAACCGTACAGCTGCTAATGTTCGAGCTGCATTTAGCAAAAACGGTGGAAATATGGGTAATTCCGGTTCGGTGAGCTATCTATTTGATAATACAGGGGTGCTTGTTTTCCAAGGAGAAAATCCAGATAAATGGTTAGAAATTTTGATAGAATCAAATATAGATGTGCGAGATGTGCTTGAAGAAGAAGGAGCTATTGTTATATATACAGAGCCAGAATCTTTGCATGCAGCAAGAGAGATGCTAATTGCTAAAGGTGTTTCTGAGTTTAGTATCACTGAGTTAGAAATGATTGCTCAAAATGATATAAGTCTTTCAGGTGAAAATCTGGAAAGATTTGAGAAAATTGTTGATGCTTTGGATGATGATGAAGATGTACAAAAGGTTTTCCATAATGTTGAGAATAGTTAATCTTATTTATAAGAATAATGAAAGAAAGATATGAAAGTTTAATGAGGTGTATCAGTGACAGAGTATGGAATGATTGCTGTAATTTTAATGGCATCAATACTTGCCGGAGCTATTTTTGTGCGCTTACAATTACCAGCAGTAATAGGACAGTTATTGGTCGGAATTTTTTTAGGACCAGCCTTACTAAATTTTGTTCATTTAACCAAACCATTACAATTTATTGCAGAAATTGGAGTCATTTTTTTGATGTTTATTGCGGGATTGGAAGCAGATTTATCTTTATTAAAGAAATTTATCAAACCTGCTGTGAGTGTGGCATTTATTGGTGTATTTTTCCCATTAGCTATTTTTTTCGGGATAACTCAACTATGGGGGTATAACAAGGAACAAGCGTTATTATTCGGTCTGGTGTATGCAGCTACTTCGGTATCTATTACTATTGGTGTATTGCAAGAATATGACCGCTTAAATACCAAGGAAGGTGCAACTATCCTAGGAGCAGCAGTAGTAGATGATATTTTAGCAGTTCTATTATTAAGTTTCTTTGTAACAATGTGTGGAAATCAATCAGAAAACTCTTCAATTGGTTGGACCTTACTATTGCAAGCGTTATATATGATATTTTTGTTTGTAATTATTCGCTTTTTTGCTCCTAGAGTAATGAAATTTTTTTATGAATTACCTATATTTGCTTCAGGTGTGATTGGAGCAGTTATTATTTGTTTAATGCTTGCAGAGCTTGCTAAGAAATGTGATATGAGTGATGTGATTGGAGCTTTTTTTGCAGGAGTTGCTGTGGCTCAGAGCAAGGAAAAAATTCGCAAAAAAATAGAGAACAGCCTCTCAATCATTGGTTATTCATTTTTTATACCAATATTTTTCGCTTCAATTGGTTTACAAATGAGTTTTACTTCTTTAAGAAGTTTTTGCTCTAAAGGATTATTTTTTTTATTCATGGCTGTTGTTACCAAGTTGATTGGTTGTGGCATAGCTGCACGAGCTAATCATTTTTCACTAAAGAGCAGTTATATAATAGGCGCTGGGATGGTTTCTCGTGGAGAAATGGGATTAGTAGTTGCGCAAATCGGTTTTGCTCAAGCAATGATTAATAAAGAAGTGTATTCAGAACTAGTTGTGGTTATTATCTTGTGTACATTAATTGCACCACTCTTGCTGAAACATTCATTTTCACAAGTAAAAAATAAGCAATGTTAATTACACAAGATAACGATGGTAAGAATGAAGAAATCAAAGCAATTTTTAGAATTTCAAAGGGCTATTAAGGCGACTAATAAAGTTAGGAAAAATCAAACAGGCGGGTGGGTATACCATTTTTTGCTGCCCAAGAAAATGAATAATGGTAAATGGCGGAGGAATCTATGGAGCTACAATTTTTAGGAACGGGTTCTGGAGTTCCAGCAAAGTTTCGCAATGTTTCAAGCATTGCATTAAAATTATTACAAGAGCGAAATGCGGTTTGGTTATTTGATGTAGGAGAGGGAACGCAAATGCAAATTTTGCATACGTCAATCCGTCCACGAAAAATCGAAAAAATTTTTATTACCCACTTGCATGGAGATCATATTTTTGGTTTGCCCGGTCTTTTAAGTAGTCGGTCATTTCAAGGTGGAGAAGAAAAACTTACTCCGATAGATATTTACGGTCCTATAGGAATTAAAGATTTCATTAAAACGACATTGTCTTTATCATCTACTAAAATGGCTTATCCTGTTCACTTTTATGAACTTTCGGAGGAAGGTGGAAAAATTTTTGAAGATGAACGATTTATCGTGCATGCTATGCCCCTTGAGCATGGAGTATTGTCATTTGGTTATCGAGTTGAAGAGAAAGATCAGGGAGGTCGCCTAAATGCAGATCGTTTGGTAGAATTAGGTGTTCCTTTTGGACCTATTTTTGGTCGATTGAAACAAGGTGAAGTTGTTGAACTTCCAGACGGACGCATTGTTAATGGAAAAGAATTTATCGGAGAACCTCGCCCAGGACGAGTAGTGACAGTGATTGGTGACACTCGCAAAACAAAGCAGGCTTGTTTATTAGCTGTAAGAGCAGATGTCCTTGTTCATGAGGCAACCTTTGAGGACAGTGAAGAAAAAAAAGCTCACTATTACTTTCATTCTACTTCCACACAAGCAGCTAAAATAGCTAAAGAAGCAGGAGTAGGTCAGTTAATTTTAAATCATTACAGTGCTCGTTATAATAATAAGGACATTACAAAATTATGCAATCAAGCACGTGAAATTTTTGAAAATACAATTGTTGTAAAAGATTTTGATGAAGTGGAAATTCCTTATCGAAAGTAACCAAATCGTTCACATTGTAATAACCGATCGCATTACCGTTACAATGATACGTTTCTTTTCAAGTATCGAAGATTTTTTTGTAAAGTAAGTAAATCTGCTATTAGACCTCTTGTAAAATCAAGTATTACGTATCAACCATCATCTCGAATATGGTAGATTTTATGCCTACCAAACAGCAAAATTTTTTAGGTTTGTATGTTTTCTTTTATTTTTTATACATTGGACCTGTTCTGTAACTAAGACATATTTTGAATTGCTGCTATTTTTTTCTGAGACAAGGAAATAAGCGTAGGAATAGCTGGTTATTGTGAGCATTTTTGACAAAGTATTCAGAAAAAAGATGGGGCAATTCATTGTAATTTAGTTATAGAACAGGTCTATTAATTATGTTTCGCAAGAGATTTATTAAAAATATTTACAGTTGGGGTTTACTGTAGAATTAACTACTATACCATCATAAGGAGAGAAATGTGCGAAAATCAACTCTTACGTGGAAATTCAAAGAAGAAGAAGTAATAGACGAAGAATTTTCAAAACTTCTTGAGCATGAAGGATTATCAAAAATTTCTGGAAGAATTTTATGGAAGCGAGAAATTAGAACAGCTAAACAGTTGGAGCAATTCTTGCATCCACAAGCTTCTCACTTACATGATCCACTTGCTTTCTATGACATGGAAAAAGCTATCCAGCGAATTAAAAAAGCAATTGAAAAAGATGAAAAAATTCTGATTTATGGTGATTACGATGCAGATGGAATAACAAGCACAACCATTCTTAAGGAAGCATTGGAATCTATCGGTGCTAACATTCTTTACTATCTTCCGAATCGTTTTACAGATGGATATGGTCCTAACAAAAAAGTTTATCAGTACTTCATTGAACGTCAAAATGTCCAATTAATCATTACAGTGGATAACGGAGTTTCTGGTTTAGAAGCGATTGATTACGCTCAAAAATTAGAAGTAGACGTCATTGTAACGGATCATCATGAATTACCTCAAAATTTACCAAATGCTTACGCAATAATTCATCCAAAACATCCAAAAGGAGATTATCCCTTTGGTAAGCTAGCAGGAGTAGGAGTAGCATTTAAGTTAGCATGGGCATTGCTTGGTGAATTTCCCACTGAATTTCTAGACTTAGTTGCTATTGGCACATTAGCGGACTTAGTTTCATTAACAGATGAAAATCGAGTATTCGTTTCTTTAGGATTAAAAACGATTCGAAATACAGAACGTATCGGTCTTATAGAACTAATGAAGGTAGCTGGAATCAAACGAAAAGGCTTTACCGAAGCTCAAGTTGGATTTGGCATTGCTCCAAGATTAAATGCATTGGGACGCCTGAAAGATCCAAACCTTGCTGTAGAATTACTTTCAACATTTGATCCTGAAGAAGCTAAAAGACTTGCTCAGAAAATCCAATCTGTCAATGAAGAACGAAAACAACTGGTCGAACAAACGGTTGAAGAAGCTTTAGAACTTTTATTTGAGCAACCAGATTCCCCCATTCAGATTCTCATAAAATCTGGGTGGAATCCTGGAATTTTAGGGATTGTCGCTAGCAAAATTTTAAATATGACAGGAAAATCAACAATTATTTTTACTCTTGATGAAAAAGGAAATGCAAAAGGTTCTGCTCGTTCAGTTGAGGCATTAAATATTTTTAAAGCACTTGATGAGCATCGAGAACTTTTTTTAGCTTTCGGTGGGCACCATATGGCAGCGGGGATGACCCTTCCTGTCGAAAATTTAGAGATGTTGCGAAAAATTCTTGAAAAATTCATTAAAAGAGAGTCAATTGATGTTACACAAGGGAAAATTATTAAGGTGGAAACTAT
Organism: Lactobacillales bacterium; assembly: GCA_031288715.1. Taxonomy (GTDB): domain Bacteria; phylum Bacillota; class Bacilli; order Lactobacillales; family Streptococcaceae; genus JAIRLR01. Next base: position 10,855 of record JAITQW010000043.1, on the reverse strand, counting down.
TTTAAATTCAACTGATATTACAATTGAATTAACAGAAGAGCTAGCACGACTAGCGCCTTTTGGAGCTGGAAATCCTAAACCAGTATTCGCTTTAGAGAATCCAAAAATTCAAAAAGTTAATAACTTAGGAAATAAAAATCAACATTTAAAAATGAAATTAACGAAGGACTTTGGAGAGTTAGAAATAATATCTTGGGAAAATGGTGGATTTGCTAAGGAATTTACTAGTGGAGGAAAACTTTCTCTTATTGGGGAATTAGGAATTAATGAGTGGAATGGAAGAAAGAAAATACAATACTTTTTAACAGATTTTGCTATCGATGGAATTCAGTTTTTTGACTTGCGTGGAAAACAAGGTATACAGTTTTTGCCTAAAGAAAAATCTCTATTTCTAGCATGTAAAAAAGAAAATTTGAAAATTTTGTCTGATATAGAGAGTATAGAAGGAGATGTTCTCCTTATTTCTGAAAAAGAGAAGATTACTACATGGAAACAAGAAAATAAATCAGGAAATTTGGTGCTTGTAGATGTTCCTGAAAATTCTGAAGAATTGCGGGAAATTTTACAAAACTTATCGTTTCATCGTATTTTTTTCTTGGGGATGAGCAAGGAAGAAGCTTATATTATTGGAATGGGTAAAAGAGAGCAGTTTAGTGCTTTATTTCAATTCATTAGACAACAAGAAAGTTTGAACATTCGAAAGGAGTTTCAAAAAGTGGCACAATATCTAAAAATTCCAGTAAAACTCCTTATTTTTATGATTAAAGTTTTTGAGGAGCTTGGATTTTTGACAATTACGGATGGAGTATTAGAAGTTATAAAAAAACCTCAAAATCACAAATTAACAGAAAGTGTATTATATCAAAAACGAAAAAGACAAATTAAGCAAGAAATGTTTTTTCTTTTAAGTAATCAAGAAACTTTGCAAAAATGGTTTGAAAGAGAGACAATGGATTAGGAAAATAGATGTTTCTATACCTCCCAAAAAGAAAGGTCATAAAAATGAATTTAAAAGATTATATTGCAAGTATTGAAAACTATCCAAAAGAAGGAATTACTTTTCGTGATATCTCTCCTCTTATGGCAAATGGAAAAGCTTATCATGAATCGATAAAACAGATTGTTGATTATGCAAAAGCAAAAAAGATCGATTGTATTGTTGGACCAGAAGCTCGCGGATTTATAATGGGATGTCCAGTAGCTTTTGAATTAGGTGTTGGATTTGCTCCTGTAAGAAAACCAGGGAAATTACCAAGAAAAACAATTTGTGCTAATTATAAAAAGGAATATGGAATCGATACATTAACAATGCATAAGGATGCTATTAAAAAAGGTCAGCATGTATTGATTGTAGATGATTTACTTGCAACTGGTGGAACCGTTCTAGCAACAATTGAAATGGTAGAATCACTAGGAGGAATTGTAGCAGGTTGTGCTTTTCTAATTGAATTAGATGATCTTCATGGGCGTGAAAAAATACACAGATATGATATTAAGACATTAATGCATTTCAATGAGATGTTATAAGATATTGTTTATTTATTTTTAATAAATATCATTAAAAATAACATTGATCTATCCAATAGACCATGATAGAATATTTTCATGAGGTGATGGATAATGATTTACGGCATTAAAAATAGCATGAAAAATCGTATAGGTAGTCCGATTCAAGTAATTGCTCAAACAGGGAGAAAACGGCAAGTTGAACGTAAAGGAGTCTTATCGGAAGTCTATCCGTCATTGTTTGTGGTTAACTTAGATCAAGAAGAGAATCAGTTTGAACGTGTTTCTTTTTCCTATTCAGATGTATTAACCAGTACAGTAGAAGTGAAATTTTTAGATGAAGCTGAAATTTTGAACTCATAGAATTATTCTTTGAAGCGAGCCTAGGCTCGTTTTTTTATTTATAAAAATTAATAGAGGAGGAAATACTATGTTTAATAAAGATTGGTTTTTAAAAATATCAAAGATATTAGTATTTTGTACAATCATAACATTATTATTTTTACTGATATTTAATAAAGTACAAGCAGTTGATCAATATAATGTTGGTATACTAGGTGATACAAGTACAACAAAAATTGATTTTATTAAGAGACTGAAATACATAAATGATGAATGCATTGAGTGTAGTATTGAGAATCAAGTTAATAATTGTTATACCTTAAAAGTTAACGTTATAGAACAAAGTAGGAAAGTAATTCTTAATTTATGGGATATTGCTGGGCAAAAAAAATATATACAGATTGCTGCCGTTAGCTATCTTAGTCGTGCAAGTGCTTTCATTATTTTATTCGATCTTTCTAAGTCAGAAACTTTATCTACAGAATGGATTGAATTTGCTAAACAAATGAACTCTAAAGCTTATTTGTTTCTTGTAGGTTTAGAAAAAGAAAAATTATCTGATAATTACTATAGAAAGATTAAAAAATTTGCAAATGAACAAAACATAAAGTATTTTCCCGTTTCAGTCACAAGTCAGTCGGGGATGTATGACCTTATAAGTGAAGTCGCTATAAAGTGTCTAGAATCTACCCCTCAAGAATCACACTGTAATTCAGATTTAGAGGAAAAAAATACTCATAAATGTATGGTTTTTTAGCTTACAGATTCTGTAATACTAGTTTCCTATGTAAAAACAGCTCCCTCTTTGAAAAGGATGCTCAAAGAGGGAGCTGTGAGGGAGCTGTTTTTATTTATGTTTCGTGAAAATTAGAGTTTTCTGGAAAGATAATGTGATATGATTTTGGCTTACAAAATCTTGATCATTAATTAAGCCTATGTGTTTTTTATCCCATTACTACACAAAATTAACAGTTCCTTGACTCTTTAAATGCTCAAAGATTTATGAAAAAATCTACCTAATCCATCTCAGAAAACTTAATTAAAATTATTGAAAAAATTTTGTTCCTCTTCTATTTTTTTGCGTTATTTATAATTAAACATTTTTTGAAAGGTAAGAAATCAAATTGATGGACATTGAAAAATTAGCCAACAAAACCTTGGAAAAAGGAATTCAAGAAAACGTACATGATCTTTATCTTCTACCATATAGTGAAGGTTATCGCGTAATTTTTCGTCATGGAGATAAATTTCTTCAAAAACAAACGATACCTAAAAATATTGGAAAACGATTAATTGTTCATTTTAAATTCAACGGAGGAATGAATGTTGGAGAAAAACGTCGTGCTCAACTGGGAGCAATGAATGCTAAAATTTTTAACAAAAATCATAGGTTACGATTATCTACCGCAGGAGATTATCAAAATCGTGAAAGTTTAGTTATTCGCTACCTTCATCAAAATAATCACAATATTCTCAAATTCTTTCATTTAGAAGAATTAGAAAAAGCAAGAGAACTTTCTTACAGAAGAGGTCTTCACCTATTTTGTGGGCCAGTCGGTTCAGGGAAAACAACCTTGATGTATGAATTATGCAAAGTACGCAAAAAAGAACAGCAAATCATCGCGATTGAAGATCCTGTAGAAATTATCGATGAAAGCATTCTTCAGTTTCAAATTAATGAAGTTATCGGAATGGATTATGATACTCTCATTAAGCTTTGTTTGCGTCATCGACCTGATATCTTAATCGTTGGAGAAATTCGTGATGAAAAAACTGCAAAAGCTGCTATTCGTGCTGCCTTAACAGGGCATACCGTTTTTTCAACAATTCACGCTGGAAGTGTTCAAGGAATCTTTCGAAGATTACTTGATCTAGGAGTTAGTGAGGTAGATTTAAAGGAATCCTTATCCGGAATTTACTTCCAACGACTTCTTTTGAACTTGGATAAAAAAGCTAGTGTCCTGTTAGATGTCGTTACAGAACAAGAAAATTGGCAAGGAAATTGGAATTTGAAAATTCAAAATTTACGCGAAAAAGGAGTTTTAACAAATGAAGCTTGCAATGAATTACTTGAAAAAGAATATAGCTAAACTCTCCATGTCAGAGAAACGAAAATTAATTCGACTTTTTATTATCATGTTAGGAAATGGATTCTCTCTTTATGATTGTACGCAACTGCTCAAAACGTCTACAAATCCATTTGAGCAAAAAATCAGCAAAACTTTAGAAAACACTGTGATTGCAGGTGAAGGATTAAGTGCTTCTCTTAAAAACCTTGGCTACTCACAAAAAATCGTTTTGCAAATAGAATTTGCAGAAACTCATGGTAATTTACTATCCACCCTACAGTCCATTGATAGTTCTTTAACAAAATTTGAAAAGGAACGAGAAAAAATAATCTCCATCCTAACTTATCCATGTTTGCTTTTTATTTTTATCATAGGAATTCTATTTATTATGCGCAATTTTTTATTGCCCGAATTACAACAACGTTTAGGTTATCAAGAAAATATTGGTTTACGCTTAATAAAGTTTGGTCCAATGATTGTTCTTCTACTTTTCGCTTTTAGTACCATATTATTTTTGATTATTCAACGACAACTATCTAAAAAAACAAGTCTCAAGAAAGCAGAAATACTCTCCAAATTCCCATTCATTGGTCACTTCTATCAATTACAAATCACCAGCTACCTAAGCCGTGAATGGGGACGTTTTTTCGAACAAGGAATGGAGTTAAATGAAATTCTTATCATTATGCAATCTCTAGATAAAAAATCTTTACTTAAAGATCTATCTAAAAAACTAGAAAATGGTCTACAACAAGGTTTTTCCTTTTCTTCACAAATGAAACAAATCCATTTTGTACTCGAAGAATTTGGCACAATCATTCAACAAGCCGAGATCAATTTTCAGTTAGGATCTGAACTTATTTCATACGGAGATCTTTGTGCAAAACGCCTATTAAAGAAAATCGAAACTAAAATGCATTTGATCCAACCTATTGTTTTCCTTTTTATTGGAGGAATGATTCTGCTCATATATATTTCCATGCTCCTACCTATGTATCAAAATATTGGAGGTCTTACACAATGAAAAAACAACTTCATGCATTTACTCTTGTCGAAACATTAATTGTTCTTCTTATATTATCTATCTTAATTTTAATCATGGTACCAAATTTGATGAAACATAAAGATTTCGCTGAAAAGAAAAGCAACGAAGCTCTATTACATGTGATCGAATCACAAACAACTATGTACGAATTGGAACAAGGAAAAGATAAAAAACCAAGTTTACAAGAATTAAAAGATGCAGGGTTTATAACCTCTGATCAAAAAGAAAGGTACGAACGATTAATCAATAAATAGGTATTTCGAAAGAAAGGAGATCATATGAAAAAATGGCATGGATTTACATTACTTGAACTGCTTATCGCCTTATTTATAAGTCTCTCCATCATTTGTTTTACAATTACGGGTTTAAAAGAATACCAGCAATGCCTTGAATGGCAAGAAACTCTTAATACCTTCGAAAAAAAGATAATGTGTTGGCAAGACAAAGCAATTCACTTACACAAGATAATAAAAATTAAATTTATACCTGCAAAACATTGCTTTCAAACATTCGCAAATCAAGAAAAATTAGATGAATATCCATTACCAAAAAATATAGCATTTACTTCTGAAAGCGTAAAAAGATTACAATTCAACGAAAAAGGTCATTTTTCTTACCTATTTAAGATTCACTTTTCAAATTCTAAAATTCACAAAAATCAAAGTTATTCACTTCTTGTTGGAGGTAGACTATGGAAAAAAAGATGAAAAATTTATTTCCTAGTACTAGTACAGCAGATTATCAAAAAATTAAAGGATTCGCTTTTTTTGAATCTCTTCTTTCTCTGATAATCATCTGCATTTTAGTAATTCCTCTTTTTACATGGTTTCCTCACATGAAATCATTGCTGAAAAAAGAACACGAAAAATTAACAGAAACACGTCTTGCATATGAATCTCTTATCTTAAAAACCAATATAAAAGATATAAAATTACAAACAAATGATCATGGTAAAATTATTGGAATTCACTTTTCAAACAACGAGGTACAACTTATTGAATAAAAAATTCCACGCTTTTGCGCTTTTTGAGTCTCTACTATCCATATTTATTCTCTCACAATTTATCATTGTATTTTTCATAATATTTAACAGCATCGAAACATTAAAAATAAACAATCTCTATGAAAGAGACTTCGATTTTTATACAAGTATCGAGCTTATTGAAGAAGAAATTGCAAATTGTTGCGAAGTATCTTGGATAAATGATCATACTTTAATTATACAAAAAAATACACTAGAAACTAAAATCATTGAATTAATTCAAAAATCTAAAGAAATTCGTATGAGAGGAATAACAGGTGGATTCCAACCTATTCTTATGGAAGTCAATGACTGTTCATTTCAAAAAGAAAATGAACATATCCTGAAAGTTTGCCTGCACTTTGTAAATCAAAAATATGAATATTCCGCAAAAATTTTAATTCCATCAACAAAGAAAGGAGTTTGATCTAACAAGTGAATAAAAAATTTCATGGACACACATTACTTAGTGCTCTTTTTCTATTATTTCTGATCACAACATCCTGCAGCTTTCTATATTCAAAATATAAAAATATTTACTCTCTTAGAAAAAGCATCGAGCAACATACCATCGCAAAAATGATGGTGTTAATTTTGAAAGAAAATCATCCTCAACCTGGTGAAGGACAACTCTATCAATTCAGCACAGGAAGAGTCATCACTCATCAAAAAGAAAACATAATTTCTTATCAAGTAACTTTAAATAACAGTCAAACTTTTCAATTTGAAGATTCACATGACTCTTAAAGTGATAAATGATTTTCGTAGCTAAGAAAATAAAGAACTTAAGTAATAATGATAACACACTTGCTAAAGCTTAAATTCCTTCATGTATTTGTACATCACTTGAATTAGGATGGATTGTAAAATGAACTTAGCCACCCAAATAGAACGTTTGAAAGATGAACATTAGGTATTACTCTCACTGTTTTCTCCGCAAACAGGCTGCTGTAAAAATAGCCTTCCATCACATCACCCCTTGAGGTTCAGAATCGATCTCTAATATAAGTCCACGTATATTTTCCTTTTGAATAGCCAAATTTAATTGATACAGCCACTGGCTTAGCTGTGGTTCATACTTGTATTTTATCAATAACCGATAATAGTAACGATTATTCACACGAGCAACCATTTTCGGCACAGGGCCTAAAAGTAACGTTCTCAAACTAACTTTCTTTTGCAATACTTTCGTAATTCGATGCACTTGCCTAGCCGCTTCATTCTCCTCTGGGTGAGAAACCGTTAGCTGAATAGTGTAATAAAATGGAGGATAACCTCCCATTTGGCGTAACTGCATCTCTTTTTGATAAAAAGCTGCATAATCATGACATTTTGCAAACTGAATCGCATAATGCTGTGGATTAAATGTCTGAACAACCACCTCTCCACGTTTCTCTCCACGACCTGCTCGACCACTAACCTGCGTCAACAATTGGAATGTTTTCTCACTAGAACGAAAATCTGGCAAATTTAACACTGTATCCGCATTTAAAACTCCTACTAAGGTTACATTTTCAAAATCCAACCCCTTCGCAATCATCTGCGTTCCAAGCAAAATATCAAACTCACGATTGCCAAATTGCTTTAAAAAATGCTCATGTGCGCCCTTCTTTCGAGTATTATCCTGGTCCATTCGTAAAATTTTCGCTTCAGGAAGAATTTGTTGCAGCTCCGCTTCCACCTTCTGCGTACCTGTTCCATAATAACGAATTCGTTCACTTTTACAACTAGAACAATTATTTGGAATCTCTTCATCGTGCCCACAATAATGACATTTCATTCGTTTATCAACCATGTGCAAAGTCAAAGAAATATCACACCTTGGGCATTCTAAAACATAGCCACAATCCCGACACATAACAAAAGAAGAATAACCTCGCCGATTCAGCATTAGAACAATCTGTTCGTTTCTAATCAAACACTCCTTCATTTTTGCTAAAAGAGAAGGAGTAAAATTTTGACTTGAACCCTCACCTAAACTTTTTCTAAAATCTACTACTTCCACTTGCGGTAATATAGCCGAAACTTTTGCACGCTTAGATAAACGCACATGCTCATAAACCTTTTTTTGTGCTCTGGCTCTTGATTCTAACGATGGCGTTGCACTTCCCAAAATCACTGGACAACAATGAAACTTCCCTCGCCAAATCGCTATGTCTCGCGCATGATAACGAGGATTACTCTCTTGCTTATATGACACTTCATGCTCTTCATCCAAAATGATCACACCCATATTTTTCAAAGGAGCAAATACAGCTGAACGCGCACCAATAACAATTTCTGCTTCTCCACGCTCAATCTTCCGCCACTCATCATAACGCTCCCCATGTGAAAGTGCACTATGAAGAACAGCAACTCTCTCTCCAAAACGCTCCCTAAAACGCTGAACCATCTGTGGAGTTAAAGAAATTTCCGGAACGAGTACCATTGCAGTCTTTCCTATATCTAAACACTGAGCAATCGTTTGCAAATAAACTTCTGTTTTTCCACTGCCCGTGATTCCTTCCAAAAGAAATATTTTCGCTTCGTCCTTTTCAATTGAAATTACAAATTCTTCTTTTGCAGCTGCTTGTTCTTCATTCAATACAAGTGGTTCAGATTTAGCAACGACTTTCTCCATGAAAGGATTTCGATAAACTTCCTTCTCATATATTCGAAGCCAACCTGCATCTTGAGCCGCCTTCAATGTCGAAACACGAATCCCATGCTCTTTTAACTCTTGAAATGAAGTTTCACCCTCTAAGTCTAAGCAGCTTAGTATCTGCAAAAGTGACCTCTTCTGATTTGCATTTACTCGCTGCTCAGATAGTAATTGTTCAGCTGTTTCAGAGGTCAACAAAGTACTTATCCAACGCTCTACTTTTATCTTATTCCGATTATTTACCTCATAATGCACATCCACCAAACCCATAGTTCTCTCTTTAATGAGCTGAGTCAATAATCCGTTTACTTCCGCATCCGACCATGATAATTCTCGTTTCCCATTTTGAAAATTTCCACCATCTGTACGCACAAAATACTTATCATAATTCGCTCGCATCACACTTGGTAACATCGTCTGCAAACAATGAATTTTAAATGCAAATGTGATTTCCACCATCTTTTCAGCTAATTGCAGCAATTCATCATTTAAAATAGGAGACGCGTCCAAAATAGATTGAATTTTCTTCAGTTCAACTTCCTTTTCAGAATCTTCTAAATCAGACTTAAAATCCACTACAAATCCTTGTACTAATCGATTACCTTTACCAAACGGTACACTTACCCGCATTCCAATCAGCAAAATTGCCAGAAACTTATCGGGAATCAAATAGGTATATGGTCGATTCGTTTGAAAAACAGGAACATCTACAATAACCTGTGCATACATCCCCTAACTACCTTTCCTTCTAAGAATCTAAATTTAATATTTTCATTATAACAAAAGGAAACAATTACAGAATCCACCTTATACCATTTGAATAATATTTCCATATCCAGTACTTCGCTATTTGCAATTCGTGCAGTGCAATCTCTGCAAAAATTAACTACTCAATATCTTTACAAATCAATTGTAAAAGCTATATTAGATTTCTTGCGAAACATAATTAATGCATAAAACATACAAACCTGAAGAATTTCGCTGCTTAACAAACGTGAAACCCACCGTATTCGAGATGATGGTTAATGCGTAATACTTGACTTCGTAAGAGGTTTATTGATGAGGAAAATTATAGACGCTTTTTACTAAAAAATCCAAAACCAAAAGGAACAGTACTTTCAGTTTTATTCAGAATTCTTTTGAAATTCTCGAAATGACGTACCCAAATAAAAATCATAAGAGCAAGGACTATCACATCAAGAAAAGGATCGAATTTTGGAACAATAAATCCATGTAGCAGAGGTGAACAAAAAACCAAAATAGTCGTACAAATTGCAACTACTAGCGAAGCAAAGCTTACCATACTAGTTAAAAATAAAAATAATGAAAAAATAACAGTTACAAAAATAAATAACCATGGATTATATGCCAGCAATAGACCTCCACTCGTTGCAACTGCTTTTCCACCCTTAAAATGAGCAAAAATAGGAAATGTATGACCAATAACGGCACAAACACCAAAAATAAGATAATTAATTCCATGAACGTGAAAAATTACAGGTAACAAAGTTGCCAACGTACCCTTCAACATATCACATACTAATACAAAGATTCCGGCTTTTACTCCGAGTATACGAAAAGTATTTGTAGCTCCTGTATTTCCCGAACCCAATTCACGTAAATTCTTATGAAATATAATATCTCCGATCCATAGACCAAAAGGAATCGATCCGATAATATAAGCAAGTATGAATAACAAAAATATTTTCATGTAGCATGCCTTTCTAACAATATTTTTTCGATAAAAAATCCATCTAAAGATTCTTAATAATTTTAGCTCATCATAAACTTTTTTTGTGCAATAATAACATCATCTTTAAAAGAGATTATAAAAATTGAATTATTTTACCATTAAACTGTGTATTCTTTTTCTCGAAAAGCCAAATAATAAAAGGCTGACACAAAAATTGCTCCCCCAATCATATTGCCAACATAAACATGAAAGAAATTCGCAAGAAAATCACTCCAATTCGCACATCCTTCAAAAATTGCTGCTGGAATCACAAACGCATTCGCAACACTATGTTGAAAACCAATTGCTACAAACGTCATTACTGGGAACCAAATTCCTAAAATTTTACCAGACATATCCGAAGCTCCATAACACAATATAAATTGTAACTCAAAACCGTCCACCCATCAAAACTCAGTTAATCAGCACGTTAAGCATTGTCCAGGAAAAGGTGGAGATTTTTTGAGGTGCTTTTTCCTCAAAAAATACTACCTAACCT
>JAITQW010000012.1 GCA_031288715.1 Lactobacillales bacterium | reverse complement strand
CACCGATAAATTCTGGCGTCATCTCAGTCTTGCGAATATCCACTTCAGAGATTTGAAAGCCTACCACACTGCTTAACAAGTGAATCAGTGCTTTTTTATTTCGCTCATCACTAAATACCAGTTTAAATAAAAGATCATCTGTTGCTTTGCTTTCAGTCATCAGAAACTCCTCCAATTGAATTTTTACTTACTCAAATTATAACATAGCTTGACTTCAAACGTAGGTATTAAGTAGCAATTGCTAGCGTTAATGTCATTGCTCAGTGATATAAACGGCGAAAAAAATCTAAATGTTGTTTTATTTTTTGATTCACATGATAGCGATCCAATATTTATGATTTAGAGCGATTTTATCATACATTTTCAGTTAAATGAAAATAATATAGGATAAATTTAAAACCATATATTACAAGCTTCTATGGTATCCTGAAAGGAGAATTTACAATCTAATCTAATTTTGGAAAGGATACATGAAATGTATTACCCAGAGAGTTTTTCGCAGCTCATTGACAGCTATTTAAAATTACCCGGGATTGGGCAAAAAACAGCAACTCGTCTAGCTTTTTTTACAATCAATATGAGAGATGAAGACGTATCGACTTTTGCCAAAGCACTATTGTCTTCTAAGCGCAACCTAATATTTTGTACAATTTGTGGAAATTTAACTGAAGATGACCCATGTTCAATTTGCCAAGATAAACAACGGGACAATACCACAATATTAGTAGTAGAACAGCCCAAAGATGTCTTAGCGCTTGAAAATATGAAAGAATATCACGGACGCTACCATGTCTTGCACGGAATTTTATCTCCCATGGAAGGAACTGGTCCAGATGAACTTAATATCAGCAGTTTAATCACTCGATTGCAAAAAAATACCAATATTCAAGAAGTAATCATTGCCACCAACGCTACAACCGAAGGAGAAGCTACTGCTATGTACCTCTCCAAACTAATCAAACCCGCCGGAATCAAAGTGACTCGTCTAGCGCATGGACTTTCTATCGGAAGTGATATTGACTACACAGACGAAGTGACTCTTCTCAAAGCTGTGGAAGGACGAAGAGAGCTGTAAAATATACTGTTATAGCACATTGCAAAAAGATTGAAAGCTAAAAATTTCGATAGTTTAGTTGAACATTTAAAAATAACTCTTAATGAAGGTGATTAAGAAAGATATTATTGCTTGGTTTAGGGAATGCAGGTATTAATAATCTTTTCAAAAAGTGCTATAGAACCTGCATTTATAGTGTTATAAATTAGACTTGCCCTAAAACGTTAATTCAAAGTTATAAATTCCCGAAATAAGTGAACATGCAATAAATATTTTTTCTGTTTATTACAATATTCTACGTTTTAGGACAGATCTATTATAGAAGACAATGCAAAATTGAATTATGAAATGAGGATATTAAACAATGAACCAAGATGCATTAAAAAAACAAGTTGGAATTGAAGCTGCAAGACATATAAAAAATGATATGATTGTTGGACTTGGAACTGGTTCAACCGTAGCTTATCTAATTGATGAAATTGCCAGACGAATCAAAGAAGAAAAATTAACGATCACTGGCGTTTCTACTTCTAATGCCACCAGCAAGCATGCTAAAAAACTTGGAATTCCTTTAAAAACCATTGATGAAGTAGATTTCGTTGATTTGACAATCGATGGTGCAGATGAAATATCTGCTGATTTTCAGGGTATCAAAGGTGGTGGTGGAGCACTTCTATTTGAAAAAATTGTCGCTAATTATTCAAGAAAATATATCTGGATCGTCGATGAATCTAAGTTAGTAGATAAAATAGGTAATTTCCCATTACCTATTGAAGTTGTTGTTTATGGTGCAAAACAAATCTATAAAATTCTTGAAAATAAAGGGTATCATCCTCAATTTCGCTACAAAAAAAACAAAAATTTTTTCGTAACTGATAATGGAAACTTCATCATCGATCTTCACTTGATAGATCCCATCAAAGACCCAACAGCTTTGGGAGGAGAATTAAAAAAAATGGTCGGTGTGATCGAGCACGGTCTATTCCTTAATATGGTCGATACAGTGATCATCGGTACAAACACAGGCATTCAAGTACTGAATGCAACTTAAAAAAAACATAAGGGGTGTTGTGAGGGCATTAAAATCGTTAAAAATAAGATTTGCAGGGTTATCACATTGCACCGTTGTCCCAAAACAGGATACTGCCAAGTGTCCCATCTTCATAGTTTGCGCCCTGGTAGTTGTCAACTAGCTCGTATTTACCCAAGATATACTCTGACACCACCTTGTTCCAAAATGTGGCTAACGCCTCGTTCTAAGATTGATATTTCAGTTGCCACAGCTCGCGATGTAAATCAAACGCTGATTTAGCGGCATAACTACCGATACCCATTCTGCGGTATTTGTGCATCACAAAGAACTCTGCCATTGAAAAATCCGTTGCTTTGTCGGGCGCTTTGCGGAAATCATTAATCATAACAAACCCCGCAAGATGATCATCAACAATGATAAAATACGCCCACCAATTTTCCTCTATCCAGTAGCAATCGAGATATTTGTACCCATACAGCCCCAAATTTTACTAAAACACCAATGACATGCACAAAATGGCGCAACTCACAAGATCGTTAACAATGTTTTTTGTGAACAATTTTTAAAATTGTGAAACAGGCTCTTACACAGTTAAATTAACAAAATCCTAAATTTTACCAATTTTAACGCATCGTTGGAAACAACAGCACATCACGAATCGACGGCGCATCCGTCAACAGCATGACCAAACGATCAATTCCAATACCCAAGCCTCCGGTTGGTGGCATTCCATATTCTAATGTTTCTATAAAATCTTCATCGATCCCTTGAGCCTCATCATTTCCAGCTTCTTTCTCACGAGCTTGCTGCTTAAAACGCTCCCGTTGATCAATCGGATCATTCAACTCTGTAAATGCATTTGCAAATTCACGACCTACTATAAACAGCTCAAACCGATCCGTAAATCGCTCATCTTTAGTATTTTTCTTTGCTAAAGGAGAAATTTCTACCGGATGACCATAAACAAAAGTCGGTTGAATCAATGTCTCTTCTACAAATATTTCAAAAAATTCATTAATAATATGCCCAACTTCCATATGAGCTTCAACTTCTACATGATGCTCTTTCGCAAGTTGACAAGCTTCATCCAAAGTCATCTTCTGCCAAAAATTAACGCCTGTCTTCTCTTTAATCAAATCTAGCATATGCACTCTAGAAAAATTTGAGCCTAAGTCAATAGTCTTCCCAGCATAAACAATGGTCGTTGTTCCTAGTACTTTTGCCGTAGAGTGACGAATCAATCCTTCAGTCAGATTCATAACATCTACAAAATCTGTGTACGCAGTGTAAGCTTCTAACATTGTAAATTCCGGATTATGAGTCGTATCAATTCCTTCATTTCGGAACACACGACCAATTTCGTATACTTTCTCCATTCCTCCAACAATCAAGCGCTTCAAATGAAGTTCCAACGCAATGCGTAAATACAAATCTAAATCAAGCGCATTATGATGAGTCATAAACGGACGAGCCGTAGCTCCACCCACCTCATTATGAAGTGTGGGAGTTTCCACTTCTAAATATCCTTGTTCATCTAAAAACCTACGAATTTCCGAAATAATTTGACTTCGTTTAACAAAGCGATCAAAACTCTCACGATTTGAAATCAAATCTAAAGAACGCTTTCGATAACGTTGCTCAATATCTGTCAATCCATGATACTTCTCTGGAAGGGGGCGCAAAGACTTAGTTAAAAGTTCAACTTTATCTGCCTTAATCGAAAGTTCTCCCATATCCGTCTTCATGATTTGTCCAGTGACACCCCAAAAATCACCTAAATCTGCCTTTTTATAAATATTGTAAACATCTTCGCCAACTTCATCCTTACGCACATAAATCTGAATTTGGCCTTCACAATCTTGCAAATGAGCAAAACTCACTTTTCCTTTTCCGCGTTTAGTCATCATTCGTCCAGCAATAACGGCCTTCAAATTCAAATCTTGCAACCCTTCCTTAGTTTTCTTGTCAAATTGATCATGCAATTCCTTCGAATTGTAAGTTCTTTCAAAACGACGTCCAAACGGATCAATTCCTAATGCACGAACATGCTCCAGCTTCTCTCGTCGAACAACCATCTGATCATTCATTTCTTGAGTTATTTCCTCACTCATCTTTTTTCCCCCATTGTTCATATTATTAGTAACAAAACAGTTTTTTATTTTTAACTACCTAAATGTTAATCTAAAGTATCTAATTGAATAATACATTAATATGAAACCTCATGGAAGTAGATACATATCCACTTTCATGAGGTTTGCATTGAATATCTTTGCGCAGTTCAATGGTGTATTAAAAATAACTAATACCTGCTGAATAACTTTTAAATAATGAACCCAATTTTTACTAAGAGAGGCGCTCATGAGCCTGTAGTTTCATTCATCCTCTTTCAGCAAGAATTGAAATTTCAAAAACTTAAATGCAAAACTTTTTGACATCAAGAGGCATACCTACCTAAACTCTGACACACTTCATGTGTTTCGCGATTAAAAATCGCTCATAGGAAAACCGCTTGTCAATCATTAAGATAGTTCGCACCGAGAGGTACATCCTGCCTAAGTTCTGCTGCACTATGTGCCGCAATCACTAAGGCAGTTCGCAATTTCGCTATTACGGAGACTACTATATAGACTCTAATATGTATGTATCGTTAATTATTCTGAAAAAATTATCATACATTTTCACTAATCTTCTTCATCTAGAAATGCTTGGAAAACCTCTTCTATCATATCCCATTCTTCATTTGAATCTTCATCAATCGGCGTCAATTCTCCTTGCGTTCCATCAGCATTTTCCACAAACGAGTACGCCAACAACCCAACATTTTCCTCTTCATCAATTCCAGATGGGTACATTAAAACATAATTTTTCCCAAATTTTTCTTGACCGTCAATTGTGAAAAGAACCTCATAAAGAGCTTCATTGCCATCCTCATCAATCAAAGTAATTACTTCTACTTCCTCATGTTTCTTGCTCATTACATACAATCCTCCCATTTACTGAACATTATCAATATGCTCTATACATGTTGATCCAAGTAATTCTGTAAAATCAAGCTCGCTGCCATTTTATCAATCACTTTCTTACGCTTTGCTCGACTAACATTTGCTTGCTCCACTAGAAAACGTTCCGCCTGCATTGTGGTTAATCGCTCATCCTGATACTCAACAGGCAGAGAAAAACGTTTTACTACCATTTCACCATAACTCATTGACATCTCAGCTCTAGGCCCTATCGTATTATTCATGTTCTTCGGCAAGCCAATGACAATTTTTTCTATCTCATATTCTTTTAACAATTCACCTAGACGATCAAAACCAAAATCTTCCTTTTCTTCATTAATCCGAATGGTTTCAATGCTCTGTGCTGTCCAACCAAACAAATCACTTACTGCAACGCCTACTGTACGCGAACCCACATCTAACCCTAAAATTCTCATTCAACCTTCATTCCATGGTGTTTCAAATAAAATCTAACTAACTCCTCCACAATTTCATCTCTCTCATGGCGACGAACAAGATTACGCGCATCTCGATAACGAGGAATATACGCCGGATCTCCCGACAATAGATACCCCACAATCTGATTAATTGGATTGTATGCTTTTTCATCTAATACAAAAAATACCGTAGATAATGTCTCACTGATTGCTTTCTTCTGCGAATCATCAAACTCAAAACACACCGTTTCATCTGTAAATCCCATGGCGCTTACACCCTTTCCCTTATAGTAAATTAACTTTAAAATCGTCCTATTTTTGTTCACTCTAAAAGCTAATGAACCATTTCATCACAACAAAGTTTTCTTTCATCATACTAAAAATCAATCATTACTACAAATTAACGAAATAATTTAATGCATTCTAACTATGTAAAAACACTTCAATAGAAACAAATGCCAGATTTTTCAATATATAATTCTTCATTCTTGAAATTTTAAATATTCTTGGAATGAACTACCAAAACATCACATAATGCATGAGCAATGATATATTTACTAACCGAACCAATCATAAAACGCTCTACTACATTTAAGCCAGATTGTCCAACCATAATTAAATCTACATTGTATTTTTATAAATTGTAACTCAAAACCGTCCACCCATCAAAACTCAGTTAATCAGCACGTTAAGCATTGTCCAGGGAAAGGTGGAGATTTTTTGAGGCACTTTTTCCTCAAAAAATACTACCTAA
>JAITQW010000024.1 GCA_031288715.1 Lactobacillales bacterium | reverse complement strand
CCAGTTATCAAGGAGGCGGTGAAAATGTTTGATGTAATCACATCGGATAAGAAGACACAAGAACTTTTGAGAATGAAGGAAAAAGGAGAACGCGATTTTAATTCAGCGATAAAGAATTCGAAATTACAAGGAAGAATAGAAGAAAAAAAACAAACTGCGCAATCGATGTTGCAAGATGGCATGTCTATATCTACTATTAGTAAGTATACCGGTCTTTCTATTTCTGAGATTCAGTTGTTGAAATCTCATTGAATAATCTGATGTCTAGATGGAAAAGAAACCCAAAGATAACGGATTTAGCGAAAGCAATACTCAACCCTTATCAACCTAAAACTGTAGAAGATATGCAAGATGCGCTCAAAGATATCTTCGACTCTTTATTTGAAAAGATTATAAAAATGTATATGTAAAGATATGAAGAAATTAACTTTATAACTTTACTAAAAGCAGCAAAGGTTGGTTTTTAAATAGCTTGAAAAGCAGTGGTCCATCCTGGCACTTGTCGATGTTTAGAAAAAGAATTTCACACACAAACTTGATGCCAATTACAAATCATATCGCGATTTAAAGGTAGTCCTAAGTTGGTCCAAAGCTTTTCTTGGCGATAGGTTGGAACCTTCTGTTTAAACTTTTGAAAAATTGTTTCAGTAATCAAGCTTGAAGAAGTATAAATCATTTGGCACAATTCGTTTGGATAATACTTAATGTGCTGATTAACTGAGTTTTGATGGGTGGGCGGTTTTGAGTTACAATTTATAATCAATTTACATTTTCAAAAATGAGAGTTGTTCTCGGAGAGAATTTATGCATAAGAAAATTAGTTTATTAGGTGCAACTGGATCCATTGGAACAAGTGCACTAGATGTTTTGCGAAATAATTTGGATAAGTTTGAACTATTAGCGTTTTCATTTTATTCCAATATTGAATTAGGTAAGGAAATTATTGAAGAATTTTGTCCCAAGCTGGTAGGTGTTAAAAATCAAGAGATGGCAGCCTCACTTCATTTACTGTACCCTCATACTATTTTTAAAGCAGGAATGGACGGACTTTTGGCAGTGGCAACCTTTTCAGAAGTAGATGTGGTTTTAACAGCTGTGATGGGTTCTATTGGGGTACTTCCGACATTAGCAGCAATTAAGAGCGGAAAGGATATTGCATTAGCTAATAAAGAAACATTGGTCATGGCAGGTCAATGGATTATGCAGGCAGCAAAAGAAAATCATGTGAAGATTTTGCCGGTTGATAGTGAACATTCAGCTATTTTTCAAGCGCTTCAAGGACAGAATTCGCGGAATATTCGGGAACTGATGATTACAGCATCTGGTGGGAGTTTTCGTGATTTAACCCGCAGAGAACTTACGAAAGTTACGCTACAGGATGCACTTCAACATCCTAATTGGTCTATGGGAAAAAAGATCACAGTTGATTCTTCAACAATGGTTAACAAGGGTTTGGAAGTAATCGAAGCTCATTGGTTATTCGATGTAGATTATGATAATATTAAGGTTGTTTTACATAGAGAGAGTATTGTTCATTCTATGGTTGTTTTTGTTGATGGAGCTTATCTTGCACAATTGGGTGCTAGTGATATGCGTGAACCAATCCAGTATGCCTTGACTTATCCTAATCGTTACCCATTGGTTAATGAAAAAGAGTTTGATTTAATGCAATTTCACACTCTTCATTTTGAAGATATAGATGAGAAGCGTTTTCCAATGTTAAAATTAGCTTACAAGGTTGGCCGATTAGGTGGTAGTTTTCCAACGGTTTATAATGCAGTAAATGAAGTAGCTGTAAATGCTTTTATTGCTGGAAGTATCGATTATTTGGCCATTGAGTACCTGATTGAAAAATTTGTATTGGAACATCAAGAGTTAGAAAATTTAACACTTGAGAAAATTATAAAAATTGATCAAGAAACTCGAATGAAGGCTCAAAGTTGGCTTGATAAGAATCAGTTTGTGGGAAATTAAGCAATTTTGATACTTGATTTTTTGAAATAAATATAAGATTTTGTTAATTTGTCTTAATGAAATAGCAATAGCGAAATTTTCGGCACCAAAAGGTACATTCTGCCTAGCTCTGCTACACTTTGTGTGCCAATCGCCAAGATCGTTTGTTATTTTTCACTCTTTGTAAAAAACTTATTTACATTCGTTTTCTCTTCTTGGTGAACACTGAAATTTATGCTTTCAGCGTTAAAAATTCATAACTTATTTTCAAGTTAATCAACTACAAAAAGAATTGAGGAAAAGATGATGAAAACAGCAATTACTTTTATTCTTATGTTTGGAATTTTAGTGATTATTCATGAATTTGGGCATTTCTTTTTTGCAAGACGTTCAGGAATTTTGGTGCGTGAATTTGCGATTGGGATGGGTCCCAAATTGTTTTCTCATCAAGATTCAAAAGGAACAACGTATACAATCCGCCTATTACCTGTAGGAGGGTATGTTCGAATGGCTGGTTGGGGTGAAGATGATAATAATATTCCTCCTGGGACGACCATGACTTTATTGCTGGATGAAAATAATATAGTTAAAAAAATTAACTTAAGTAAAAAAATAGTTTTAGAGCAAGGTCTTCCCTTTGAGGTAGATTCTGTTGATTTAGAGAATGAATTGTTTATCAAAGGGTATATTAATGGAGACGAGAGTCAGTTAGTTAAGTATCTTGTTGATCATGATGCGATTCTCATTGGAGAAGATGATACGCAGATTCGTATTGCTCCAATTGATGTTCAAATGCAGTCAGTAAGTGTCCCTAAAAGAATGATGACAAATTTTGCTGGGCCAATGAATAACTTTATCCTAGCAATTCTTTTGTTTGTCTTTATTGCATTTTTACAAGGAGGCTCTCCTATTAATGATACAAATCAACTTGGCGAGGTGACCAAGGGAAGCGTAGCTGCGAAGTCAGGGTTAAGGGAAAATGATTATATTGAAGAAATTGCTGGAAAAAAGGTAGCCAATTGGACTGAGATGAAAGAAGCAATGAATCAATATCTTGGTGAAGAAATAGAAATTAAAGTAAGGCGTGGTGAAAAAACTTTTGTTAAGAAACTGATTCCTAAAACAAGTACTATTAATGGAGAAAAAGTAGGTGTGATTGGAGTGAAGCAGCCTATGGATCGGCATTTTTTTAGTGGTATTATTTTAGGAGGATTTAAAATAGCATGGTCAAAATCTACAGGAATTTTGAAAGCTATAGCGGATTTATTTAAAGGATTTAGTTTAAATAAATTGGGTGGCCCTGTGATGATGTTTCAGATGAGTCAGAAAGCTAGTAAATCAGGATTTATTAATATTATTATATTGACAGCAGTATTATCGATCAATCTAGGTTTTGTCAACTTGCTTCCGATTCCAGCACTGGATGGCGGGAAGATTGTGTTGAATGTGATTGAGGGAATTCGTGGAAAATCAATGAGCCGTGAAAAAGAAGGAATTTTCACTCTTGTTGGGGCATCGTTTCTGTTGTTGTTGATGATCGCTGTTACTTGGAATGATATTCTGAGATTTTTTAGATAAAAACATTCTATATAATCAGTTTTTTTGATTTTTAGAAAGGGAATTTTTATGTTTAAGCAGTCTATTTTTTTCATTCCGACTTTGCGAGAGGTGCCAAATGACGCACAAGCGCTTAGTCATCAATTGTTGTTGCGAGCAGGCTATATTCGTCAGGTTTCTGCAGGAATTTATTCTTATTTACCGCTAGCTAATCGTGTGTTAGAAAAAATTAAGCGAGTAATTCGCGAAGAGTTAGAGAAAATTGATGCAGTAGAACTATTGATGCCGGCGCTGTTTTCTACAGATTTTTGGAGAGAATCGGGACGTTTAAAAACTTATGGTGATGAATTATACAAGCTGAAAAATCGTACGAATTCTGAATTTTTGCTTGGTCCAACGCATGAAGAGATTTTTACGGCATTGATTAGAAATGAAGTTAGTTCGTACAAGTGTTTGCCGTTGAATTTATATCAAATTCAGACAAAATATCGGGATGAGGCTCGTCCACGCAATGGCTTATTACGTTGTCGTGAGTTTTTGATGAAGGATGGATACTCCTTCCACGACAGTTTTGAAAACTTAGATGAAATGTACGAAGATTATGCGAAGACGTATCGTACTATTTTTAAACGCTTAAGGTTAAATTTCCGTAGTATTATCGGTGATAGTGGTGCGATGGGTGGCTCGGATTCGCAGGAGTTTATGGCGATTACGGAAGTTACAGATCAGAATCATTTAGTGGCAGGAGAAGATATAGTGGTATATTCCACAGAGTCTGATTATGCAGCTAATTTGGAGATGGCACAAAGTTTCTATCAAGAAAATAAATCATTGGAAGCGCTGAAAAAATTGAAAAAGATCTCTACACCAAGTGTGAAAACAATTGAAGAAGTAACAAAATTTTTGGAAATAGCGAATCATAAAATTATCAAGTCAGTGTTGTTTATTGCTGATGGAAAACCTCTTCTTGCTTTAGTTCGTGGAGATGATGAAGTGAATGATGTGAAACTTAAGAATTTCTTGAGTGCAAACTTTCTGGAAGAAGCAAGGGAAGAGGAAGCTTTGAAGTTTCTGGGAGCAGATTTTGGTTCTCTTGGACCGATAGGTGTGAATGATGATGTAAGGATTGTCGCAGATCTTTTGGTTAAAGATATGGTTAATGCAGTGGTTGGAGCAAATGAGACAGGATTTCATTTCTTGAATGTGAATCCAGCGCGTGATTTTTCTGAGAGAGTAGTTTATGCGGATTTCCGAGTGGTAAAAGAAGGGGAGACTTCTCCTGATGGGAAAGGCATATTGAAATTTACGAGAGGAATTGAAATAGGTCACATTTTTAAGTTAGGGACTCGTTATTCTGAATCTATGGGTGCGAAAATTTTAGATAAAAATGGTCATGAAATTCCGATCATTATGGGTTGTTATGGAATTGGTGTTTCTAGGTTGTTATCAGCGATTGTGGAGCAATATGGAAATGAGTCAGGAATTAATTGGCCAAAAGAGGTCGCCCCTTTTAATGTTCATTTGTTACCGCTGGATTTGAAAAAGAAAGAAATTGTAGAATTGACTCAAAAAATAGAGGCGCTATTGAGTGTTTCTGGCTTGGAAGTTTTAGTGGATGATCGTAAAGAGCGAGCAGGAGTTAAGTTTGCGGATGCAGATTTGATTGGAATCCCAATACGAGTAACTATTGGTAAAAAAGCAGCGAGCGGAATTGTAGAAGTGAAAGAAATATCGACTGGTGAAGTGTTTGAAGAGAGCATCAATAGTATCTTTTCAAAAGTGAAAAATTTGTTGAAATCTGCTCAAAATCTCTAATGAAATGAATTTTTGAGCTCCGAGATTGTCAAAGGACTCTAGAAGTGCTGTATAGATTAATGCAGAGTCGTTTATAGCTAGGAGAAAGAGTATGAAAGAAAGCTTGAAAGTTGGTTTATTAGGATTGGGAACAGTTGGTTCAGGTGTACCAGCTATTTTGCGAGAAAAGGCAAAAAAAATTAATCAAATTGTAGGAGTAAAAATTGTTGTGTCCAAAGCGCTTGTATTGGACCTTGAGAAAGTACAAAATTTGGCAGAAGAATATGATATTAAGCTGATTTCGGATTTTCAAGAAATTTTAAAAGATGAGCAAATCGATATTGTTGTTGAGCTAATGGGACGTGTTCATCCTGCTTATGAATTTATTTTAGAAGCATTGAAGGCGAAGAAGCATGTGGTTACTGCGAATAAAGATTTAATTGCTATTTATGGACCAGAGTTGATTGCTGTTGCGAAGGAGCAAAAGCGAAGTTTTTATTATGAGGCAGCAGTTGCAGGTGGAATTCCTATTTTACGTACATTGAGTCATTCATTGTGTGCAGATGGAATTGAAGAAGTGTTAGGAATTGTGAACGGTACGACCAACTATATACTAACGCAGATGGAAAGTAATGGAAAATCTTATGAAACCGCCTTAGCTTCTGCTAAAAGTCTAGGATTTGCGGAATCAGATCCGACAAATGATGTAGATGGAATAGATGCGGCGTATAAGATGGTTATTTTAAGTCATTTTGCCTATGGGATGAGGGTGAAATTGGAAGATGTAGAAAAAGAGGGAATTCGCAATTTGCAGGCAATTGATGTGAAAATGGCGGACTCGTTAGGATATGTATTCAAATTAATCGGACGCACACGAAAAGTGAATGATGCAATTGATGTTGGAGTAGCTCCCATTTTGGTGATGAAGAGTCATCCATTGGCGAGTGTAAAGAATGAAATGAATGCTGTTTTTATGAAATCGACAGGCATTGGTGAATCTATGTATTATGGTCCTGGTGCAGGAAGTTTGCCAACGGCAACTTCTGTTGTTGCTGATTTGATTGAAATCGCGAAAGATGTTAAGCAAGAAACGTTCGGTATTCCCTTTGCGGTTTATGAAGAAGAAACGAAATTTGCTTCATCTTCGGAAGTGTTTGATCGATATTATTTCAATATTAAAGTTTCTGACAGAGAAGGACAATTAACACATTTAATAAAGGAATTTGCGGATGTTGGAATTAAAATTCAACAAGTAAGCCAGCATGATTTACAAGACGGGGTTGCAAATGTCATTATTTTGACGCATGAGGCTAGTAAGAGTCAAAAAAATCAATTTTTAAAGAAAATTGCCAAGAATGTTGAATTTGAATTAAATAGTGTTTATCAAATACTGGGTTAACTCCAGTGATTTTCGGGAGGAAAGGTTATGTACAAAGGATTATTGGAACGTTTTTATAATTATCTTCCAGTGAGTGAGACAACTCCTAAAATTTCTTTGTGTGAAGGGAATACACCTTTGATTTATTTGCCACGTTTGTCTGCAGAATTAAACATTGAATTGTATGGAAAGTACGAGGGCTTAAATCCCACGGGATCCTTTAAAGATCGTGGAATGGTGATGGCTGTTGCGAAGGCAGTGGAAGAGGGAGCTAAAGCTATTTGTTGTGCTTCTACAGGGAATACTTCTGCGGCTTGTGCTGCTTATGCAGCGCGTGCTGGAGTGAAAGCTTATGTTGTAATTCCTGATGGTAAGATTGCACTTGGAAAATTAGCGCAAGCGATTATGTATGGAGCAGAGATCATTGCGATTCCAGGAAATTTTGATGAAGCATTAAAAGCGGTTAGAAATATTACATCTACAGAAAAAATTTCTTTAGTAAATTCAGTGAATCCATATCGTTTAGAAGGCCAAAAAACAGCGGCTTTTGAAATTTGTGAACAGTTGGAAAAAGCGCCAGATGTGTTAGCAATTCCAGTAGGTAATGCTGGGAATATTTCAGCATATTGGAAAGGATTTAATGAGTGGTATGATATTAAAGGAACTTCTTTACCAAGAATGCACGGTTTTGAAGCAGAAGGAGCAGCAGCGATTGTAAAGGGAGAAGTGATTGAATACCCTGAAACCATTGCGACAGCTATTCGGATTGGAAATCCTGCATCTTGGAAATTAGCAGAAGCTGCTAGAGATGAGTCTAACGGATTTATTGATTCGGTGACGGATGAAGAAATTTTGGAAGCATATCGTAAAGTTGCTGTTATGGATGGTGTGTTTATTGAGCCTGGCTCAGCAGCTTCTTTAGCTGGTGTGATTCAACATGTAAAATCAGGGAAGATCGGAGCAAGGGAGACAGTTGTTTGTGTATTCACGGGAAATGGATTGAAAGATCCAGATACAGCCATTGAAAAATCAAATGTTGATATTAGAAAGATGAGTGATGTGGAAGAAATGCGTAAATACTTGCGTGAGGAAGTGGCGAGATTATGAGAATTCGGGTACCTGCGACGAGCGCTAATTTAGGTCCAGGATTTGATTCTTGTGGTATTGCGTTGAATCGTTATTTAACGGTTAAAGTAAATCAACCTGCTACAAAGTGGGAAATTTGTCACTCGCTAGGTAGTGAAGTGCCCACGGATGATAGAAATTTATTGATTCAGACAGCTTTGAAAATCGAGCCAACACTTTCTCCTCATATTATTCTAATGGATTCAGATATTCCTCAGGCGCGAGGATTAGGCTCTAGTTCCTCAGTTATTATTGCAGGGATTGAATTGGCAAATCAATTAGGAGATTTGAAGTTTACTCGTAAAAGAATAATTGAAATTGCGACAGAAATGGAAGGACATCCTGATAATGTAGCACCTGCAGTTTTGGGAAATTTTGTGTTAGCGAGTTTTGTGGACAGAAAAGTCGAGAGTGTAGTGCAATGTTTTCCGGAGGTTGGAATGGTTGGTTTTATCCCTGATTTTGAATTGTTCACTTCTGTAAGTCGAGGGGTATTGCCAACACAGATGTCTTATAAAGATGCTGTTGCAGCAAGTTCGATTGCGAATGTCATGATTGGAGCACTTTTATCTGGCAATTTAGAACTTGCTGGAAAAATGATTGAGAAAGATTTATTTCATGAAAAGTACCGGGAAAAACTTGTAACGCATATTCATAAAATTCGTGAATATTCACAAAAATTTGGGGCGTATGCAACTTATTTGAGTGGAGCGGGACCGACAACAATTACTTTATTGCCTTTGGGGCAGGTAGACTCATTTGCATATGAATTAGAAAAGATGAATGTGAAAGGGCAGGTAGAAAAGCTTGAAATCGATTGCTTAGGTTTACAGACCCAATTGTAGAATAAGTATTTTTTTGGTGCTTCGTAAGAAAATTCATTAAAAACATAAAGGTAATTTTTTATGAATACGATTATTATAATGATTTTTGGTTTTTTTGGTGGTATTATGCGTTTTAAATTGGAAGAATTTTTCCCTAAAATAGGGGAATTTCCAGTCGCAACTT
Organism: Lactobacillales bacterium; assembly: GCA_031288715.1. GTDB lineage: Bacteria > Bacillota > Bacilli > Lactobacillales > Streptococcaceae > JAIRLR01. The sequence goes on along the minus strand of JAITQW010000024.1, from coordinate 40,342 downwards.
TGTTTGTTAATTTAGCTGGTTGTTTTTGTTTGGCATTTTTTGTTGAAAAGTATTTTGTTTCTAAAAAGGCCCCTGAGCGTCTTTTATTAGGAATCGGAACAGGTTTTATTGGAAGCTTTACAACTTTCTCTTCTTGTATGGTAGAGCTTTCAAATCTATTTTTAAAAGGTCATATTTTTATAGCAACTCTTTATATTTTCCTTTCTATTGTTGGCGGATTATTTTTGATTTTTTGGGGTATGAAGCTAGGACAACGATTTTTATTTGAACGAAAGGAGTTATGATGACTCTTTTTTTCCTAGGGATTGCTTGCTCCATTGGAACATTTTTGCGTTATTTTTTACAAAAGGCATGGAGTAAGAGAGTAGGTGCTCCTTTTTCATTCGCAATTTTTTGGATCAATTTGATAGGAAGTTTTTGTTTGGGATTTTTGTATTCTTGGACAAAATGTGGAAGGGGAGTGTACTATTCTATTTTAGGTATTGGCTTTTTTGGTGGATTTACGACTTTTTCGACGCTAAATGTGGAATTGTATAAGCTATATTTTAATAGTAAGCATCTATTTTTTACTTATTTAGGACTAAGTTATGTATTAGGAATTGCTTTTGCAATGAGTGGAATTTTTTTAGGCAAAATATTTGTTTCGTCTCTTTGTTGAGATTGTATATATTTACAATCCATGTACAGTGTAAAAATCTGGAATCTTAAAATTTGAGGAATGAACAGTGTTCATTTTTGTTACAATTTTTGGCTTGAATCGATTAACTAAAAATAATAAAACGATATATTTTAGGATCATTGCTTTATGGATTTTTCTTTGCGTTGTGCATGTTATCCAATACTTGCCTCCCCCCTCTTGTACTGTTAACTATTGTATTTACAATGAGGGAGGTTATTATTATTCTTGCAGCGCAGAGTATAAAGTTGCAGTTGATGAATCATAAGAAAGTTGGAATGTATTCAGGTCTCTTTGGAACAATTATGCCACTTGCTTAAGCTTTATCGGAGATAATTGTTTCAGGAAGTGCATTTTTTGGTTACTTGGGTATAGCGATTATTTTATGTGTTTTAACTTTTTTACAAATATTTTTAACAAAAAAATCTGTGGAGATGCCGAGTTCATTTTAAGGTTAGCTGACTATCATGCGAAAAGGAAAGTTTGAAATTAGATGAGAAAATTTAAATTGTCCAAACGTTTGGAAAGAATTGCTTCGTATATTCCAAAAAAGTCTCGTTTGGCGGATATCGGTAGCGACCATGCTTTATCTACCTATCGCAACTGTTTTGAGCGGTGAGGTAGCTTACGTTGTCGCAGGAGAGGTGAGTAAAGGTCCGTTTGAGAAAGCTGATTTTCAGGTTAGTAAAAATAAGTTATGCGATAAAATTGAGGTTCGTTTCGCAGACGGTTTAGAAGCTATTTGTGCAGAGGATAAGATTGATGTGATTACGATTGCGGGGATGGGTGGTTCACTCATTGTTAAAATTTTGGAAAGAGGTTATCAAAAAAAGCTACTTCATGGAAGTGAGCGCCTAATTTTACAGCCAAATATCGGGGAAGACAGTGTGCGGTATTGGTTGATGAAAAATGGTTATAAAATTTCAGCAGAAGAGATTATGGAAGAAAATCAAAAAATTTATGAGATAATTGTGGCAGATGAAGGAGATTCTTGTTCTACGGATATGGAATTATTTTTTGGACCATTTTTGCTGAAAGATAAGAATAAAATTTTTCAAAAAAAATGGAAGCAGGAGCTTGTGATCAGAAAAAATGTTTTGAATTCTTTAAGTCAGGCTAAAATTCCAGATGATAAAAAGACTGATCAGTTGCAACGAGAAATTTCTTGGATTATGGAGGTAATAAATCATGCTCGCAAGAACAATCATTGATCGTTTTGAAGAATATTGTCCATTATTCTTAGCAGAAGAGAATGATCCTGTTGGACTGCATGTGGGGACATTGAATAAAGAAATAAAGAAGGTAATGGTGACGCTAGATGTGCGCCCAGAAGTGGTGAAAGAGGCGATTTTTCATCATGTAGATTTGTTGATTGCCAAACACCCTTTAATTTTTTATCCAATAAAGCAGCTAGATATAGATGATCCACAAAATAAAATGTATGTTGATTTGTTAAAGCATGATATTGCTGTTTATGTAGCGCATACGAATATTGATATTGTGCAACCTGGGCTGAATGATTGGTTTTTAGAAATGTTGGAAGTTAAGAATGAGGGATTTCTAAAGAAAACACATGAAATTAATGAGGTTTCTTACGGAATTGGTAGAGTGGGAGAATTGTCAGAAGCTCTAAGTCTTAGGGAATTTTCGGAAAAGGTAAAGAAAGTATTTTCATTAAATTCTGTGCGTCTTGTGACTAAAAAACCAGAAACATTGATTAAGAGAGTAGCAGTTTGTGGTGGTAGTGGAGATAAATTTTATCCAGAAGCTATCCAAAAAGGTGCAGATGTTTATATTACTGGAGATATTTATTATCATACTGGTCAAGAGATGATTGCGCGAAATCTTCATGCGATTGATCCGGGACATTATATTGAGGTATTGTTTATTTCGCGTGTCGCTCAATTATTAAGCGAATGGAAGCATGAAAGCGGATGGAATATAGAAATTTTGACATCAAAAGAGAATACGAATCCATTTATTGAATATTGATTTTGTTATAAAAGAGAATTGAGTTCAAGAGAATTTTGTGTTGTCAAAATAAAGACGTATTTTTTGAAGAAAAAACGTTTCAAAAAATATCCACATTACCCTGGAAAATGTTTAATACACTGATTAACTTAATTTTGATATGTAGATGATTTTAAAGTTGCAAGCATAATTTTATCAGGCCCTAAAATAATCCAGCCATAAGTTGTGCTTGATGTAGTTCTAAGCGGCGAATGTCTCTAGGTAAGAAGCAACGAATCTCATCTTCATTATAGCCAATTTGTAAATGTGTGTTGTCAATTAATAGAGGTCGTCTGACAAGCGCAGGGTTGGATGCTAGTAGTTCTAATAATTTATGTAGAGTTAAATCATTTAGGTTAATTGTTAGTGAAGCATATGCTTTTGAACGAGTGGAAATTAATTCTTCTGTTCCATTTTCAGTCATGGATAAGACAGTTCGCAATTCTTCAATAGTTAGAGGTTTGTTTATCATGTTTCTTTCTTCAAACTCAATATTGTGTTCAACCAGCCAAGCTCGTGCTTTTCTGCAAGAAGTGCAACTTGGAGAAGTAAATAGTTTTAGCATGAAACCACTTCCTTTCACTTATAAAAAATAATAAATATAATGTAGTATAAGTAAGAAAACAATAATTCCCAAATATAAGAATACTTATATAATAATGTTTTATTCATTTTTAAGCAATATAATTTATAAATAAGTTGAAATATTTGTCCAAAAATTGCTATATAATAAGATTGTCACATATTTTCATACATTGAAAATATGTGACAATAGAGTTATTTAATGTTTTGATAGCCGCAGGTGGAAGGGAATAAACATTGCGTGGACAAGGTAAGATAGAAATATTAAACTTGAGAAAGTAGTAGATTTTAGGAAGGGGTAAACAAAGCAGATTATAGAGGTACAAGCTAACAGGTTATTAGAAGCCTGTTAACGTGTCTCGGAGCTCAAAAATTAATTTTATTAAAGATTTTGGGCAAACTATAAGAGGCTTTGTTTTCAAAAATTGATGAATGAAAATGTACAAGAGACTGAAGTAGCGATGAAGCAATTAGTGCGGCAGAAAAATCAAATGGTTAAAGGTGTGTTTTGGTTATCTGCAAGTAATTTGATTTCACGTTTTCTTGGAGCCATTTATGTTATCCCTTGGTATGCATGGTTGCAACCTAGGGCAGAAGAAGGAAATAGTTTATTCAGCAAAGGTTATGAAATTTATGCGTGGTTATTGTTGATTTCTACTTCGGGTATTCCAGCGTTGATTGCTAAGAAGACAGCACAGTATAACTCGCTAAATGAATTTGAATCGTCTCAGAGATTGTTTCGTGACTCATTAAAGACGATGGCAGCTCTTGGAGGAATTTTTGCTGCTTTGATGTTTTTTGGTGCACCTTGGTTAGTAAGTCTAATTGATGGACAAGAAGAGTTAATAACAGTTATGCGCTCATTAGCTCCAGCAATTTTCTTTTTTCCGATGATGAGTGTGCTGCGTGGATATTTTCAAGGAAATAATAATATGATGCCGTATGCCTTATCTCAGATTGTAGAGCAGATTATGCGTGTAGTCTGGATGTTGCTGGCAGTTTACATTATTATGAAAGTGCAGCATGGTAGTTTTGTAAATGCAGTTATTCAGTCAACTCTAGCAGCTTTTATTGGTGTGTTAGGTAGTTTAGTGGTTTTGTTGTATTTTTTTCGCGAACAACAAGTAAAATTACGAAAAAAATTAAGAAGATCACGAAAATTAGTAGTTAGATCTAAAAATTTGGATATGTCTTCCTCATTTTTTTCAATCATTAAAGAAGCGATTCCATTTATTATTTCTGGTTCGGGAATTCAGTTGTTTCGCCTAATTGATTTAGGGACATTTAATCGAATGATGTCAGTAGCTACGAATCAGTCTAAAGGTAATTTAGAAAGGTTGTATACTTTATTTAGCGCAAATCCAAGTAAATTGGTTATGATTATTATTGCGTTTTCTACGGCGATCTCTTTTACTGGATTACCATTGATTACAGAGAGTCATACACTGAAAAATTTTAGAGAATTGTCTAGGCTGGTAGGTAATAATATTCAATTATTTTTATTTGTAATGTTACCAGCTGTTTTTGGAATGCTTATTTTAGCGCATCCGCTCAATACTTGCTTTTATGGAGAAAGTAATTATTTAGGAATATCATTGCTTTCTTGGTCAATTTTACAGGCGCTTTTGTTGGCAGGAATTGTTTTAACAACAGGTGTATTGCAGGGATTAAGTCTAAATTCGAAGGCGATTAGGTATTTGGTGCTTGGAATGTTTGTAAAGATTATTTTGCAATTTCCTATGATTGTGCTTTTTAAAGTTTATGGACCGCTTGTTTCGACAACGATTGGAATGGGTTTGGTGGCTTATTTAAATTTTCGAAAAATTTGTTTGGAAACGAGGATAGATGCTCGAAAATTAGTGAAAGCATGTCGTCCTTTATTTTTTATAACGATTGTAATGGTTATTAGTACATTGTTAACGCGTTCTGCTCTATACATTTTTTTGAATCCAGATAGAAGAATCTCTTCTTTTATGTTATTGTTACTGATATCTTTTGTAGGAGGAAGTGTCTATCTTTTTGTAGCGTTTAAGTTTAGAATTGCAGATCGCTTGTTAGGAAAACGTATAGAGCGGTTTAAACGTTGGCTTCCTTTTTAGACTTTAGTTCATGATTGCTGGATAATTCATAATAGCTATAAATAAGCTATTTTTACAAAATTGTCGTTATTAAAGGAGTGGAAAGAATTGGAACAGAAAAAACTTTCGTTTAAGAATTACGTTTTTGTAGGTTCGATGTTGTTTGGATTATTTTTTGGAGCTGGAAATCTGATTTTTCCAGTTGTTATGGGGCAACAAGCAGGAGGAAAGACGCCGATTGCTAATTTAGGTTTTTTATTGACGGCTGTTGGATTGCCGTTTTTAGGAATTTTGGCAATGAGTGTCACAAATTCAAATGGTGTTTATGAGTTATCTTCAAAAATTGGAAAGCGTTATGCAAGCGTATTTACTATTTTGCTTTATGCAACGATAGGTCCATTTTTTGCCATGCCTAGACTTGCTGCTACGTCTTTTGAAATTGGAATTAAACCATTTATACCTGTGAGAAGCTTGGAAACTAATTTGTTATTATACTCTATTGTCTACTCCATTCTATTTTTTGGAATTGCATATTTATTTGCCAGGAAGCCTGCAGCTTTATTAGATTATGTTGGAAAATGGTTGAATCCTGCCTTTTTACTTTTTTTAGGGATTTTATTAGTTATTGCTTTTATTTATCCGCTAGGTTCAGTTGATGGTGGGACGACAACAGGTGCATATACTTCATTGCCATTTGTCCAAGGAGTGAAGGAAGGGTACAACACAATGGATGTGTTGGCTAGTTTAGCATTTGGAATTATTGTCATTTCGACATTGAAAAATCTTGGTGTAACAAAACCAAAAGAGATTGCAAAGGGAACTTTAAAGTCCGGAATAGTAGTCATGATTTTGATGATTGTTATTTATACAGCCACATCTTTCATGGGTGCAATGTCTATTGGACATTTTAAGCCTGCTGAAAATGGTGGGGTTGCTTTGGCGCAATTAGCGAAATATTATTTAGGTGTCTATGGGTCGTTATTATTGACAGTAATTATTGTATTAGTCACTTTAAAGACATCAATTGGTTTAATTGTTTCAGCTGGGGAAACAGCTGTTGATTTCAATCAAAAAATTTCTTATAAAAAAGTGATAATTGTCATTAGTATTTTGCCAGTAATTGTGACTAATGTTGGTTTGACACATATTATTGTTTGGACGGTTCCTGTTTTAATGTTTCTATATCCCTTATCAATTACTTTGGTATTTTTGGCTTTACTTGAGTCTTTGATGGGGTATCGTAAACCTGTATATTTATGGACAACGATTTTTGCGGGTCTTGCTGCTGTGTTTGACGCGTTAAACTCTGCTCCAGATCTATTAAAAGATTTTGGTTTGGTGAAAGGTCTTTTGGAAATAGGAAGTTACCTGCCACTTTTTGAGCATGGATTGGGTTGGTTGGCTCCTTCGTTCATTGGTTTTGTCATTGGGTTAATCATTTCTTGTATAAAAAAAGAAGCATTGAAGTAAGAAGAGGTGATTGTTTAGAGAAGTATGAGGTAGAGCTTTAGTGAATAATGAACTCTACCTTCTTTTTTATGTTTATATCAATTTGCATGATGAATTGCATATAAAAAATCGAAACGGTCTAACGCTTCGACTCAATTTTTATAAAATTACCTATTTAATCTAAGCTTTTTTCCTTATAAAATGGATCCTCTTGAACAAGATCTCCGGTTGGGGACCAATTAATATTAGCTCCACCGATTACCTTATCTAATTGATCTATATCAAGAGCGGGATCTTTTTCAACCTCTTTGAAGTCTTTTCTGAATTCTTCTATGGTGTAGTTAGGGATAAGACGCTGAGCAATTTGGAAAGCATCTTGATTTGATTTAGAAAAGAGAATATCTTCGAAGTCTAGTGGATAATTTTTCATCATCTCTAATAATTTATTTTTCATGGTCATCTTACCTTCTTTGCAATTTTCTATTTCAACTTTCAAATCAAGTGTATTCTAATTTTTGAGATTTGTGCAATATTTAACATATATGAGAATTTTCAGATGCAGTATCGTAGTTAAAGTGATTGTAAATGTTTTTAAATTTTGAGTTACAATTTATATTTTTTGTCTACTGACTAACTTTGAATTTGTAATTTTTGATAAGAATAGTATTGTTGATTTCGGAAAGATTTTTTGACTACAGGATTAGTGAGTGGAGATAAAGTTTATGGATGTGAAGCAGTTGAATGGAATTGCCTTGGCATATGCTGGAGATGCAATTTATGAAGTTTATATTCGAGATTTTTTACTTCAAAGCGGGCGGACTCGTTCTAATATATTGCATAAAATGGCCACATTTTATGTTTCGGCAAAAGCGCAAGCAGAGTTAACTCAGAAGTTATTGGATCAAGATTTATTGAGTGAAGAGGAAGTTTCTTTTTATCGTCGAGGAAGAAATGCGAAATTTCACACCAAGGCGAAGAATACGGATCATCACACATATTCAATATCTACAGGTTTTGAATCGTTGCTGGGTTATCTTCATTTAACGAAGCAAAAAGAGCGTTTGGAGGAATTGATCGCTTGGTGTATTGAGGAAGTGGGAGAAGTACATGTCAAAGAGTGGAAAAAAAAGTGAGAATCGAAAGGTTGCAAAAGATGATAGGAATCTAAAAAATCAAGTACTTTCTTCAGAAAAGAAAGATTTTGTCTTTGGATATCATTCAAGTAAGGAGGTTATTCAACAAGGAAGAGCGATGAAGGTTTTTTTGCAGGAAGATGCCAAAGGTAAGAGGGTTAATGAAATAAAAGAGTGTGCAAAGATTGCAGGAGTCTCTGTTAAATGGGTACCTAAATCTAAACTTTCAAATTTGACAAATAATGCAGTTCACCAAGGTATAGCAGTTTTAGCTTCTCCATATCGTTATTTAACGCTTTCAAAACTTATTTCGCAAACTAAGAGAGAGGAGCCATTTTTTTTAATTCTAGACTCATTGGAAGATCCGCATAATTTAGGATCGATTTTGCGGACAGCAGATGCAACAGGTGTTGATGGAGTAATTTTGCCGAAACATAATGCTGTTGGAATTACGCCGACGGTTGTGAAGACGTCAACAGGCGCAGTAGAACATGTGCCTGTGGTTCGTGTAAGTAATTTGGTGCAGACTGTTGCTTTATTAAAACAAGAAGGTTTCTGGATTTTTGGGACAGATATGGAAGGTTTGGATTATCGCAAGTGGCAGATTAAAGGTAAACTAGCGCTCATTATTGGGAATGAAGGTCGTGGTATTCGTTCGCTTCTGAAAAAAGAGGTGGATGAGATGTTGGCAATTCCGATGAATGGACATGTTCAAAGCTTAAATGCGGGTGTGGCAGCGGGTATATTGATGTACGAAGTTTACCGTGAAAGGAATTTATTTCAGGATATATAAATTATAATCAATATCACAATTTTTATTTATTTGGTATAATTTTTTCAGATGCGGATACTAGATTTCATGAAAATCTTACAATAGATCTCTTTTGAAACATAATTAGTGCATAAAAAAATAAAAGAAAATATACAATCCGAAGAATTTCGCTACATGGTAGGTATGAAACCTACCATGTTCGAGATAATGGTTGATGCGTAATACTTGATTTTACAAGAGATTTAGTGCATGCACGTTATGGAAGTGAGGAAAAGCAATGATAAGTGAAATTACAGATGGAACTTTTCAAGAAGAGACATGGGAAGGTTTGGTATTGACAGATTTCTGGGCAACGTGGTGTGGACCTTGTCGAACGCAAGCTCCTATTTTAGAGCAATTGGCACAAGATTATGATGAAACAGAAATAAAAATCACCAAGCTTAATATTGATGAAAACATGGATACTCCTGTGAAATTTGGGATAATGTCGATTCCAACTTTACTATTGCAAAAAAATGGTGAGGTTTTAGAGAAATTGGTGGGTGTTCATTCTAAGGAACAATTAAAAGAAGTTATTGAAAAGTATCTGTAGTAGATCTCTTGCGAAGCATAATTAATGTATGAAAAATAAAAGGAAACATACAAATTCGAAGAATTTCGCTGCTTGGTAGGCATGAAACCTACCAAGCTCGAGGTGATGTTTGATGCGTAATACTTGATTTTACAAGAGGTCTGGTATCTTTCTGTATGGAGAGGATTTAACATGCCTGAAAAAAGAGAATTGTTTGAAAAATTATTAGCTCATATTGGTCTTTTGGATTCATTGGCTGCTTCATCTTTGATAAGAAATGGAAGTTTACAAGGTGTAGAAGTTTATCCAAAGAAGAGAGTATGGGCCTTTTCTTTTTCATTTTCAAAAATTTTACCAAGAGAAGAATTTGAATTGTTTTTCCAAGCGCTGCAGAATGCTTTTCACAAAATTGCTAGCGTTCAGGTAAAGATTAATGTAGACGATTCTTCATTTGATGAATCTTTGTTAAAGGATTATTTTTCATTACTCCTTGCCAGTGAAAAGTTAGATTCACGAGTGTTAAATCAGCAGTTAGTGAAGAGTTCGCTAACTTTGCAGGAAGATGGTTGGGTAGAGGTTTCCTTTTCGCAAGAATTGATGGCAAATTTGTTTGAACAGAATTATTTGAACGTTTTGGTTGAAGATTTTCAAAATGTAGGCTTTCCTCGTTTGTCATTTCGATCTTCAGTCGATTTTGCTTCTTCACAGAAGGTAGAGACTTTCTTTCAGCATCAAAAACAGGAAATGGAAGCGCAAATGGTACAAGTTGCTACTGAAAAAATGAAAGAAAAAGTAAAAAAGGATCTTAATTTTTCTGAAAAAGAAGTTGTCGCAGGTAGGTTTTTGCGATTAGGAAGAGAGATTTCTGATGAAGAATTAATTACACCAATGGTTGACGTAATAGAGGAAGAGAAGCGAGTAACGTTTGAGGGTGTTATTTTCGTTGCAAAAGTACGATCGACTAAGACGGGGCGAAAAATTTTAAATTTGAAGGTGACAGACTATACCTCATCTTTTCAAATGCAAAAATTTGCGAATAATAAGCAAGAAGAAGCGGTGTTTGAGGCATTAAAAAAAAATAGTTGGATTCGAGTTCGCGGAGCTGTTCAGTATAATGACTTTGCTCATGATTTTGTGATGAATATTCTTGATTTGAAGGAGATAAAAGGGCCTGTTCGACTGGATAATTCGAATGAGAGAGAAAAACGAGTAGAGTTTCATGCACATACCAATATGTCGATGATGGATGGTGTGGTGAGTGCGAAAGAATTGGTTAATCAGGCAAAAAAATGGGGTCATTCTGCGATTGCAATTACGGATCACGCAGGAGCGCAATCATTTCCAGATGCTTATCAAGCTGCTGGAAATGAAATCAAAGTTATTTATGGCATTGAAGGAAACGTGATAGATGATCACGTTCCTATTTGTTATCGACCTTGTCCGATTGATCTATTGGAAGCCACTTATGTTGTTTTTGATGTGGAAACAACTGGTTTATCAGCTGTGTATAACGAATTGATTCAGGTAGCAGCTACTAAGATGCATCAAGGAAATGTCATTGATAAGTTTGATGAATTTATTGACCCAGGGGTGCCGATTTCTGCGTTTACAACCCAGTTAACTTCTATTACCAGTGAAATGGTAAAGGGATCAAAACCTTTGGAGCAAGTGTTGAAAGAATTTAAAGAATTTTGCCAGGGAGCGATTTTGGTTGCGCATAATGCGGTATTTGATGTTGGATTTATGAATGCCAATTATGCTAAATATGGAATTGAAGAAATTACAGAGCCGTGCATTGATACATTGGAGTTTGCTCGAAACTTACATCCAGAGTTGAAAAAATTTAGTTTGGGTCAATTAACGAAGAAATTTGGTGTGAGCTTAGAGAGTCATCACTTAGCTAATTATGATGCTGAGGCGACGGCACGCTTGAATTGGATTTTTGTAAAAGAGGTTAATGAACGTTTAGGAGTAGTAACTTGTGATGAATTAAATGAGAAGGTTAGTCGCGAAGACGCTTATAAACGGGCACGTCCTTTTCATGCAACCATTTATGCGAAGAACCAAGAGGGACTTAAGAATTTATTTAAGTTAATTTCACTTTCTTATGTGACTTACTATCATGGAAAATTGGCACGAATTCCACGTAGTGAGTTGAAGAAATATCGAGAAGGCTTAGTGATTGGCTCTGCTTGCGCAACAGGAGAAGTGTTTCAGGCAATATTAGAAAAGGGGTATAAAAAAGCACGGAAAGTAGCAGAATTTTATGATTTTATTGAAGTGATGCCTAAAGCAATTTATGAACCATTGTTGTTTAATGAGGTATTGGCAAGTGAAGAAAAATTGGAAAAGATTCTTAAGTCTTTGGTTCAACTTGGTGAGGAGTTAGGAAAACCTGTTGTAGCGACGGGAGATGTACATTATTTGAATCCTCAAGATGCGATTTATCGGGAAATTTTGGTTCGTGCTTTGGGTTGGGAAAATGCATTGAATCGTCCTAAAATAAAAGATGGTCCTTTGCCTTCTATGCCAAAAGTTCATTTTAGGACGACAGATGAAATGTTGGAAGAATTTGCCTTTTTAGGTGATGAGAAAGCGTATGAAGTTGTAGTGAAAAATTCACAGCAGCTGGCAAGTGAATTTGAATTCATTTCTCCTGTAAAGCAAGAGTTGTATACACCGAAGATGGAGAATGCAGAAAAGAAAATTTCGAAATTAACTTATCAACAGGCAAAGGCGCTCTATGGTGAGAAATTACCCGAAATTGTGGAAGCAAGGATTGAGAAGGAATTAAAGGCGATTATCGGAAATGGCTTTTCTGTTATTTATTTGATTTCGCAGAAGCTAGTGCAGCGATCAAATAAACGTGGTTTTTTGGTAGGCTCCAGGGGGTCGGTAGGTTCAAGTTTTGTTGCGACGATGATTGGGATTACAGAAGTTAATCCTTTGTCTGCTCACTATTACTGTATGAATTGCCATTATAGTGAATTCTTTACGAAAGGAGAATATGGCTCGGGGTACGATTTGCCAAATAAAAAATGTCCAAATTGTTCGGAAGAATTGAAAAAAGATGGTCAAGATATTCCTTTTGAAACATTTTTGGGATTTCATGGGGATAAAGTGCCGGATATTGATTTGAATTTTTCGGGTGAAGATCAAATGTATGCACATTTGGATGCTCGGGATATTTTTGGTGAAGATCATGTGTTTCGAGCAGGAACGATTGGAACGGTAGCAGATAAGACTGCATTTGGTTTTGTGAAAGCTTATGAGAGGGATACGAACCAGGTATTACGAAATGCGGAAGTGGAACGTCTTACACAAGGTGCTACAGGAGTAAAACGTACGACGGGTCAGCATCCAGGGGGAATCATTGTGATTCCACAAGACATGGAAGTTTATGATTTTACTCCAATTGCTTATCCTGCTGAGGATGTTAGTGCAGAATGGCGGACGACGCATTTTGATTTCCATTCGATTCATGACAATGTATTGAAATTAGATCTCTTGGGACATGACGATCCGACTATGATTCGGATGTTGCAGAACCTTTCTGGAATTGATCCTGCGAAGATTCCGATAGACGATCCGGATGTGATGAAGATTTTTTCAGGTCCAGAAGTGTTGGGTGTAAGTGTGGAAGCAATTGGCGCAAAAACGGGAACGTATGGAATTCCAGAATTTGGAACTCGTTTTGTGATGGGAATGTTAGAGGAGACAAAACCATCGACGTTTGCTGAATTATTGCAGATTTCAGGACTTTCTCATGGGACGGATGTTTGGTTAGGAAATGCACAGGAGTTGATAAAAAAAGGGTGTGCAACTCTGAAGGAGGTAATTGGTTGTCGAGATGATATCATGGTGTATTTAGTGCATGCGGGACTTGAGCCACAGATGGCGTTTCAGATTATGGAGCGGGTGCGTAAGGGTGCTTGGAATGAGATGCCTGAGGCGGAACGTGCAAGGTACCTTTCAGAGATGCGTAAGAATAAAATTCCAGATTGGTACATTGAATCGTGTACGAAGATTAAGTATATGTTTCCAAAGGCACATGCTGCTGCATATGTTTTAATGGCATTAAGGATTGCTTATTTCAAGGTGCATTATCCTTGTTTTTATTATTGTGCATATTTTTCTGTTCGGGCGAATGATTTTGACTTAGTGGCAATGGCAGGTGGAGCGAATGCTGTTAAGGCTCGAGTGGAAGAGATTCAGCAAAAGGGTGTGGAAGCGAGTAATAAAGAGAAGAATTTAATGGTAGTCCTGGAAATTTGTAATGAGATGTTGGAGAGGGGTTTGAAATTTTCAAAGATTGATTTGTATCGCTCGGATGCGAAGAATTTTGTTATCGATGGGGATACGTTAATTCCGCCGTTTCGTGCGATGGACTCTTTGGGTGAAAATGTGGCGCAAAATATTATGGTGGCGCGTGAAGAGGGCGAATTTTTATCCAAGGAAGATTTGCGTGTGAGGGCGGGTGTTTCAAAAACTTTGATCGAGAAGATGAGTGAGCAAGGCATTTTGGACGGATTACCAGAGGAAAACCAGCTCAGTCTGTTTGAAGAGTTGTTTTAATAGACATTTTTCGAAATCGGTGTGACTTTTATCAAACGGTTTTGTATCCTTACTGAACGTGAACGCTATCACAGCCGAAGTAATGAAGGTTTGGCAGGTAAAGATCAAATTGCATACACTGTTGAGGAGAAAGATATTGTATCCATTTTACTGGCTGGAAATCACGAAAATTTTTATCTTGAGTTGAAACGAGTAAATATGCTCTAAATATATCAAAATATTTCAAAGATGTTAAAAGTGCCACCTTGCAGTATGTGTTAATATTATATGAGGTACTGCTTTATAAATATTGATACATACTACAATCAATAAGTAATTGAACGAAAAAACAAAGTTTGTTACACTTTGTTTGGTAAAATTTTCATTATTTTTAAAGAAAGAGATGAGGAAAAATAAATGGGTGGAAATGCGATGATGCTCGTTCTTGGATTAGCTTTAGTAGTTTGGTTGGTTGTGACGTTTAGACAACAAAAGAAGCAACAGCAAGATCGTCTAACTCAGCTAAATGAAATGAAATCTGGAGATAAAATTATAACGATTGGTGGACTTCATGGACTTTTGCATGAGCAAAGTAAAGAAAAAGGGACGATTACTCTTGATTGCGAAGGAATTTATTTGGAATTTGAAGCTTCAGCGATTCGCTCGATTGAATCAGCTTAAAATGGAGGAAATAAATTATGGTGAAAACGAAAGATTCTAGTCAAATTGATGTACCGGCGATGATTGATGATCTAGCGAAAAAAGGAAGTATTGCTTTGAAGGCGATGGAGGATTTTACGCAAGAAGAAGTCGATCATATTGTTCATGAGATGGCGATGGCTGCTTTGGATAAGCATATGTTGTTGGCGAAAATGGCGGTAGATGAAACAGGGCGTGGAATTTACGAAGATAAAGCTATCAAGAATATGTATGCATCTGAGTATATTTGGAATCACATTAAGCACGATAAGACAGTTGGAGTGATTAGCGAAGATAAACAAACAGGAATTACTGAAATTGCGGAACCTGTAGGGGTCATTTGTGGAGTAACACCCACAACAAATCCGACTTCTACGACTATCTTTAAAGCGATGATTGCTTTAAAAACAAGAAATCCTATTATTTTTGCTTTTCATCCATCGGCACAAACTTCTTCTGCGAAAGCGGCAGAAATTGTACGAGATGCTGCGATTGCTGCAGGAGCTCCCAAAAATTGTGTTCAATGGATTGAACATCCTTCGCTTGATGCAACTAGTGGTTTGATGAATCACTCTGGAATAGCAACCGTTTTAGCAACAGGTGGAGCAGCAATGGTAAAATCTGCCTATTCTACAGGGAAGCCAGCTTTAGGGGTAGGACCTGGGAACACTCCTGCGTATATTCACCAAACAGCGAAGATTAAACGTGCTGTGAATGATGTGATCGTTTCTAAGACTTTTGATAACGGAATGATTTGTGCTTCCGAACAGGCTGTTATTGTTGACAAAGAAGTTTATGAAGAAGTGAAGGCGGAATTTGAAAAGCACGGCTGCTATATCGTTAAAAAGTCAGAATTACAACAATTAGAAAATACAGTTATGTTGGAAGATAAGCATGCTGTGAATCCGAAGATTGTCGGCTTTTCTGCGAAATACATTGCTAATTTAGCAGGAATAAAAATACCTGAAGGAACGAAATTGTTGATTGCTGAATTAGGTGGGGTTGGTGAAAAATATCCGTTGTCTCGTGAAAAATTATCTCCTGTACTTGCAATGATTAAATCAAAAGATGAGGCTAATGGTCTTGATTTGTGTGAAGCTATGTTGGAACTTGGTGGAT
Organism: Lactobacillales bacterium; assembly: GCA_031288715.1. Lineage (GTDB taxonomy): Bacteria > Bacillota > Bacilli > Lactobacillales > Streptococcaceae > JAIRLR01. The sequence goes on along the minus strand of JAITQW010000024.1, from coordinate 24,699 downwards.
TAGGACATACGGCGGTGATTCACTCTGAAGATGAAGATCTGCAAATCAAGTTTGGAGTTCGCATGAAGGCGTGTCGTTTATTGGTAAATACTCCTGCTTCAGAAGGTGGAATTGGTAATATTTATAACGAGATGATACCATCATTAACTCTTGGCTGTGGATCTTACGGAAAGAATTCGGTATCAAGAAATGTGTCAGCAGTTAATTTGATTAATGTTAAGACGCTTGCGAAACGGAGAAATAATATGCAATGGTTTAAACTTCCACCAAAAATTTACTTTGAAAAAAATTCTCTTCAATATTTGCAAAAAATGCCTAATTTAGATCGTGTTTTCTTGGTTTGTGATCCAGGAATGGTACAGTTTGGTTATGCTGATATTGTTCGTAAAGAGTTGATGAAGCGTAAGAACGATGTAAAAATTGAAGTATTTTCATCAGTCGAACCAAATCCGTCGACTGATACTGTTTATAAGGGATTGGAAATGATTCAAAATTTTCAGCCTGATACCATCATTGCACTTGGTGGTGGTTCAGCAATGGATGCAGCTAAGGGAATGTGGATGTTCTGGGAACATCCTGAAACTAACTTTTTTGGTGCGAAACAGAAATTCTTGGATATTCGTAAACGTACGTACAAGATTGATGCGGCACAAAAAACAAAACTTGTTTGTATCCCAACTACTTCAGGAACAGGTTCAGAGGTAACTCCATTTGCGGTAATTACAGATTCTGAAGATCATACTAAATACCCATTAGCGGATTATGCGTTGACTCCTGATGTAGCTATTATCGATTCGCAGTTTGTTTTGTCGGTTCCTGCTTCTGTTACAGCTGATACTGGTATGGACGTATTAACGCATGCGATAGAATCTTATGTTTCTGTGTTGGCTTCTGATTACACTCGTGGTTTAAGTTTGCAAGCGATCAAAATTGTATTCGAATACCTTGAAAAATCAGTTAAAACTGGAGATCATGAGGCGCGTGAAAAAATGCATAATGCATCAACAATGGCAGGTATGGCGTTTGCGAATGCCTTCTTGGGAGTTGGTCATTCAATTGCTCACAAAGTGGGCGGAGAATGGAATATTCCACATGGACGTACCAATGCGATTCTCTTGCCACATGTAATTCGTTACAATGCAAAAGATCCTAAAAAGCATGCAATGTTCCCTAAGTATGATTACTTCCGTGCAGATGAAGATTATGCGGAAATTGGTCGTGTGATCGGTCTGAAAGGTAAGACAATTGCTGAGTTAGTAGAGGCTTTAGCGAAGAAAGTTTATGATTTAGGAATTACCTGTGGAATTGAAATGAACTGGAAAGCTCAAGGAGTGACGAAAGCTCAATTGGAAAAAGATGTAGATCATTTAGCAGAGAAAGCATATGAGGATCAGTGTACTACTGCTAATCCTAAAGAACCATTAATTTCTGAATTGAAAGAGATCATTGAAATTTGTTACGATTATAAAAGATAATAAGAGTGTTTTAAGATTTTCTATTTATTAAATTATATAAAAAAGAAATCACGAAGATGTGACTTCTTTTTTATATTTATAGCTGTTTTTTAGATTTTGTGATTTTTATTGCTCTTTATGTCTTTACGTTAGAAAGGATTTTTCATTTTTTCAATACAGTTTCATTAAAATTTATACTTACCTGGTAAGTAGGAATCATTCAGGTTATACTTCTTGTAGAATATAATTAAAGGGCGGAAGATCTATGAAATTGAGCGAGTTGTGGAATGGTCAATTTTGGCAAAAAATTTTTGAAGGTGCTTTTTTTTCTGGTGACTTTTGGATCAATATTTTAGATTTCCTGATTGTTTGGTTTTTATTTTATTGTTTAGTTAAGGCATTAGTGGGGACGAAAGAAAGCCAATTGTTTAAAGGTATACTTATCCTATTGATTGCCCGATGGCTAAGTGGGGGACTTGGTTTAATTACGATAACTTGGTTGATGGATCAAGTGATGACATATGGAATTATCGCGATTATCATTATTTTTCAACCAGAATTGCGAAAGATTTTGGAGAAGTTTGGAAGAAAAACAATGTTTAATTTACCTGAGGTTAAGTCAAAGGAACAAATTCTTTTAGTTTACGAGAAAACCATCACATACTTATCAAAGCGAAGAATTGGAGCATTGATTTCTATTGAGCGGCATGATAGTATGCAAGAATATATTGAAACAGGAATCTATTTAGACGCGGAGTTAACAGAAGAATTATTAATAAATATTTTTATTCCTAATACTCCTCTTCATGACGGCGCTGTTATTATTAAAGATAAAAAAATTATAGCGGCTTCGGCGTACTTTCCTTTAACAGGGAAAACTAAGATTTCTAAGGAGTATGGAACGAGGCACCGAGCAGCTATTGGGATAAGCGAATTGGTAGATGCTGTTACAATTGTCGTTTCTGAAGAAACTGGTGGTATTAGTCTTACCAAAGATGGAGCATTTTTACCAGAACTTACATTAGAAGATACAATTGAGATTTTAAGAAATTCTTTTGTTGAAAATGAAGAAGATGATTCTAAGTCATTCTTTTTCTATTCTTTCTTTGATAAAATTTACAGGAAGAAAGGAGAGAAGAGATGAATTTTTTTTTGTTTAATAAACATAAAAGATTATACTTTTTTCTTTCATTCATTATTGCGCTTATTTTATTTGTCAATGCAAATTTGATGAATCAGCAAAAAAATACTGTGTCTGAGCAGTTAACGGAGCGATATGATGTCACTCTTCATAATGTACCTATAGAAGTGAAAATAAATGAAAAGAAATTTTATGCTTACGGATATGATACGGAAGTTGAAGTTCATCTTAGCAGTTATAATCGTATTAAGTTAGAGACAGAAGAAAGTGAAGCAACACGTTTGTTTAAGGTAGTAGCTGATTTTTCTAATTTAGCGGAAGGAACACATGAAGTACCTCTTAGAGTGGAAGGATTAAATGATAGTGTAGATGCAAATGTTGAAACCCCAAAAATTAGTGTGACCATTGATAAGAAAGTAACCGCGAAGTTAGAAGTTAGAACTAAAATAAACGAAGAACAATTGAGCACTGGTTTTTCATTAGGAAAAGTGAGAGTTGATCCGGAGAAATTAGAAATTGTTACAGGAGAAAGGTTATTGAATCTTATTGATCATTTGGAAGTGGAGCTTCCTCCTACGGTTACCTTGGATCATGATTATTCGGAAGTTTTACCTGTTAAAGCGTTGGATTTCAGCAATAAGCCTGTAAGTATTCGTTCAATACCAACAGAAGTAGGGTTGAATATAGAAGTTTACAAACCAAGTAAACAGGTTAGCTTGCAATTGGTGCAACAAGGAACATTAGGTAAAGATGTTATGCAAGTACAGATGTTTGCAGATGTAGAAAAGGTTCAAATTAGTGGGCTGAAGCGCGAGATTGATAAAGTGGATGTTCTAAGACTTCCGATTGATGTAACGGATATAACGGACAAAAAAGTTTACTATTACGAATTGCCTCATTTGTTGTATTCGGTAGAACCTAAAAAAGTTAAAGTAACGGTTGTACCTATTCTAAAATCTGAGATAACCTCTGGTTCTAGTTAGTAGTACTAAAGTAAATGCAATAAAAAATCAGTTAAAAATATTTTATGAGAATAGAATTTATTTTAAAGGTATAGGAGAAATTTATAATGGGAAAATATTTTGGAACAGATGGAGTTCGTGGAGTTGCTAATTTGGAATTGACACCAGAGTTGGCTTTTCGATTAGGTCGTGTAGGAGGATATGTTTTAACTCAACATTACACAGGCGCTGGTCAAGCGCAAATTTTAGTTGGACGAGATACGCGCATGTCTGGACAGTTGTTGGAGCAGGCATTGATTTCTGGCTTGTTGTCGGTAGGAATTGAAGTATTTCAATTAGGAGTGATTTCAACGCCAGGAGTTGCTTATTTGACGAGAACGCAAAAAGCAGTTGCAGGAGTGATGATTTCTGCTTCACACAATCCTGCATGTGATAATGGAATTAAATTTTTCGGCAGCGATGGTTTTAAGTTGGTGGATGAGCAGGAGCTTGAAATTGAAGATTTGCTTGAAAAGAAAGACAATTTACCTCGTCCTTCAGCAGAGGGTTTAGGAATGGTAGAGAACTATCCCGAAGGGATTCATAAGTACAATGAATTTTTGATTGAATCGAGTACAGAATTACTTGATGGATTGAAAGTAGCTCTTGATGCAGCCAATGGGGCAACATTTATGTCAGTGAATCAAGTATTTGCAGATCTAAAAACGGATTTTAAAACAATTGGAATGCGTCCAGATGGTTTAAATATCAATGATGGGTTGGGTTCTACTCATCCAGAAGTGTTAGCAAAATTTGTTGTTGAAGAAGGAATGGATGTAGGGCTAGCTTTTGATGGAGATGGAGATCGTGTGATTGCAATTGACGAGCAAGGTGAGATTGTTGATGGCGATAAAATAATGTTCATTATTGGGAAATTTTTGAAAGAACAGCAAAAACTTGCGAATAATACGATTGTAACAACGGTCATGAGTAATCTTGGATTCCGTAAGGCGGTGGAGGCTGAGGGTATGAAAGATGTAGTGGTAGCTGTTGGAGATCGATATGTAGTAGAAGAAATGCGAAGATCAGGATGTAATTTTGGTGGAGAACAATCTGGTCATATTATTTTATTGGATTTGAATACCACTGGAGATGGTATTTTATCTGGAATTCAGTTGTTAAATGTAATGAAGAAGGCTGGAAAGAAACTTTCTGAGCTTGTAAGTGAAATAGCAATTTATCCGCAAAAATTAGTGAATGTTAAGGTTGAAAATGGTACTAAAAATCATGCTGTAAAAGTTCCTGCAATTCGTGAAATCATTGAGAAGATTAAGGCAGAGATGAACGGAAATGGAAGAATTTTGGTGCGCCCTTCTGGGACGGAGGCGTTGTTGCGAGTGATGGCTGAAGCAGAATCACAAGAAAAAGTCGATTACTATGTTGATGCTATTGCCAATGTGGTACGTAAGGAAATTGGAGTTGATTAGTATATTCTTTGGATACTTACAAGAGCATGGATTTTTAAAGATGTAAAAATTTAGATATAAAATTGTAATTTAAAGTATAAATTTTAAATAATTGCGTACTATAAGGGTGGAATGAGTTTTTTAGATTAAGGTGCGCAATAGCGATGGAATATGGCAGAAGGATTTTGGATAAACCAGATGATTCGACGGATTTCATTGAGATGTCTTCAATGGTTTTAAAAAATAAATATGTTCAATGTATGCGTTGTGAACAATATTCGGATAAGAATGAGGTATATCTCCCTGATGGGGGATATTTTTGTCCGCATTGTATTGAACTGGGAAGAGTGAGAAGTAAGGGTTCGCTGTACTGGATTCCAGAAAGAAAACGTCATTGTCTAAGAAACACATGTACATGGAGAGGAGAATTAACAAAGGAACAAGAGGAAATTTCTCAAAAAATTGTGAAGGCGGTAAAATTTCAAGGAAAATTATTAATTTACGCTGTGACAGGAGCTGGAAAAACAGAGATGCTCTTTATGGGAATTGAAGAAGCTTTGTCTCAGGGGAAGCGTGTAGGAATCGTAAGTCCTAGAGTGGATGTGTGTTTAGAGCTTTATCCACGGATTTGTGTTGCATTTCAAGAGTTAGAAATTGCACTTTTGCATGGAAAAAATGAGAAGATGTATTACGACTCTTCATTAGTGATTGCCACGACTCATCAATTATTGCGTTTTTATCAGGCTTTTGATGTTCTTATTGTGGATGAGGTAGATGCTTTTCCATTTATCAATGAAAAGAAGTTAGAAGTAGGTGTGAAAAATGCCTTAAAAAAGGAAGCAACATTGATCTATTTAACGGCAACTCCTACAGAATTTTTGTTAGAAAGCGCACGTCGAGGTAAACTAGAAGAGGTGATTCTACCTGCCCGTTTTCATAGGCATGAATTGGTTGTTCCCAAATTTAGATGGGTAAATCAATGGTATTTGTATGTGGTAAGTGGAAAGCTTCCAAAAGAGTTTCTGAAGATAATGAATGAGCTTTTTATGGATAATTTTCCGTTTTTGATATTTTGTCCGAGTATTGAATGGATGAGTAAATTAGAAAAATTGTTGCAAAAAGAGTTTCCTGAAAAAATATTTGCTTCAGTCTCTGCTGAGGATAAAGATAGAATCGTAAAAGTGCAGAATATGCGTGATTTTTCGTATGATTTTTTACTAACTACAAGTATTTTAGAACGGGGAGTAACTTTTCCTAAGATCTCTGTAATTATTTTTGGGGCTAATCATAGAATATTTACAAAATCTGCCTTGATTCAGATTAGTGGACGTGTGGGTAGAAATCATATGCGTCCAGGCGGGAAGCTTTATTTTCTGCATGATGGAAAAAGTAAAGCGATGATTTCTGCGCGGAAAGAGATTAAGAAGATGAATAATTTGGCGAAAAAGCGAAGATTGATTCAATAAGATATTGCTATAGTTGACTAATTTAAAAAGCAGTAATAGATTTGGAGAAATTTTTGCTTTTATTTTGAAGATTTTTGACAAAGAAATAGAGCAAAAAAACTATGACTATAAGGATATGGTATTTTTAAATTAATCGACTGTTAATAGAAAAGTGAGGTTTGCTTTAGTGGTTTGTTTGTTGTGCAACAAGTTCCAAGAAGATGTGCTAACGATTGCAGATTTTTGGTGGAGATACGAAAGGAAGTATAGTTGTTTGCATTGTTTTTCTGCTTTTGAGAAAATTGAAAAGAAAAAAGTATGTTTGAGCTGTTTTAAGTATTGTTCACATGAAATTTGTCAAGATTGCAGGAGATGGCAGAAACTTTATCCAGGATATAAATTTCGAAATGAGAGCTTGTATTTTTATAATGAGGCGATGGAAGAATTTATGCAAAAATATAAATTTCAAGGAGACTATCGTTTGCGGTTAGTGTTTGCCAGGGAAATTCGTAGATATTTGAAAAAATATAAGAAATGGTTGGTGGTTCCGATTCCTATTTCTAGAAAGCGAATGCTCTTGCGCGGTTTTAATCAGGTTGAAGGATTGCTTGAAGCCAGCAATATCTCCTTTTTTCAAGTGTTAAAAAAACCATATGATAGAGAATATCAATCTCATAAAACGAGAGGTGAGCGTTTACAAGAATTGCAGTCGTTTGAATTGATGGAAGGAGGAAAGGAGAAGATTTTTCAAAGAAAAGTTTTATTAGTAGATGATATTTATACAACAGGGCGAACGCTTTTTCACGGCTTTGATGCGATAAGAGAAGCACAACCGTCTGAGGTTAGAACGTTTACTTTGGCACGCTAAGAATTTATTAGGCTTCCTCGGAAACTAGTGTATAAGTATAATTTGTTTCGTGATTTCTAGTATTGAAACAATGTTTTTTCTATTCTAGGTGGATGGTTTTATGTTACAGTTCGCTGTTTTTATACCTGACTAACAGGCTATTATAATTTTTGAAATATAAATTAAGTGAAAATAGTTTATATAAAATAATTATGCTTTCATTTTTTGTTAGACTTATCAGCATCAATCGACGAAGATGTGAAAATAGGAGGAATATATTATGGAGAAATTCAAATTATCAAGAAGGAATCAAATTGCTAGAAACAGCAGTTGGTGGCAGGCTATTTTAGATAATTTTGTAGATTCAATGCAGGTTGCTGGGGGAGGGAAGACAGTTATTGCCCAAAAACATGTAGAGCATGATTATAAAAAGTAACCTTTGAATACATAGAAATAAGAAAATAAAATCCGAGCAGCTATGATCAAGTTGCTCGGATTTTGCTTTAGCGGAACATAGATCATCTTTTATTTATGTTGATTGATTTCTTCTGGTAATAGAAGGGTTTGATTATTTCCATCATCAAAAGCATAGATGGTATTTGGAAAATTTTCTGAATATTTAAAAGGAAGATCAATTCCCATTTCAATGCTAGCATCATCTTGTGAAAAATGAACGGTTAGTTTTCCATGATTGTTTGTTAAATTAAATGTTATTAGTTCCTGCAAAGCAACTGTTCCTTTTAAATCTAAATCAATTATTATCCAAAGACTGTCAATGATTTCTGATGGTAGATTCGATATAGTTCCAAAAGAAGCAAAACGATTTCTATTTTTTGAAAAAGTTGTAGCCATGGGTCTCTCTCCCCTCTGTTTATTTCATGTAAATAATTATACTTGTTATTTTGTAATCATTAGGTTACTCCGATTAACCTAAGTTTTCAAGGAATTGAATTCTAGTAATTTTAAAATACCTAATTTAAAGTATTTGTAAGATAAATATCTTGTTTTTTAAAATTTTGCGTAATTTATTTATAGAGCTAATTAAGATAAATTTTCAGAATTTGCTCAAGATCTATAATGAAATAAATTTTTGAGCTCCGAGATTTTTAATAGGTTTTAAGGTGGGATAATTTAAAATGTGGTTTTGGTTAATTGGGACAGCAATTTTTCTTTCAGTTGAAGATTGGCGAACATGTATGCTTACAGTTAAGAATTTCTTATTGTGTGGCTTACCGATGTTTATTTGGCATCCTTATTTTTCTTTGTGGATTTTGATTTTTATTGCATTGGGAATTCTTGCGGAGTATCAAAAAATTGGAATAGGGGCAGCCGATTTTTATTTGCTTGCTTGGTGGAGTGGCTATCTAGCAATGTTTGATTTAATCAAGATTGTTATGATTGCCTCATTTGTTGGAATTTTATTGGGAATGATACGGTTTCGTGGTGAGCGAATTCCGTTTATTCCCTGCTTGACGATTGGGTTGGTTGTTATTCGATTTTTGAAATTCTTTTGATAAGTGATTGTCATCCAAATCTTTATAAAATCTAATATTAAAAAAAATTTTACTTGAAAGTTTATTGTGTTAAGCTCGATTTATAGGCAAATCACAAATATGAAAAGATTAAGTAAGGAAGTGTCGCGTTGAATCAAGAAAAATTAAGTCCGGGAATGCAACAATATTTGGAATTGAAAATGCAATATCAAGATGCATTTTTGTTATTTCGAATGGGCGATTTTTATGAACTGTTTTATGAGGATGCAGTAAAAGCAGCACAATTGTTGGAATTGACGCTAACAAGTCGGAATAAAAATTCAGAAAATCCGATTCCTATGGCGGGAGTCCCGCATCATGCTGTGCAAAATTATATTGATACTTTAGTGGAGCTTGGATTTAAGGTAGCTATTGCAGAACAGATGAAGGATTTAAAACAGACAAAAGGAGTGGTTAGACGTGAAGTGGTACAGGTAATTACTCCAGGAACAATGATGTCTGGAAAAGATATTAAGGAAAAGGCAAATAATTATTTATGTGCGGTATTAATGACAGGCGCTCGTTTTGGTTTTGCCTATACAGATCTATCCACTGGGGAATTTAAAGTTAGCGAACTTTCCACGGAAGAAGAGGTTCTTAATGAAGCTTGTGTCTTGCAAACCAAGGAGATGGTTCTTGCTTCTCCGATTTCAGAGAATTTAAGGAAAAATTTAAAACAGCGCCTTCAGCTAGTTTTTTCAGAGCAATTTGAAATGCTAGAAAATGCGGAAACTAATTTTTTAATACAAGATTTATGTACTCCATCTTCTATTGAGGTAGCAAAAAAATTATTGACGTATTTGCAGGTGACACAAAAACGAAATTTAGGCCACTTGCAGAAAGCAAAATTCTATCAGGTTGAGCATTTTTTAAAGATGGATCATTCTTCTAGGATCCATTTGGAATTAATAAAATCTTTTAGATCAGGGAAAAAGCATGGATCGCTTTTATGGCTGTTGGATGAGACGAAGACAGCTATGGGAGGTCGTAGATTACGAGAATGGATCATGCGTCCACTTATTTCTGTATCAGAAATCTCAGCTCGTCAAGCGATGATTTCGTGTTTGCTTCAGAATTTTTTTGAACGAGCTGATTTGCAAGAAAGTTTAAAGGGTGTATATGATTTAGAACGTTTGGCAGCTCGTGTGTCGTTTGGAACGATTAATCCACGTGAGTTGTTACAATTACATCATTCACTTTTGCAAATTCCTCGAATTAGGACTATTTTAGGATTGATTGATTCAGGGGAATTTAAATCTTTGCTAACTAATTTAATGCCCAATCAAGAGTTACAGGAATTGATTGTAAATGCGATTGATGATGAAGCGCCTATAGCTATCAAAGAAGGCGGAATTATCAAGGAAGGTTACAATGAGGAGCTAGATCGTTATCGTAAAGCATTGAAGAATGGTTCGCATTGGATTTTAGAATTAGAACAAAAAGAACGTCAATTGACAGGAATTAAAAATTTGCGCATTGATTACAATCGCAAGGATGGGTACTATTTTCATGTAACAAACTCCAATTTGTCTTTTGTGCCAAAAGAGCGATATTTTAGGAAAGCTACTTTAAAGAATGCGGATCGTTTTGGTACGCAAGAATTGGAAGAATTGCAATCGACTATTTTAGAGGCAACGGAGAAATCAGTTGAATTAGAATATGAATTGTTTTTGGATGTCAGAGCACAGGTTGAGGAATATATTGAGCATTTGCAACAACTAGGCAAAGCAATTAGCGATATTGATGTTTTGCAAAGTTTGGCAAGTGTGGCTGAGCGATATCATTATGTGCAACCGGAAATTTTTGGAGGTGGGCAAGAAGTAAAAATTGAGGATGGGCGTCATCCTGTAGTTGAGAAAGTGCTAGGAGAGCAGGAATATATACCTAATAGCATTGAAATGAGTGAAAAGACGCAGATTTTGTTGCTTACTGGGCCAAATATGTCAGGAAAATCTACCTATATGCGTCAATTTGCTTTAATGGTGGTAATGGCTCAGATTGGATCGTTTGTTCCAGCGAAATCAGCCAAGTTACCAATTTTTGATCAAATTTTCACAAGAATTGGAGCGAGTGATGACTTGGCTTCAGGGCAATCGACATTCATGATAGAAATGATGGAAGCAAACTTGGCTTTGTCTAAGGCAACGCATCAAAGTTTGATTTTGTTTGATGAGCTTGGACGTGGAACAGCAACCTATGATGGTATGGCGTTAGCGCAGGCAATTATTGAGCATATTCATCAATATGTTGGAGCGAAAACGTTGTTTTCTACACATTATCATGAGTTGACCTCTTTGGCGGAAGATCTTGCTGGCTTGGAAAATATTCACGTTGGTGCGATTGAGCAAGAGGGTGAACTTGTATTTCTTCATAAGATTAAAAAAGGTGCTGCTGATAAGAGTTATGGAATTCATGTAGCTAAGATTGCAGGATTACCAAAAGTTTTATTGAATCGAGCTGAGGAAGTGTTGCAAGTATTGGAAAAGATGGGATCAAGAAATGAAGAAATATTGATAAATTCTAATGGTAATAGCTATTTGGTAGAGGAAGATGAGAGCTTTTTTGAGACACAAAAAAGTCAGAGTGAAGATGCAGTTCTAGAGTGTTTACGACAGTTGGACATTTTAATGACGAATCCGATAGAGGCCTTGAAAATTTTGTCTAATTTGAAAGAAAAATTAGGGGAGTAGCCTATGAAAATACAAGAATTAGGTGAACAATTAGCGAATCAAATTGCTGCAGGGGAAGTAGTTGAACGTCCGGCTTCGGTAGTGAAAGAATTGCTTGAGAATTCTATGGATGCAGGGAGCACCAAAATCGAAATTAACTTGGAAGGGGCTGGACTTGCGAAAATTCAAGTAATTGATGATGGAGAAGGAATTTCTAAAGATGATGTTTTGATGGCATTCAAGCAGCATGCTACGAGTAAGATTCAAAATATAGATGATTTGTTTAGGGTTCGAACTCTTGGATTTAGAGGAGAAGCTTTGCCTTCAATTGCTTCTGTTTCTGATGTTTTTTTGGAGACAGCAGTAGTAGGTGAAGATGTAGGTAGTTTTGTTCATTTGAAAGGTGGAAAAATAGAAAGACAGTCTCCTGCTCCATTGCGAAAAGGGACAAAGATTACTGTTGAGAATTTATTTTATAATACTCCTGCTCGCTTGAAATATATGAGGTCTTTGCAAACTGAATTTTCTGTAATTAGTGAAATGGTTCATCGTTTATCTCTTAGTCATCCAGAAATTTCTTTTCGTTTGATTCATGATGGAAAAAAAGTGTTTGAAACAGTGGGAAATGGTGATTTAAAAGCGGCATTAGCTGGAATTTACGGAATTGCGAGTGCGAAGAAAATGATTTCTTTGAAAGCATCTGATTTAGATGTAGAACTTGCAGGTTATATATCGAAGCCGGAGCTTAGCAGGAAAAATAAGAAATACATTTCGATTTTGATTAATGGGCGTTATATAAGGAATTTTCTGCTGAATCGTGCATTATTGGAAGGATATGGTTCAAAACTTATGGTTGGGCGTTTTCCAATTGCGACTCTTTTTATCCAAACAGATCCTTTGTTGGTGGATGTGAATGTTCATCCAGCAAAATTGGAAGTTCGCTTGTCTAAAGAGAAAGAATTAATGGCATTAATTACGTGTGCGGTAAGTGAAGCATTGTCGAAAGAGCAGTTGATTCCTGACGGTGCAGAAAATTTATCATTTAAACGCAACAAAATTTCTGCTCAAGAGCATCATCAAATGAATCTATCTCTTTCTTCTCGTGAAAAAAGTACAGAAATTTCGCAATCTTTTGTTAAAAAATCTTCTTCTTTGAATGCTAAACCCTATGTAAGGATGCAAAATTTATCTCCTAAACTTGATGAAATTGAAAAAGAGGAGAGAGAGACAAAACTCGTTTATGATGAAGATAGTGGTCAATTTTTCGCAATAGATAAGAGTATGGCTTTTGTGAAGGAGGAGATATCGGAAATAGAAGAAACAGATTCATTGGTTGATATAAAAAAAGATATGGAATTTGTAAAATTAGAAGAGAGAGATTTTGAGAAAAAAGAAAATGCTGGATTGGAAAAATCAAAAAAAGCTATTGATAAAATAGAGGGGAATAAATTTCCTGACATTGAATATTTTGGTCAAATGCACGGGACATATTTATTTGCTCAGGGACAAGATGGATTTTATATTATTGATCAGCATGCTGCACAAGAGCGCGTGAAATATGAGTATTATCGAGAAGAGATGGGGAAGGCAAGTAATGATTTTCAAGAGTTGTTGCTGCCGATTATTTTGGATTATCCATTTAATGATATGCTTATTATTCAGGAAAGTAAAGAATTATTGCAACAGGTTGGAATTTTTTTGGAGCGTTATGGAGAAAATTCTTTTGTATTGCGCAGACATCCGATGTGGTATCCTAAAGGGCAAGAGGAGTTTGTGGTGCGTGAAATGCTTGATTTATTTTTGGCTACAGGTAAGGTTAGTGTAAAAGAATTTCGTGAAGATGTAGCGATCTTGATGAGTTGTAAGCGCTCTATTAAGGCAAATCATGCATTATCACCAGAAGAAGCAAGGGCATTGTTGTCTGATTTGGCGAATTGTCAAAATCCATTTAATTGCCCTCATGGTCGTCCTACTTTGATTTCTTTTAGTAATAAAGATATAGAAAAAATGTTCAAGCGGATTCAAGATGTGCATGTGGCGTTTGGAGATGTAGAAGATTAATTTTTATGAAATAGGGCTAATGAGCATATGTTTTGAGAGATATTAAGTATTTTCTTCTTGTTTTCTAATTTTCATAGAAAAATTTTTGTAAAAAATAGAAAGAAATAGGATATTTAATATAAAAATCAGTCAACAAAGCATTATATATCTGTTATATTATTAAATATTAAACTTTATAAAATGGATTATTTTTTGAAAATAAGCATAAAATTTTGAAAATTTAGTGAAAACAATAAAAATACTTTAAAATCATTAGTTTTATATTGCATTGTTACTTTCTACTGGTATAATCGGTTCAGGAAAGGCAGAAATCTGCTGTCTTAACCAAATTTTTTAAATTGAAAGTTTAAATTGAAAGGGTGTTTATTTTATGAATAAAGCAGGTTTAGTAGATGCAGTTGCAGATAAGACAGGAACTACAAAGAAGGATGCTGCTGCAGCGGTAGATGCAGTATTCAAAACAATTCAAGAAACTTTAGGAAAAGGTGAGAAAGTTCAATTGATAGGTTTTGGAAATTTTGAAGTTCGTCATCGTGCTGCACGTAAAGGGCGTAACCCGCAAACTAAAAAAGCGATTACGATCCCAGCTTCAAAAACCCCAGCATTCCGTGCAGGAAAAGGATTGAAAGACGCAGTTAAATAAAAATTATTGAGTTTTATTTATTTAAAAAATTCTATAATTTTTTAAATGTATCGGAAACAGTTGAATCGGAATGTATTTTTGATTTGGCTGTTTTTTATGTGCACCCTGCATGATTTAATACTAAGTGGTGTAAGTTCCACGACAGGCATGGCAGTAGGAATTGTTAGCGAAAGACAAGGAGTTTATCGTGAAGTAAAGACTGAATGAAGTTGGGTGCAAACCCCTGGATTGGTGAATATAGCACATTGCAAGAAGGTCAATTAATTAGTAATCTATGAATATAAAAATTTATCATAGATGATTAATTTCTCTATATGTAGAGTTCATTTTATAAGTAGGAGGTGAGAATGAATGAAGGGAAAGTATTATGATATTGCTTTTCATTTATTGAATGATCATGTTTTTGTGAAGAAGGAAGTTTATTCTGAAAAAGAGCCGTTTGCTGCTTGGAAGGATGCTTGTGTAAATATTTTAGAGGAAGAGCTGCATATTTTTGCGAACGATAAACATACGATATTAAATAGATCGTTAATTGTACGAATAGATGCATTAGAAGTGATTTCTCCATTGGATAAAGATGGAAGAAATAAAGGTAATCTGACGAAGGTTGTAGATACGTTAAATAGTTTTGGAATATAGAATAAAGCTTGAAATTTAAACTTCAACGGATTGTTCCATCCACATAGCACGAATTCATTGATTCAACGTCCCGGAACAGGGGTAAGGAAGCTTGTGATTTCTGCAACATTGCAAATTTTGATATTTCCGACTAACTTTCCGCTTTCTGAGCGATCTATCTCAACCCAGTGTCAATAATAATAGTACCGTTTTTAACATATTTTGTAGATAACAGATAAATAATTATGATACTATTTGTACATATGAAAATTTAAAAGTGGAAAGGATTGATTCTTTATGAATCCATTTTTAGCCAATGTTGCAGCATCGTTGGGTGTTCCAGAAGCAACGGCGACAGCAGTTGTTAATATTATTTTGCATGCAGGCACATTTGTGACGGTATTGGGTATCTTAGCTTCTGTAGCGTCAGCTGGAAGCGCAACTCTTTTGACAATTGGGTGGGAAACTTTTAAACAAACGGTGAAAAGATTAGCAAAAAGAGGTATCAAAAAAGCGATAGCTTACTAATAATTTTCTATGCAGCTCCAATTATATAATTTAAAAATTTGTAGCTACTGTCTAATTTTATTATTTAAACGAATTTCAAATTAATTCCTTCGAATATATTTTTCGCATTTTAAAAGCAGGAGATGGTTTTAGTTGTACCAGTACTTAAAAAACACTTTTCACAACAGGTTAATCAATAACTATCAAATGTTATTACCGCACATTACAAAAAAAGGCGAACTTTATTTTTTATTTTGCTCACTTTAGGGAAAACAGTTTTATTTACAGGAACATTGTTTTTAATACGAAAATTATTTGTTCCCCTTTTATTTACTGACTATTACGATTTTTTTATTGTATTGATCTACCTATTTTTGCACTTAGAATTTATCATTAAACATTCAAAGAGTGCCTTACAAGCATTATCTTTCGATTGGATGATGATGAATCCAAAGAGTAAACAGGTTAGGATTTACATAACAATGATAAGCGAAATCCTCTTTTTTTATGTTGTTTATTTTGACAAGGTAATTGGGACTCTTTGTTATTTTTTAGTTTTTCGGTTAGATCTAGCCTTTCCCTTGTTGTTTAGTTTCTTTTTTGCATCATTTTCCTACACATTAGTGAGAGTATACGCCCTTAAAAAACGAGAATTAATTAAAAAACAAACAGGTTTAAAAAGCATTTCTTTATTTTCATATATTATGAAAACGGCGGTAGCTCTTACTTTGATTCAGATGTTTTTGGGATTTCTCATTAGAAGTTTCCAACTACTCAAGAAAATTATTTTTAATCAAGGAATGAACACAAATTCACTAAGAAAAGTTGATACTGCTCTGAGTGAGCAGTGGCATCAAGAGTTAGATAAATTATTTTTTATTTTTAAAAAGATACAGCAATTTTAATGTATCGTTCAAAAATTAAATTAGAGAAAATTCTGGATAATTCTGAATTTATCTATTTTCCTTCACCTTTAAAACTGAGACTTATCAAAATGTGGCAAAAAATTGGTGAACAGTTTTTTGATAAGAAAATTTTATTTGTTACTCAATTAAGGACCATTAAAAATGATCGAAAATATCTTGAAACCGGCACATTATCATATTTTTTATCTACATCAACGATTGTAATCTTATGGGTATTATTAATTTTTTTACGCTATGTGAAAAATCCTATGTTGATGGTTTTTCTAATTATATTTAGTGCTTTTGTTTCTGAATTAGAAGTTATCCAAAATTTACAGTATAAATTATTGCCCGTTTTTCGTTATCGAATAGACGAGTCGCAATTATATATTTATAAACTTTCGGGATGTTTTTTTGATTTGTATCAAACAAAGATTGCTGTACTCAAAAGTATTTCATTGATACCAATGGCTGCTATTTTTTTATTTTCCATTGCAGTAGAAATTTTCTTTATTCATCATGTTGCTATTCTAATTTTTTCAATGATTTTTTTGCTTTTGCTATCTCTTTGGTCATTTTTTTATGGTCCCAGGTTATCTTTGTTTGTAAGTCCGTATATTTTTAGTAAAACTATCGATTAGTGAAAGGACAAGGAAGCGTTGAGGAAATAGATAATTTTGAAGAAGAAATATATTTAAAATTATATTCCTTCTGGAAGAGGCTCTTGGTACTTCCCTGGTGTTATATATTGCTGATGGAGGGCGTATTAGAATTTATTCCTCCAAAATGGACGGTGTTGCTTTTTATAATTTTTTTCTTTTATTTGATTTTATACAGCTATCTTCTGCGGAAGGAAGAAAAGAAATTTATTAGTAAAGGGAGGCACCTTTTTGCAAAATTGTCTTTATAAAATGATTACGGCTTTTAAATACTTTAAAAAGCAACTCATTACTATGTCATCGTGTTATTTGTTACTAGTATTGGTAGGGATCATTATTTTTTGCCATCATCAATATGATATCCACCCCAAAAATGTTTCCTTTTTTACTATCTTTTTGCAAAATATTCGACTTGCTTTGTGCCTAATCGTTTTCGGCAACCTATCTTTCGGATTACTAAGTTTCCTGCTCATTATTTTTAACAGTATTTTTCTTGGTAATGTCCTGATCTGTGTCTTTAACCGCTATGGAATTAATCCGATTATAACCGGTATTTTACCACATGCTTTTTTAGAAATACTTGCATTGTTAATGGCTGCAAGTATTGGTTTAGAGACACAAAAGTTTATTTATAATATCAGGTATATTGATAAGAAATGCATTCGAATAAGATATAGCCTTTATTTTTTAATAATGTTGGTGTTTTTATTAATTTTTGCCGCCTTGATTGAATCACATTTAAAAATTGTTTTATAGTAGGCTATGGAAATCTCAATGGATATAATTAAAAAAATAAGTATTAAGCATTTAAATTTTTCCTATGGTGAGCAATTGATTTTCGAAGATGCTCATTTTAATCTTTCAAATGGAGACATCGCTTGTTTATCTGGAGATAATGGGTCGGGAAAAACAACGTTGTTGAAATTGTTATCAGGATTGATTTATTTTAAAGGTCATTTCGAAACTTTAATAATTAACAACCAAGTGATTGCAAACGAAGAATTAAAGAAAAAGCTGATTTTTATTCCCAGTAAGCCAAAATTTTATGAAAAAATAAATTATCAAGATAATATTGAAATCATCCGATATCTTTGGAGTCAAGATCAAAATTATTGTTCTAAAGTTAAACAAATGTTAAAAAAGCTTTATTTTAACCTAACTAATGAAAAGGAACTTGAGAGTTATTCACTGGGAATGCGTTGTAAATTGGCACTGGCTTGTTTCTTTTCGATTGATGTACCTTTGATTTTATTAGATGAACCATTAGGAGCATTAGATATGAAAAGCAGAGAAAGAATGATTCATATTATGAAAACACAGGCAAAGGCAGGGAGAATTTTTCTTTTTTCTTCACATTCAGAGGATTTCAAAAAACAACTAGCAAATAAAATTTTCCAAATAAAAGATCAAAAATTATTGATAAGCAAAAACTAGAGCTTCTATAATAAATATGCCGTTAACCTTTATTATACGAGATTTTCACCAGTAGATCGTTCAGCAGCAAGAACGGTTTGTTCCATTAACATAGCACGGGTCATTGGTCCAACGCCGCCGGGAACAGGGGTAAGGAAACTTGCAATTTCTGCGACATCGCAAGTTTTGACATCTCCGACTAACTTTCCGCTTTCTGAACGGTTCATTCCAACGTCAATGACAACAGCACCGTTTTTGACATATTCCTTGGTGATTTTTTCGCTTTGACCTATTGTCACAACTAAGATATCAGCTCGTTTAGTAATACTGGGCAAGTCAGTTGTTCTAGAGTGTGCAATAGTAACTGTTGCATTTGCCATGGTTAGAAGAGTAGCCATAGGTTTGCCAACAATGTTAGAACGCCCAATTACTATGGCTTCTTTACCTTCTAAATCAATTGCGTACTCTTCAAACATACGCATAATTCCAAACGGAGTACAAGGAATCATAAGTGGATTTCCAAGAAATAAATGACCCATATTTACAGGATGAAAGCCATCCACATCTTTTTTTGGATCAATGGCAAGTGTAATGGATTTTTCATTTATATGTTTTGGTAAGGGAAGTTGTACTAATAATCCGTGAATGTTTTTATCTTGATTGTATTGTTCAACTTTTTTTAGTAGCTCTTCTTGTGAAATAGACTCATCTACACGGTCAATGATGGATATGAATCCTAAACTTTTTGCATCACTTTCTTTTCCTCGAACGTAGGCTTGGCTAGCAGGATTTTCTCCTACTAAAATTACTGCTAAACCAGGAGTAATTCCCTTTTCTTTCAATGTTTGAACTCGTATTTTCAATGTTTCTTTTGTTTTTTGAGCTAATGCTTTTCCGTCTATGAAAGTCACCAATTGATTTCTCCTTGTATAATCAATTTTTACGTGAATCAATTATAAATTTATTCTTTTTTCCAATTTTAACATAATGCTTACTGAATAACTTTTAAATTTCTTTTTTGGGTAAATCCAAACAAAAATAAAATTTGTTTTTGGAAGTTTGGGTTATAATGTAGAAAATGAGAGGGGTGAGGAGTTTGATTCGTTTTTTGCATGTATCAGATTTACATATTGACCGTGCTTTTGAAGGGGTGCGTCCAACAGAAGAGTTATTTTCTAATCGCTTACTCTTGGCGAATGAAAAAACGTTGAAAAAAATCATTGATGTAGCTATCGAGCGAAAAGTTGATTTTTTAATTTTTGCAGGAGATACGTTTCATCGAACATTTTCATCTCCTAAGACACAAAAAGTGATTGCCTCTGCACTTTCTCGCTTAAGAGACTTGGATATTTCTGTATTTTTGGTTTTTGGAAATCATGATTATTATGAAGAAAGTCGATTTTGGTTTCGTTTTTCAGAAAATGTGCATCTTTTTACAGAGGAAGATGTATCTACCGTGATGAAGACGACCAAAAGCGGAGCAAAGGTGGCTATTTCTGGCTTCAGTTATCGTAGACCTTGGATTTCTGAGCGAAAAATTCTTGATTTTCCTGAACGTCTAAAAGATATTGACTATCATTTAGGAATCTACCATGGAGAATTGGGCGGAGAAAATTCTCGTTATGCTCCCTTCTCTTTGCAGGAAATGCAAACAAAACGCTATGATTATTGGGCGTTAGGACATATTCATCAAGCGGAAGTGTTAGATTCAGAAGGACGAATTCGTTATGCAGGTGCGCCGATTGGTCATACTCGTAAGGAAAAAAATAGTCATTGTGTCAATTTAGTTGAATTAGACCAAGAAGTGCTAAAAGTAGAAGAAATTTCTGTAGCAGCGCTTGTTTTTCAAGTACTTTCTTGTGATGTGAGTGAGATTCAGAATATGGAGGATTTACGTCTTTACCTGCAGAGAAGAATTGAAGAAGCGAAAATAAGTGAGATGCAGTTTGTTGAAATCCAATTAGAGAATGTTTTAGATTCGTTGATTCCATCTTTGGACGAATTCGAATTAATAGAGTTCTTTAATTCGTTATATCCGCTTCAATTGTCAATTAGTAAGATTTCTTGGCGAGCTGCAATGGATGTTCAGCAGAAGGTGTTGATTCCTTTTGAAAAGCGAGAAATTGAAGAACGATTCGATCAGTTTCATAAGCAAGACTTGCTCTCTACGTTAAGTAAACCATTAGCAAGTAAAAGAGGATTGGAAAATCTGTTGGAATTTGTGGATTCTTCGTTCCAAGCTGAAGTATATGAAGAGGCAAAACGTCGATTTTATTTATTTTTTGAAGTAAATAAAGAAGTCTAAAAACTTGTGATAAAAATGCGATTAGAAAGTATGTTTATTGTTTATTAAGTTGAATCTACTCGATCTAAAGATTCGAAAATTTTTAGAATTTGGAGTTAAATTGGAGGTTTTTAAGTGAAGCTGATTCGTGCGGAGATTGATGGATTCGGAAAATTAGAACAACAGGCCTACGATTTTTCAGAAGGACTTCAGATGGTTTTTGGTGGTAATGAATCTGGGAAATCGACATTGTATTGTTTTTTAGAACAGATGTTGTTTGGTTTTGAGACGGCAAAGAAAGAGAATCGACATTTTCGACCTAAAAATAAAGAAGCTGTGTTTGGCGGACGCTTGTTTTTGGAGTTGCCTAAACATGGCAAGGTGACAATTGAGCGTTTTGGCATCAAAGGTAAGGAGAAAGCTCGAAAGAATAATGAGACTAAGATCACGCTTGTGGATGGGCGAAATTTAAGCGAAGAGGAGTTTTTTCAATTAGTTCGACCACTAAATTTAAATTTATTTCGTTCTGTTTATAGCCTAAAACAAGAACAATTGTCTGATATTCGTGCACTTTCAGTGGAAAGAATTGAAGAGACACTTCTTTCGATTGCATCAACGGGTTCTCGTGAGTTAATTAAAAAAGCAAAATTGCTACAGGAGAAGACAAGTAAGTTTTTTGCTAAGAAAGGGAGTGCAAGGCCACTTAATGCTTCTGTAACAGAGATTTTGGAGATTCGAAAGAAAATTTTTCAAAAAGAAAGGGAAGAAAGTAGTTATCAAGCAATGCAGCAGCAATTGTTGAAACTAGAAGAAGACATTAAGGAGAATCGTGGAAAATTTCAACAAAAATTTTCGTTAATAGAACGATTAACTTCTCAGATGCGTGCGAAAGAAAGTTTTTACGAATGGAAAAATTTGCAAGAAGGGTTACAGAAAAATCCGTTGCTTCCAGAAGAAGATGATAAGCAATTAGTGGATTTTTATTATCAATATTCTCAGGTAAAAGAAGAGTTAGCACAAGCAAATAGAAGGTATCAAGTGGCTCTTACGACGGAATTATCTAATAGAACAGAAAATTATTCCTTCTATTTGCGAGAGAAAGATAAAATTTTGAATTTGTTAAATGAAGAGGCGCGTGTGGTTGAATTGACACAGAAAGAGCAAGAGCAACAAGTTCTTCTAACTTCTGCAGTTGAGACGATTATTGAGTTGAGCTCGCGTTGGAAATGGCACGAAATGGATCCTCCGTGTATGCTTGATTATCAGGAAACGCAAATTTTACAAGAGAAATTTTTAAGACTTAAATTTGAGAATGAGTCATTGCTTGATAAAGAAGGAGTAAATGAAAGAAAATACTCTTTAAAGTCTGATGGGTGGTTACTTATCTTTCCTGTGTTATCTGTTTGTGTGGGGAGATGGTTATGGAAGGTTTTTTTATCACCCTGGAATTTAGTAAGTCTAGTTGGAATTGTTTTTTCTGGGATCTTTTTGATGTTGTTTGTTGGCTGGAGTCGAAAAAAGTATATCAAAAGAATTCAAAGGAGGCGGTTAGAGGATAATCGTCAGGGAATGATGGAAATTAGGCAGCATTTTTCTCAATTGATTAAGCGTGCAAATTTGAAAGAAATGAGTCAGATGGAAGAATTTTTACGTTTTGGACACCAGGTGGAAGATTTCCGACGTGCGTTGAATGTTCGGGATCAAAAAGAAGCAGTGTTGGAGGATATTAGAGAGCAATTAGGAATTTTTGATGAGAAGACATTGTTTTTACAAGAATGGATTCCGTTTGCTAATCAACATGTTAAGGATAAATTTCAAGCAATTCGAGACTTTTTATCTGAGATGGAAAGTATTTCGGAGGAAAATAGATCTCAAAATTCAAGCGTGATTTTTCAGCGGATTCAAGAATTAGAAGTGCAGATTTCAGCGTTAAAAGAAGAAGGGGATAGTTGGATTGAAAAGTATCATTTAATTGATTTTGCTGGAATGGAAGCTTTTCTTGACAAGCAACGTCAAGCAAAAGAGTCGCAGATTCGTTTGAAATTTGTTAGCGAACAATTAAAAGAGCTGTTCGATCTAGAGAAGAAAACTAACTTTGAGAAAATTTTACAAGATTTGCAAGAAGAGGAGAAAAATTTACAGATTTTGCAAGATGAGTATCAGCGGTTATTGAAAGAATCTGCTAGTTTGAAGGGGCGTAAATCATTGTTGGAAGCAGATGGAACGCTTTTGGAGTGGGTGCAAAATGAAGGATATCAGCGAGGAAAATTTCAAAATCTTGTGCGTGAATGGTTAATTGATCAGGTGGAGACAAAACTGTTAATTGATTTGTTGCGCTATTCGAGCGATCAAACATTGCATGAATTGTTGGCATCAGCTTCTCGTTTACTTGCTTCACTTACTTCGGATGCTTATATTGGAATTGAGTGGTCTTCAGAGAAACTACAGATTGAGGGAAAAGACGGGCAACTGTTTCGTGTGGTAGATTTATCAACAGGAACAAGAGATCAGTTGTACTTATCCATAAGAATGGCATTCTTGTTTCGTCAGAACAAGTATTTTGCACCTATTTTGATGGATGATGTGTGGCTGCACTATGATGAAAAACGAAAAGGAAATTTTGTGAAATTGCTCAAAGAAGTAGCAAAAGAGAGTCAAGTGTTATTATTTTCAAGTGATGAGAGAATGCGAGTGTTTTTTGCTGAAGAGGCGCCAGATAGAATGATTTGTTTGTAATTTTTATTGTGGCGATGATTCGAATATTTAAGTAATAACAATGCATATAGCTATTACGATAAGCAAGACTATGCGAGTATTGGTTGTATTTACAATCTGTTGGACGTTGAAGGTAGGAGAGTTTTAATGATAAAGCTATTGAATGAGATTCAAGTAGGAGATAATTTTGAAATATATGTGCTCATTAGGAGTATGGAAGTGCGTATGACACGTGCGGGGAAGAAGTATCAAGCGTTTGTTTTTCAGGATCGGACTGCGACGATTAATGGGAATCTTTGGGATACGAGTGATAAGACGATTCGAGATTTTACGCCTGGAGTAGTTGTGCATATGGTGGGAAGAAAGGAGCTCTATCAAGGTATGCCGCAAGTTAATCAAATTAGTCTTCGTTTAGCAACTGATTCTGAAGCTTTTCAGCCGGAATTGTATACGGAGAAGCCACCAATGAGGCCAACAGAATTGGAAGAGGAAATTCAGCGGAAGTTGTTTGAGATTAAGCAGGCTTCTTGGCATAGAATTGTTCGTTTTCTGTTAAATAAATACAAGGATGTTTTTTATACTTATCCTGCTGCGAAATCGAATCACCATGCGTTCGAAACAGGGCTGGCCTATCATACGTTGATGATGCTTCGTTTGGCAGAATCGATTGTGAAGCTCTATCCAGAATTGAATGCATCACTTCTGTATGCAGGAGTAATTTTGCATGATTTAGGAAAAGTGGTAGAGTTAGCAGGGGGTTCTATAGGGACAGAGTATACATTAGCAGGAAATTTGCTTGGGCATATCGTGATTGTTGATGAAGAGATTGTTAAAGCTGCAGTAGAACTTGAGATTGATTCGAGCATAGAAGAGATGATTTTGCTTCGTCATATGATTTTATCTCATCATGGGCAATTAGAGTGGGGTTCGCCTATGCGTCCAAAGGTTATTGAAGCAGAAGTTTTGCATTGTATCGATAATTTAGATGCGTCCATTCAGATGATGTCATCTGCTTTACAGCAAGTTTCTCCAGGCGAGAGTACACCTCGTGTTTTTGGACTGGATAATCGTAATTTTTATCGTCCGAATGAATAAAAAGAAGGCTGTTGACGTATAAGGTCAGCAGTTTTTTTATTATCGAACAAATCGTTTCGATTAATAGTGTGTTAGGGGAATGTTTATGTAGATACTATCTAATTAAAAAATTATTATTATTTTTTTGTTAAGAAGACATTTATGTAGGCACTATCTAATGAGAATTTGCTATTATTTATTCAGGGTTAAGAAGATGTTTTTGAAAACATAGCTAAAAATGATGTGCTACTATACTAATTGCTAATAAGCCTAATTGCTAATAAGCATCGCTTTTGATTTATTTTGTGTTGAAATATAATAAAAT
>JAITQW010000020.1 GCA_031288715.1 Lactobacillales bacterium | reverse complement strand
CACGCCAAACGCATGAAACTCTCCCCTCAACACTACTGGGATTCCGAGATATCTCAAACGAAAAGATAGAAAAGAAAAAATTACAAATCAAATAATTTATCGATCATGTTCTCAAACTGCAAAGCCAAATTAAACCTCTTGCGCTTATAGCTCATATTTTTCTTTCCTAAATCCAAGCTCTTTAAAATAGCCACTGACAGCTTCCGAAGATTATTCAAATTCTGAGCAGCGGTCTGATTCAATGTCTGATTCGCACCCTCACGAAAAACCACATCAAGCAACCAATGCAAACTCTCGACAGCCCAATGTCCACGAACGATACGCGCAAACTCCTCAACACCGCCGTAAAAACTCTGCACATAAAATCTCTTCGCCACCTTAATTTCACCATCACGCTCGATGGTATTCACATTCATCCCAATCGAATGCAAATGATCCCACCCCGGATTTCGCTCAATTAGCCAATCCGTATCAGAGGACAAGTAATAATCTCTCCTCTCAATCTGTCCTCTAGCCTTTTCGACAGTCTGATAATGATGATGATTTCTCTTCAACTCATCTAATTTCTGATGGTTGTTAAAAAAGGTTTCAATATCCTCAAAAAGGCTCTGTTGATTCTGTTTAACCGCTAAACAATAATCTGCCTTCTTGGAAATAATTTTCGAAACAATATCTTTTTGAGTTCCCATAGCGTCCATTGTAATAATACACTTTTCAATCGATAAGCGATCAATCAATTTTGGTATGGCAGTAATTTCATTACTTTTTTCATCTGTTGGACGTTGACCATAACAAATCCCATCAGCTTTTGAATAAGCCGACACGATATGTAATGGATTTTGATATTTACTGCGATTTCCTTTGATAGTTTTACCGTCAATATTAAAAATTTTGCGAAGTTTGTCCTTTTTATTTTCAGAAACGAGTTCACCCCACCGGATTTGGAGTTCAGCTGTAACTTTTGGATTGAGGGTAGCCATCACACGTTGAATCGTATCGTGAGAGGGGATTCCGTTGGGAAAGTCCAGGTATTTTTTCAGAGGCTTTTCATAAAATCGCGCGAAATCTTCGATTTCTTCCCAGTACTCTACGTTTGCCAACATCGCTAGTAAGACAAGCAACACGATGTCAGAGAGTTTGTGTTTTACTTTGTTCGCTTGCCTTACGTCTTCTAACGTATCTAAATATACTAGAATTTTTTCCATTTTTTCGCTCCAGTTATTCTTTTGGTTTTACCTTAACAAATGTATGAACGGGTGGATATAGTATTTCTATAATTATTTTTACTTTAAAATATCTACATGCGTTTGGCGTGCTATCGTTGCGTCACATAAAAATATCCACGAAAATGTTGTTATACTGTTTAAGTTATAGTAGTATTTTTTAGGCAAGTTGTAACATAAAACCGTCCACTGAAAAATATTTACATGATTTCTTTTGAAAATAATTTGCTTATGAATCGTTTAAAAATTAGAGAGCTCAAATTCCAAACTCTCTCCAAAAATTATTCTTTTAAAGGCCTGACAAAAAATGACTGTGAAAAATGTATTTCCACCTTGTCAGCTTTAGAAGAGAGATTTGAGTTAAACATAGACATGGCTTGAAAACAATTGCGAAGATTTATATCTAAGAACCTGTTTAAGATCCCTCCATTGGAAGATCTTGGGCAGGTTCTAATAAATTAGAAAAGAATGATTTTGCCTATATGAATATAAAGTCTGGGAAAAAATTAGATAAAAAAATATTCGTTTATCATCTCATCAACTTAGGAATTACTGCTACATTCTTTGTGCCCGCATACAAGGAAGCAACTTCTATCTTTAAAATCTCAAAAGAACACCACTTGCTTGTATTTGGGGTATTATTTATCCTCACAATAATAATAGCTATCCATTCATTTATTGAATCTTTTTCTATACGCTACTGCCTAAATTCTGAACAGCTCATTATCCACAAGGGTATTTTTATCACCAAACATTTAGAATTAAATCATGAAAATTGTTCAATTTCTCTATCCAATTTTCGCATCAAACAAACATGGATTCATCGATTATTGAACATTTATGAATTAGAGCTTCTTTTTAAAAATAACGAAGACAGTATCGTTCAATTAAATGCTCTCAATCAGCAGTCAATCACAGAACTTAAGAATTGACTAAACAACTATATAACAAATAAGCAAAATAAAATTAATTCTTCCAAAAGAAAGAATGACAAAATAGAATCTTATAAAATCTCTCTAAAAGAGTGTTTTTATCATCTCTGTTATCACTAAATTATCTTCTAATCATTCCGTTTGTTTTAGATATCAAAGAATAGTGTGAAAAATTCCATATTCCTCTTGCTAAAACTCTTTATTTTACTAAAAGTATAAGTTTTTCCATAATATTGATAATGTCGATACTACTACTCATTAGCTTCTCCAGCTTGCAACAATACTTAAAATTCGGAAAATTCTCCGTGAAAATTACATATCAGCAATTCCTAGTTAAAAATGGTTTATTCAGTACAGATACAAATGCCATACAAAAAGAAACAATTCGCGCAATTGTTCAAGAATCAACATTAGGAATGAAATTTTTAGGACTTGCTACAATTTCCATACTAACTGGAAATAATTCATCCACCGGAGAAACAAAAAGTAAAAACTACTTATTTCCTTTTCTAAATAAAAAAGAAAATCTAGAATACTTAGATTTTCGTGAAATTTTGATCGGACAACAATCTTACATTTTATGCGCTTTTGTTTACTTAAAAGGAACTCCTGTAAAAAAATTTAAAATAATTGCTCCATCGAATGAAGCAATAAATTATCTAACAAAACTACTCGAAAATTAAAAAGTGATGCTTCTATTATTAATTTATCCATAACTATCTGAATGATAGACCTTATTTTTCTCCTTTTTTATATCTTTAATAGCCTGTTGACGAATACATTTACAGCTGTGTTATCAATAATAAGCTCTTTTGTTTCTTATTCTTCATATTTAAATTAAAATGGATACAAATTAATTGTTTTCGTAACGCTTTTTAAAACTAAGTTTTTATCAATGCGAATATTTATTCTATAATTTATCAAAAAAATTAGGAGGAAAAAAATGTTTCAACAATATAAGCATATTTTAATTGCTATTGATGGATCAAAAGAATCAGATACTGCATTCAAAAAAGCTGTTAATGTAGCTAAAAGGAATGAAGCTACATTAACTATCACTCACATAATTGATACTCGTGCATTCCAAACTGTTTCTTCTTTTAATGATGGTATTTTGGTAGAACAAGCAACTCAAACAGCAAAAGATACTCTGGAAAAGTATGAATCTAAAGCTAAAAAAGAGGGCTGTTCAAATACAAAAACGATCATTGAATATGGATCTCCAAAATTTATTATTGGAAAACAACTTCCTAAAGAAGAGAATATCGACCTTATTTTACTGGGTGCTACCGGTTTAAATTCAATTGAGCGATTCTTTATTGGTTCTGTATCAGAATATGTCATTCGTCATGCTCCATGCGATGTTTTAATTATTAGAACTGACATGGATAATAATTCAAAAATTCTTGAATTAGAATAATTAAACGTTTTTCTATTATAAAAAATCATTAACAGATTTTAATATCTATCTTTTACCAAACAATTCACCATATCTTTATAGTAAAAAAGCGAAAATATATATTTTCGCTTTTTTACTATTTAATTATCATTCACAAAAGGTAACAATCCCATAATACGTGCACGTTTAATTGCAATTGTTACTTTCCGTTGATTTTTCGCAGATGCTCCCGTCACACGACGAGGCAAAATCTTTCCACGTTCTGAAATAAAACGTTTTAATAGATTAACATCTTTATAATCTACATAATCAATGTGATTCGCTGCAATAAAATCAACTTTGCGACGACGAGCACCTCCACTGCGATGCGGCTGAAACATAATATTCCCCCTCTATTTCTATTATTAAAACGGTAAATCATCATCAGAAATGTCTACAACAGCATCTCCAAAAGGATTTGTTGTCTTTTCATTTGAAAATTCTTTTGTCTGAAAGGATGATTGATTATTTTGTTCAAAATTCAATGAAACAGGATCTATTTGTGATGCTGATTGACCACTCATACGATTTTCAGAAGCTTGTCGAGATTCTAATAATTGAAAATTATCTGCTACAACTTCTGTTACATACACACGTTGTCCTTGTTGATTTTCATAATTTCGAGTTTGAATGCGTCCAGTAACGCCCAAAAGCGTCCCTTTTTTAGCATACTGTGCTAATGTTTCTGCAGATTTACGCCATAAAACTACATTGATGAAATCTGCTTCACGTTGTCCTTGTTGATTCGTAAACGTACGATTTACAGCTAAACTAAAGGTTACAGTTGCAATATTACTGTTCGTATATCTTAACTCTGGATCACGTGTTAAACGTCCTACTAACACTACATTATTAATCAATTAAAGTATCTCCTCTCCAATCCTCTGTTTCATGTGAAACATTTTCAAGCTCCTTGCTTAATTTTCTAATTTCACAACGATATGACGAATGATATCATCATTAATCTTAGCTAAACGATCAAATTCACTAATTGCTATTGATGATGATGGGGCTGAAAAATTAATAATATGATAGATTCCTTCACGAAACTTCTCAATCTCATAAGCTAATCTACGCTTTTGCCAATCTTTTGATTCAGAAATAATTGCACCATTATCTGTCAAAATTGAATCGAATCGTTCTATCAAAGCTGCTTTTGTCTCTTCATCAATATTTGGACGCATAATATAATTAATTTCATATTTTGTCATTGATTTTTTACCTCCTTCTGGACTAATGATTAAGGTTTATCCTTAATAAGGATGGTTAGTCCTGTCGACTACTCACAAGCTAAAATTATACATTTAAAACAAAGGATTGTCCAATAAATAATATTTTTTGTGTCATTGCTCAGTAAAAATGTCCCAACCTTTGTTCAGTAAAAAATAATATTCATATTTGTTTCACATGAAACATTTATATTTTACTCTCGATTTACTTTCGCAATTGAAAAGATAGCTACAGTTCCTTCTCCTGTATGAGTAACGATGGTTGGCCCTAAAGGATTTATTCTAACTTCTTTTACAGTTGGAACTTCTAACATCATATCTTTTATTTTTTTCGCATCTTCTACATCACCACTATAAGAAATAAAGATGATCTGATCTATTGTTGTATCTAAAATACCTATTGTCTGACTTACTAAATATTTAAGCGCTTTTTCGCGTCCTCTTATCTTGCCAATCTGACGTAGTTTTCCTTCTGAATCAACATCAACCATTGGTTTTACATTTAATATTGTTCCAACAACTGCAGTTGTTTTTGAAATTCTTCCTCCACGTTGTAAATGATATAAATTATCTAAAATCACTAATGAACGAACTCTTGGTATAATTTCTTCAATCTCAGTAGCAACTTTAGAAATATCCATTCCCTCATCGCGCAATTTTATTGCACGTTCTATTAAAACAGCCATCCCATTACTCGCAGCCTTAGTATCAACAATAGTAATTTGCAATTCAGGATCTTCCTCTTTTAAAATTTCTGCTGCCTGCATCGAAGATTGATACGTTCCAGATAAACCACTTGAAAATGCCAAATATAATAATGGCTTTCCTTTTTTCGCATACTTTTTAAAGAACTCCAAAAAATGCCCAACATTAATTTGAGAAGTCATTGGTTCCTTACCTTCACGAATTAATTTCAGTAAATGTCCTGGTGTTAAACTTCCCTTTATATCTGTCTTATATTCTATTCCATCTACATTAACTGTAAAGCCTACATACCCTATATTGTTTTGCTTTAAATATTCAAAACTTAAATCGCTGGCAGTATCCGTTAATAATTGAAACATAAGTTCCTTTCTTTCGCTAAAAATATTATATACGAAAATAAATTCGTAAAATCTTTTTTTCGATAAAACCAATAGCATTTACATAAAATATTGGACTTATTATAAAATCGTATCATGGTAAATGCTCACACTGCTTATTTAGATTGTATTTTACACATGATACGAAATCAATAAAATGTAAGAAAAAAATTCTAACCTCATGATATGCCTCAACTCATCAAAGAAAATGAGATTCTCATACATATAATTTTCAAGGAAACTATTATAAAACAGCGCACTTTGAAGGTTCTTCAACTGGAAAAAGACAATTCAGTTTTTGTAATTTCGCTTTTAATTTATCATTTAGCATTTCTAATGATACATTCTCTTTATTATAAGAATAAAAATCTTGAACGTCAGAATAAAAATAGTTATCTATAATCATTGGAAAAAGAGCTGCATCGTTGACTAGAAATTTAGGATGATATTTTTTCAGAAATTGGAAGTTGTATCCCGCTGAAAATGCTAAAGCACGAGCTAGTATAATAGATTGAGTTCCTTGCAACAAAGCCTCTATGATTTTATCGAGTCTTTGCATATTTAATTGTTTTGTTAAATTTCCTCGATTGATCTGTTGTTGATATTCAGGTTGTTGAAAGATTTTTTCTATTTCTTCATAAGTTTTAGGTGAAACTGCTTTCACTTGCCCTGTAGCTAAAAATAGCAGTAATGCACTTACTAATCCTAATAATAATTTTTTAATCCCCATTTTTCATAATTCCCCCATTTTAATTTTTGAACAAAAATATTTGCCCTATTAAATAGCAGATTTTATTTATAAAAATATGATTGGAAAATTTTTTCCACAACAAACAAATATAGATATTCTTAAGTAATAAATAATATAAAAATATTATTTATTAAACCCTATAGGTAGGCTATTTTAAAATTATTATAAGAAGTATTTTTAAATAATAAGATTTTTATCTTTTAGAATTTCAGCCTATTTAATCAAATAGTAATAGAATTTATTTCTAACTTGTAATATTCTAAAATTGTTCTTAAATACCAGAAACGAGTCAACGAAGACCATATACGGCATTTATTATAATTATTTTTATTTTAGAATATCTACATGCGTTTGACGTAAATTTTTTCTACAAGAACATATTTTAATCATTCTTTTTTCTATGTACATGTATAACATATAGATCTATGATCTCAACCGGCAGGTCCATGAGAATAAAAATTTCTACATATCATACTTATAATAATCAGAAAAACTGCATAAACAGCTTACCTAGAAATTCTGCTATTTATACAGTTTAGCTGATCATCTTGAATATAAATAAAAAAACTAAAAATTATGCTTATCACTTTATTTACCAATTTTTAATTTTCTTTATTAAAGTCTGTGACTTTAATATTAAGAGACTTCATTTTCCTTGGTGAAAGTCCGCTTGGAAGCAATTCAAATGAAGTTTCATAAAGGTAGTCTTTTCACGACTAACAACTTTATATTCATACATATTTTTCACTCATTCCATTCGTAGAGTTTAAAAAGTGATCTTAAAATGTACAGTGTAAGCTTTTATTGTGATTTTCTTTAATTTGTAAATAATACTTAGAATCTGTCCATTATTTAATTCGTTCTAACAGGTGTAACTAATTGAACAAAATCATCTTCAACAGATGCACGTTTTAAGGTAAAAGGACGCACAGGTGAAACAAATTGAAGCTTAATTTCTCCATCTCCAAATGCCTTTAAAGCAGCTTTCATATAATCTGGATTGAAACTAATCGTTAATGAATCTCCATCTACACTTATAAACTCCAACTCTTCTTCAACTTTCCCAATTTCTGGAGAATTTCCAAAAATTTTTACTTGTTCAGCTGTAATCTCTAAACGAACAACATTATTTTTTCCCTCTTGAGAAAGCAAAGAAGCACGTTCGACAGCGTGTAAAAGTTCACAACTTTTAAATATGACTTCTGTATTAAACTCAGAAGGAATCAAACGAGAAGTTTCAGGATAATTTCCTTCCAATAAACGAGAATAGTAACGAATTCCACTTGATTCAAATGCAATTTGATTTTTGTTGATATGAACTTCTATATTTTCTTCTTCTACAAAAATAGAGGATAATTCTTTCAAATTTTTTCCAGAAACAGTGATTTCAAAATCCTCCACCATAGTTGTTAAAAAACAAGCTTGTCGACTTAAACGATGAGAATCAGTTGCAACTGCAGTTAATTTCTTATTATCTGTCAATGACAAATGAATCCCTGTTAAAATCGGTCGACTTTCTTGAGTTGAAACTGCAAAAGCTGTTTCTTCTATTAATTGTGTGATTAATTCTATCGGCAATTTAATAGAATTTTTATTTTCTACACTTGGTAAAATTGGATAATTTTCCGCATCAATTCCATTAACAAAAAATTCAGCTTTTCCAGAAGTAATCCGTACTTGTTTGTTTTCCATAACTTCCATTGTGAATAGTTTTTCTGGCAAATTACTAACGATATTTGCAAAAATTTTTCCTTCTAAAATAATTGCTCCATGTTCGATAATTTGAATTTCCGCTTTTTTATCTTCTAAAGAAATGAAAGTCTCAATTGAGATATCAGCATTAGAACCAGTTAGTTGAATTCCATGTGCACTAACTTCTATTTTTATTCCTGTCAAAACAGGAATGGTTGTTTTGTTAGCTACAGCTTTTAATGTAGTTCTTAAAGATGCTAAAAAGTAAGAATGATTTAAGGTAACTTGAAACATGATAGCCTCCCTGTAATGAAAAAATTCTCTGAGTTAAATTTATTATATCGTACTTGTTGTAAATAATAACAATGATTTTATTTGAAGAAATTTATTTATTAATTTTATTATTTTTAGTGACAATAATAAGGTTTGTGAATTCGTGGAAAAAGAGGATAAATATGCTTTTTTAAAGGAAAATTAAGGTGAATAAAATGTTAAAAAAAAGTGGAGAAATTTAAAAGAAATTTCTTGAGATTTAAAAATAGGAAGAGAAGTTTAAAAAATTTTTAGCGAAATGATAAAAACAAATAAGTTTTTAACAGAAATAACAAAAAAGATAGACATGTTGTTGTGAAATTAAAAAATGAAAATTGAATAATTTACAAGTTATTAACAAATAATTTCACGAATTCACAATATGTTAAGAAAAGTTTTTCACATTTCGACAGATTTTTGAATAAAAATCTGAAAAAACTTATTTATAGCTATTATGAATTATTCAGCAGGCACTATTTATCATTTACAATGTTGGGCAAATTCCTGTGAAATAAAATAAAAGAAAGATGAAAAAATGTTAGTTTTTCTACATTGTGAAAAAATCTTCTAAACAGTTGTAAAAAAGTGAAATTTTTTTTTGTACAGAATTGAAAAAATTAAAAAGAAGGCGGTATGTTTAAAAAAAATTGTATGAAAGTAGCTGCATACGATTATTTTATATCTGTGGAAAACTTTTTGTGAGAATGCTAAACTTTGGGAAGATTTAATAAAAGTGAAGGGAATGTAAAACGATTGACTTTAAAAGATGAAATTTGGGAAGAGGTTAAAGGTCATTTTCGTCAAATAATGAACGAGGTTTCTTATGAGACGTTTATTGCTTCAGCAAGTCCTTTAGATATTGTAGATAATAATTTTTATATTGAAGTACCGGGAAGTCCACATAAGATGCAGTATGAAAACTATCATGGAAATACTATTCAACAGATTGCAAAAGATCGAACAGGAAGAGATATTCAAGTGAAAGCAATTCTTCCCGGTGAATATCAAAAAAAACAAGTGAATGAGCAAAAAGTTGATCCTTTTCTTTCAACTTTTCTACGGGAAGATCGTTCGATTAAGTTGAATCATCAGTATACATTTGAGTCTTTTGTTGTGGGAGATGGATCAAGAATGGCTCACGCAGCGGCTTTGAGTGTTGCTGCACACCCAGGAGTTTTATATAATCCATTATTTATTTATGGTGGAACGGGACTGGGGAAAACTCACTTATTGCATGCTATTGGGAATGAGGTTTATCGTACGAATCCACAAGCCATTATTCGTTATGTTTCTACTGAAATGTTTACAGATGAGTATATTTCATCGATCCAATCTGGCAAAATGGAGCAATTTAAAGCAAAATATCGTAGAGTAGATTTGCTAATGGTAGATGATATTCAATTTTTGACAGGAAAAACGGAGACGCAAAATGAATTTTTTCATACTTTTGAAGAATTGTGGAATAACGGAAGACAAATTGTATTAACTTCTGACCGTACGCCAGTAGAACTTGAGAAATTAGCGGAACGATTGGTTTCGCGTTTTCAGATGGGGCTGATTACTGATATTGTTGCTCCTGATTTGGAGACAAGAGTAGCTATTTTAAGTAAAAAAGCGGAAAGTTATCGAATTGATATTCATCAAGATGTGTTGCGTTATATTGCGGAGCAAATTTCTGTTAATGTGAGAGAGTTAGAAGGGGCATTGAAGCGTGTACAAGCATATTCTGTTATACACAATCAGGATATTACAGTTGAGGTTGTTCGTCAGGCATTGCGAGGAATTATTGGTGGGAAAGTGAGAAGTACGAAAGTTACTGTGCCTGAGATTATCGAAGTAGTTAGTAAACATTATTCAATCACAGTGGCAGATATAAAGGGGAAACGACGTGTTAAGAGTATTTCTGTTCCGCGGCAAATTGCGATGTTCTTGTCCCGTGAGTTGACAGATCTTTCTTTGCCAAGGATTGGAAAAGCATTTGATGGGAAAGATCATACAACGGTTATGTATGCATATAAGAAAATAGCGGAGTCAATTTTAAAAGATGAGTTCTTTGCAAGTGATATTCAGGTGTTAAGAAAAAAATTGGGATTGCAAGTTGTAACATAAACCCGTCCACTGAAAAATAAAAAAAGACAGATCATCAAAATTCTAATAAAATGTTTAAAGTATCAGCCCAAAACATTTAGGAGGAATAAAGATGAAATGCCTTCCCCAACAGAATATCACT
>JAITQW010000022.1 GCA_031288715.1 Lactobacillales bacterium | reverse complement strand
GCATTTCATCTTTATTCCTCCTAAATGTTTTGGGCTGATACTTTAAACATTTTATTAGAATTTTGATGATTTGTCTTTTTTTATTTTTCAGTGGACGGTTTTATGTTACAACTTGCCAAATTCCCAAAATAAGTGAACATGCAAAAAATCTTTTTTTTGTTTTATTACAATATTCTACGTTTTAGGACAGATTTACTATATAGCGTTTTGTTTTTTCTTTGTAAACAAACGATATGCAGTAATAAAAAGTGTGGCTAGAGCCAAAATAAAAGAGATGTAAAAGGAAATGTGCATCCCTTTTAGAAACACATCAGGTTGATTAGGGATGTAAGAAGTGACCCGATGACCTACCTGATGGCTCATGGAAGTAAATAATGTTGTTGTAGCGATAGAAATTCCTGTAACCATTCCTAAATTTCGTGCTAAAGCGTTGATGGAACCTGCAATTCCTAGTGATTTTTTATCTACACTGCTCATCACTAAAGCATTGTTGGGAGCTTGGAATAAAGCGGCTCCACAGGCATTTATTCCGGTAAATAGGATAACGGTTGTGATAGATGTATATTTTTGAAAGTGAGTATAACCAAGCTGAGCAAAGACAACAAAGAATAGTCCAATAAAAGTAATCCATTCTTTGTCAAATTTATCTCCCAAAATACCACCTATTGGACCAATTATTAGCATGATTACTGGAAAAGTCATCATCATAAGTCCCGCGGTTCCCGGAGAAAAATCACGTAAATTTTGCAGGTAAAATGGCATTATAATACTGGCAAAAAAGTTGGTAATAAAAATAAACATAGCAGATAAAATACTTATTGAAAATAGAGCATTTTTGAACATTCGAAGGTCTAGTAAAGGTTTGTCACAAATGAGCTCTATATGAATAAATCCTCCAAAACAAAAAATAGATATGAAGAATAAGACCATTGTTGAAAGATATAAAAATCCAGATACTTGCCCTATTTCAATTCCTAAGAACAATGAAGAGATTGTGCCAAAAAAGAGGATCGTTCCTCGCCAATCAATATAAGTAATTTTTTTTCGGGGATGTGATTTAGGAAATAATTTAGCTCCTAAAAGAATGGCAATAAGACCTACAGGGACATTAATCCAGAAAATGTACGACCATGGCAAAAACTGAAGCAATATTCCACCTAAAGCAGGACCCGTTACTGCCCCTAATGAAACAAAAATTCCAATTAAACTCATAGCTCTTCCTTGCAGGCGAGCAGGGAAGGATGATGATGTGATCCCGAAGCTGTTGCTCATAGTCATAGCTGCTCCGATAGATTGGATGAAACGAGCAAATAATAAGAACCAAATTCCTAGATTAACTCCTGCAATAAAAGATCCAAATGTAAAGATAATGGTTCCGATTCGAAAGATTTTTATTTTCCCTAGTAGGTCTCCCAAGCGACCAAACAAAATAAGTAAAGAAGAGACCCCAATAAGGTAAATAGAAACAGTCCACGTTGTCTGATTCATTGGTATATTAGTTTCTCTTGATATAGTTGGAAGTGCAATATTTACAATGGATGAGTCCAAGGTGGACATGAAAGAAAATAAACCAACCGCCACGAGAATGAACCATTGACGAATAGTAACTTTCTTTTTTGTTTCTGTCATTTGGTAAATCTCCGTTCACTTGTTTTTGTACTTCATATTATGCCTGATTTTTTGATGAAGTTCACATGAAAAATTGAGAATAGACCTGTCCTATAACTAAATTCACAATGAATTGCCCTATATTTTTCCTGAATGCTTTGTCAAAAATGCTTGCAATAGTAACGGTTACCCCTACGTTTATTTCCTCGTTTCAGAAAAAATAGCAGCAAGCCAAAATATGCCTCAGTTGCAGGACAGGTCTAATGTATGCGCTCCCACGTCAAACGCATGAAGAATTTTTGGGTTCACAGAGAATGGTTTTAAGCGATTTAAAATTTTTGAACGATTTTTTTTTACAAAACATTCGCTTAAAATACTTCTCTCACGCTTATTTTTTCTCATAATTCTTTCATGCGTTTGGCGTGATGCGCTCCCCTTACCCTTGACAACGCTTAACAGATTTATTAACTGAATTTTGATGGGCGAACAGCTTTAAATTACAATTATATTTTGCCTTTAGAATAACAAAAAAGCTAGCATTTAAGAGAATTAATACTCTTCATAAATTATATTATTTTAGAATAGTTACATGCGTTCGTCTTGGATACCCAATACTTTATTAGGATTCTATTCAAATTTTAGCTATACTACCACCATGGATATCAATGAGGATAGAATATTGAAAAAAAAAGAATTACGAAAACAGACACTTGAAAAATTAAAAAAATTTACAGGAAGAAAACGAGAACAAGCAGAAAAAGAATTAATTAATAAGCTAATCCAAAGCCTTGAATGGCAACAATCTTCCTGCGTAGCTCTTACTATTGCTCTACCATTTGAAATTAATACCACCTTTCTTATTCATCATGCTTGGAAGGAAAAAAAACAAGTGGTCGTTCCTGTCATTCAAAAGAACAATCAGATGGAATTCCATACTATAAGCCCTAACACCAAATGGAAGGATTCAAGTTTTCAAACAAGTGAACCTATAGGTGAATATGCCATTCCAAAAGAAAAAATTAACTTTATTCTAGTACCTGGCATCGTCTATCATGAAGATGGCTATCGTATTGGCTTTGGAAAAGGATTTTACGATCAATATCTTACCAACTTTCACGGAGAAACAGCAAGTCTTGCATTTTCTTGGCAAATCAACAATCATTGGCAACCAGAAATATTTGATCAAAAAGTTCAAAAAATCCATACTTCTGATATCTAAAATTTAATACAAATTTCTAATACTATTTGGAGAATAAACAAATGAAAAATTTTAAAAATCTCCCCTATGTAATGTATACTTTCTTAGCGATTCAATCCATCATTTTTCTACTGATGCATGGAAGCACAGATACACAAACAGTGATTAAATTTGGCGGAGAATATGCTCCCTTTATCATCCAACTCCATGAATACTGGCGCTTGGTAACACCGATCTTCGTTCATATTGGTTTGACTCACTTTGCACTTAACTCGTTCATGTTATATTTCCTTGGCGAACAAATTGAAATAATCTATGGCCACACTCGCTTCTTTATTCTATACCTAATCTCTGGAATTACAGGAAACATCCTCAGTTTTGCCATAAATGACATAGTTGTTGGCGCAGGCGCATCCACTTCTCTTTTTGGAATGTTTGGCGGGTTCATCATTTTAAAACGTTATCTATCTCATAATCCCACCATCATTGCCCTTGCAAAACAATACACTATTCTAGTTATTATCAATTTAATCTTTAACCTCTTTGAACCTTTTGTTGATATCTGGGGACATCTCGGCGGGTTTATTGGAGGGATTTTACTTGGAATCATCCTAGCAATTCCAAAACAAAAACACCTTTATCCTATATGGGAAAGAATCTTATCAGGGTTAATTCTCTTCGCCTTTTTCTTATTATTTCTCACTTTTGGATTTATGAAAACAAGAACCATATAAACCATTCGAAGAAGATCTCTCTATAAACGAAATTTACAAAATCTCAAGCATAAAGTAGATCAATAGACACAAAAAAGCTGCGACCATTGGGCTCTTACGTCCAGCAATAATCACAGTTAGCTTGCCAACTTCTCACCAACTTTTTTCCGAACAGGAATAGAAAAAAATTTACGAAAAATTAAACCTTTTGTACTATAACATTTTTAATTTTCTAGAACAAGAGGAATTTTTAAGATTTCTCTTATGTGTTTACACCCCAAAATTTAAAGATATCTAAATAAGATGGAGCTAGCCATATGGTAAAAGAAATCATTTCAATAAAAAATGAGCAACTGAAAAAATGGAAAAAATTGCAAACAAAAAAAGGACGCTTAGCTAGTCAACAGTATCTTATTGAAGGATTCCATTTAGTAGAGGAAGCTTTTAAAACACATCAGCAGATAGAAGCTGTTCTTTATACAAAACATGGAAAGGAAAAATGGAACAGTTTCTTACATCCATTTGAAAAATCTCAAAAAGTTCTTGTCTCAGATGAAGTAATGAAAAAAATTAGCACACTCCCTAACCCACAAGGAATTGCTGCTGTCTTAAATTTAAAAACAGACAGCCAACTTCCATTAAATTTATCTGGTAGTTGGCTATTACTAGATCAAGTACAAGATCCCGGCAACGTTGGCACAATGATTCGTTCAGCTGCTGCACTCGGATGGACTGGAATTATCTTAGGAGAAGGAAGCGCGGATCTTTATCAATCAAAAGTTTTACGTGCTATGCAAGGAAGCCATTTTTACATGAAAATTTTTCAAGGAGATCTTCAAGATTGGATTCCTCAGCTAAAAAAGCAAGGATTTAAAATTTATGGAACAGACATAAACAAAAACGCTACTCCTATATTCGAAGTAGAAAAAACTTCTAACTTAGCTATTATATTGGGCAATGAAGGTTCTGGAGTGAATGCTAATTTATTAAAAATGACAGACAAAAATATTTATATCCCGTTATCTGCTCATACAGAATCATTAAATGTAAGTATTGCTGCGGGAATTTTGATGCACCATTTTAAGCTTTCATAATAATAGTTTCACATGAAAGCTCTATATATCCAAAAAGATATATTTCTTAAATTTGATATGAATTATTCAGCAAACATTATTTACAAATAATTGTAAAAAATTATCGAATCTGCACTCCCATTTCTGTAATTAGCACTTTTTCAATTTTATTCATGGCCACTTGAATTTCTTCGTCCGTAAGTGTATCTTCCAAATTCCCAAATGTTAACGTATAACCAAGGGATTTCTTTCCTTTTTTTATCGAATCTCCAATATAAACATCAAACAATTCCACATTTTTCAAAAATCGACCTGCTGATTTTTGAATGGTTTGGATTAAAGTGTGACTTGAAATTTTTTCATCTACTAAAAGTGCAATATCTCGCGTACTTTCAGGAAATTTAGAAATTTCTGTAAAAAAAGTGTCTTCTGCAATTAATGACATCAAAGTATCTATCGAAATCTCCGCTACATAAGCTTCTGGAATATCATAGGCTTTACTAGTTTTCGGATGAACTTGTCCCAAAAAACCAACCACTTTATCTTCCAATAAAATTTTCGCTGCCCGTCCTGGATGCAGTTCTTCCCACACATCTGTGGCTTCATACGTAATCTTACTATCCACCGCTATTACTTGAAATATTTTTTCCAAAATTCCTTTCAAGTGGAAAAAATCAACCATTTGTTTCTCTGTCTTCCAATCTGCTTCTTGCCATGACCCACTAAGCACAATCGCAAAACATTCTTCTTCAATCGGTAAATCTTTCAAAGGATCATTCTTGTTAATAAACACTCGCCCAAACTCGTACAATGCAATATTATTATTCTGACGAGCTACATTATATTGCACCGAATCTAATAGACCTGAGACTATGTTCAAGCGCAAGACCGAACGTTCTTCAGACATTGGCCAATCTAAACGAGTCATGTTACTTTCCTTCATCAAAAATTGCTTTGACTTTTCCTCTGTTGTTAATGCGTATGAAATAACCTCTAAGAGACCTGCTCCTGATAAAATACTCTTCAGTTTTCGAATCAATTGTTGTTTTGACGTTAAGCCTCCGACCACTGCACTTTTTGGCAATGTCGACGGTAAACGATGATATCCATAAATTCGTGCAATCTCCTCTAATAAATCAGCAGGAATAGAAATATCCCAGCGTCTAGAAGGAATACTCACAGCATAATCAGTACTTGTCACCTTGTACTCAAATCCCAATGCTTCAAAAATTTCATTAACTTCTTCCACGCTTAAATTAGTTCCCAATGAATCGTTGATATGTGTAAGCGTAATGCCAACAATCTTCTTTTCTGAAATCAATTCCATCCCTGTTATCATTCCTGAAACAACTGTACCACCTGCCAATTCCACAATCATCGCTGCCGCAAAATCACAGGCCTCTTTAATAGTAGCTGTATTGATCCCTTTTTCAAAACGCATAGAAGATTCTGAACGCAAATTCATCTGCTTACTAGTACGACGCACCAAAAAAGGAGAAAACATTGCTGCCTCTAAAACCACTGTTTGTGTTTTTTGATCAATTTCAGTATCCTTTCCGCCCATCACTCCTGCTAATGCCACTGGCTTGTTATTATTTGTAATCACCAAATTTTCAGGCGATAATTTCCGCGAAATCTCATCCAAAGTTGTAATTTCTTCGCCTTCTTTCGCTCTTCGAATAACCACATCCTTACCTTCAAATTTTTCATAATCAAATGCATGCAGCGGTTGTCCAAACAATATCAAAACGTAATTCGTCACATCTACTACATTATTTATCGGACGAATACCTTCAATCATCAAACGTTTTTGCAGCCACAAAGGAGATGGTGCAATTCTTACTTCTTGAATCACGCGTAAATGATAACTTGGAGTATCCTCTTCACTTTCCACCTGAACTGAAATAAAATCAGATGCTTTTTCATTCGTATTTTCTAACAATATTTTTTCTTCAAATTTTGGAACTTGACGAAGAATGGCTCCCACTTCAAAACTCACACCACGCATCGAAAGCGCATCTGCTCGATTCGGAGTAATAGCAAGTTCAATTACTGAATCGTCCATATCTAAATAAGAATAAACATCCCCTCCAACTATTGCTTTTTCAGGCAAATAATAAATTCCTTCAGAAGATTCTTTTGGAATCACAGATTCAGAAAATCCAATCTCCTTTAATGAGCAAATCATTCCTAAAGAAATCTCACCACGAATCTTTCCTTTCTTAATCTTTGTGCCACCAGCAATTCGAGCACCAGGTAAAGCTACAATCACTTTAACTCCTGCTTTGATATTGGAAGCTCCACAAACAATTTGAGAAAGTTCATCTCCTCCGATATCCACTTGACAAATTGATAAGTGATCGCTATTCGGATGTGGTACGCATTTTTCGACAAAGCCAACCACCAAATTTTTCAAACCATCCGAAACACGTGTCACCGACTCCACTTCAATCCCTGTTAAAGACATTTGATCAGCCAGTTCTTGTGGAGATATTTCACTTAAATCTAATACCTCGCTTAACCATTTATAGGATACAAGCATCTTTTTTCCTTCTTCCTTCTATAAATTTTTTTCTATTCTTAGGTGAAAAATTGCCGAAAATTTCGCTATTAGGCAGTTCGTTAACAATGTTTTTTGTAAATGATTTTTAATCATGAACAATGTTTTTTGTGAATGATTTTTAATAATAAAACAGACTCTTAGGTAAATTGCACTGAAAAACGCAAATCGTTATTGTAAAAATCACGAATATCATTAATTCCGTATCGTAACATAGTAATTCTCTCAATACCTAATCCAAAAGCAAATCCAGAGTAATCTGTATCCACTTCAGACATGCGAAGTACTTCTGGATGCACCATACCTGCTCCTAAAATTTCAATCCAGCCAGTATGTTTACAAACATTGCATCCTTTACCACTACATTTGAAACAACTAACATCAACTTCCACAGAAGGTTCCGTAAACGGGAAAAATGAGGGACGCAAACGGATGTCTCTGCTTTCACCAAAAATCTTCTTAATTAAAAACTCCAAGGTCCCTTTCAAATCTCCCATCGTAATTCCCTGATCCACTACTAATCCTTCAATCTGGTGAAATTGGTGAGAATGTGTAGCATCATCTGTATCTCGACGAAACACCTTTCCAGGAGAAATCATTCTTAGTCCACCCTTAGAAAAATCGTGTGCCTCCATTATTCGAGCCTGTACTGGAGAGGTGTGTGTTCGAAGAACAATATCCTCCGAAATATAAAATGTATCTT
This sequence comes from Lactobacillales bacterium, assembly GCA_031288715.1. Lineage (GTDB taxonomy): Bacteria > Bacillota > Bacilli > Lactobacillales > Streptococcaceae > JAIRLR01. Next base: position 14,552 of record JAITQW010000022.1, on the reverse strand, counting down.
GCATATCGCGAGCAGGATGATCTTTAGGCATATTCATTCGTTCAAAATTGTAATGATCTATTTCTACTTCGAACCCCTCAACAATTTGATATCCCAATGAAAGAAAAATATTCTCAATTTCTTCTCTTGCTTGGTTCAAAATATGCAAAACGCCCCTTTTAATCTTTCGACCAGGTAAAGTTACATCAATAGTTTCTTGAGATAACTTTTCATTCATTACTTTTTCTTCAAGTTCTTGTTTTTTAGCTTCTAACTGTTCAGATAAGGCATCTCGCATCTCATTGGCAAACGCTCCAATCACTGGACGCTCCTCAGGTGTTAGATCCTTCATTCCATGTAAAGCCTGCGTAATTGATCCTTTCTTTCCAAAAATTTCTACTCGAATCTGGCTCAGTCCACCTAAAGTATTTATTTGATCAATCTCTTCGATTACTTTCAAACGTAAACTTTCTAACTCCTCTTTTAAATTCATTGCTTCATTCTCCTTATTTAAAAATTTAATATCGTATCGCATAAGTAAATTGAACCATTAATTAAAATAACAACTTTTCGCTTGCGAAATTAAACTATTATTAGATCTCTTGCAAAACATAGTTAATGCATAAAAAAATAAAAGAAAATATACAAGTCCGAAAAATTTCGCTGCTTGTTAGTCATGAAATCTAGCATGTTCGAGGTGATGGTACTTGGTTGCGCAAGAGATCTATTGAATAATTCCTTAAGAAATTATTCAATAATAGCAAAAAACGTGCCACATTCCTAAAGGAACGTGAAACACGCGGTACCATCCTCGTTCACAGTTTTAAAAAAACTTCAAAATGAAAAAAGATCAAAAAACTATGCACTTCTTTACCCAATAACGGGGGTAACCGACGCGGATTAGGCGTAGACTGAGATTACTAAGTTAAGATACAAACCTCTTAAGAAGTGAAAATCACAAGAATATTTTGGAGAAATTTTCAGTCATGATTTCTCTCCCTGATTAATAACAAAAATAAAATTTTTATCTGTTCACAAAATATCTCTTACGCTGCTTCTATATCTTTATAAAAATTTTTCGCACTTGCTCCACATATTATAAGGAAAATGTATTTAGATTTCAATTATTCGAATTACCTAATCAAAAACACAAGAAGACAATAAAAATGGATAAAATCAGTATGAAAATAAAAAAGAAATCATTAATAAATGTGCAAAAGAGTACAAAAAACTTCTCAAATCAAGACAAGACTTTTTCATTTTACCTCTCGGAATGCGATGAATATTGGTAAATTAGGTCCTTTTATAATTGAATGGTTATTTGAAAAAATTCCTCTATTTTACTTTTCCGGAAAATTTTTAAAATTTGGAAAGTTAAGCTCCTTCTGCTACAATTTACCTAGCATAAATTTTTATTCAAAGAGGAAAGTATTATGAAACGTGAAAAATTAATGGAGCACATTGAAATGCTTAAAGAAAAGATGCCATGGTATGTCTTAGACTACTATCAATCTAAAGCAATTGTTCCATATTCTTTCACCACTCTGTTTGAATACTTAAAAGAATACAATCGTTTTTTTCAATGGCTAATTGAAGCAAAAATTTCAGCAGCTTCTTCCACCACAAAAATTTCTGTGGACACTTTAGAATACTTAAAGAAAAAAGATGTGGAACTTTACATAAACCAACTCATGGAACGTCCTACAAAAAATACCCACTCCAACAATCGAGGTCTATCACAAACTACCATTAATCGAAGCATTTCCGCGTTATCTTCTCTGTTTCGATATCTTACAGAAGAAGTTGAAAATGATGAAGGTGAACCCTACTTTCACCGTAATGTCATGAAGAAAATTCAAACACATAAAAAGCGCGAGACATTGGCTGCTCGCGCTGAAAATATTAAATCAAAAATTTTTTTAGGCGAAGAATCTAGAGAGTTTCTTGAATTCATCAATAATAAATATGCAGAAAAACTTTCTCCACGCGCACTAGCTTGCTTTCACAAAAATAAAGAACGTGATTTGGCAATTATCGCTCTTATTCTTGGTTCTGGAATCCGTCTTTCAGAATGCATTGGCCTTGATATGGACGATCTTCATTTGCGTACTCAAAGAGTCGAAATTTTTCGAAAAGGAGGAAAGCGTGATTCAGTTAACATGGCCAGTTTTGCTCTTCCTTACTTAGAACAATATTTAGCTGTTCGAAAAAACAAATACCAGCCAGAAAAATTAAATAAAGCTCTATTCCTAACTTCTTACCGAAATAAAGCCAATCGAATTGATGCTTCTTCGGTTGAAAAAATGGTTGGAAAATACTCACAAAGTTTTAAAGTCAAAGTTTCACCACATAAACTTCGCCATACTCTAGCAACTAGACTATACGCAGAAACAAATTCACAGGTATTAGTCAGCCATCAACTAGGACATTCCTCCACTCAAGTCACAGATCTCTACACACATATTGTTGACGAAGAACAAAAAGATGCGCTAAATAGATTGTAAATAAAGCCTCATTAAATTTTACATTACAGGCCTTGCCATAAATTTTTCTAGATTTGTTTTCCTGAATGTTCCACTACTAAATAACGAAATGGATCATCCCCTTCTGAATAAGTTTTAATATAAGGATCGCTCGTTAAAGTATAATGAATCTGCTTACGCTCAAATGATGGCATCGGCTCTAAAAAAATAGGCTGTCCAGTTTCTTTTACCCGTTCAGCTGTTTTTTTAGCTAAACGTGACAACACTTCTTTCCGTTTCAAACGATAATCACCTACATCTACTATTATAGTGGCTTTTCCATTAAACAAACGATGAACGAATATTTGCGATAAATACTGCAAAGCATTTAATGTCTTCCCATGTTTTCCAATTAATAATCCTTGTTTTTCAGAATCTAGATGAAAATAAACCGTCGTCCCTGCAGGCTCCACCCGAACATTTGCTTGCGAACCAAGCTCTTTGGTAATTCTTTCAAGATAAGCAACAAGCTTATCTATAATACTCGCATCCATACCAAATTTCACAGGATGAGTATTGACATCACTATCTTTCGTCTCCAAATCAGAAACTTGTTCTTTTTCAGCCTGTATCTTTTTCACTTCTGCGATCACCTGTGATAATTCCACTGTCTCCTCTTGAGCAGACTTTACAGGCTCTGCTTGAGCAGTAATGTCATCTGGAATTCCCCGTACCGCTGCACGATCAGCATGTTGAACAACACGCTCATCAATTAATTCCATCTTCACTTGTGCTTCTTTCACTCTAAAACCAAAAAGTCCTTTCGTAGGCGCCTGCAACACTAAAATATGCACCTTCTCCTTAGGAACATTCATATGCTCCAAACCTTTTTCAATTGCTTCTTCAACAGTTTTTCCCCTAAAAATAGCCATAAAAGCTAATACCTCCTACGTCTCCACTCAATTCATATGTAAACACAATTATCATTGATCGTCCTTTATTATAACAAAAAGTCAGTTTAGCACAAACTGGAATCTAATTCGGCATGTGTCAATATTTATGAGATACCGTTTCATGTGCTCATCTACCGATAAGTTTAACTGTCTAAATCTGCGTGCACTCCCACTTGCACGTTCTCGACTTAACAGACTACTTCCTCTATTTTATTATATCCTGCGCATTGTGAAATTTTTCCAGCATTAATCATTGCATCGTCCAAGCAGAATGGAACATCCAAACGTACAATTTTTTAATATAAAATCCCTTGAATTTTTCATAGTAATTCAAGAGATTTCATTTATTTTTTAACTTTCCACAAATACAGATTCTTCCTCTAATTCAGAAATACCGTAAGCCACACGAACTTTTTGATAAATCTCATCAAAAACCTCTGGGTGGTCTTTTAAATATTGTTTTGTCTTTTCTTTACCTTGACCAATACGCTCATTATTATATCCATACCAAGCACCAGATTTATCTACAATATCCTTTTCTACTGCCATAGTAACAATTTCGCCTGTACGCGAAATTCCTTCTCCATACATAATTTCTACCTCTGCTACTTTAAAAGGGGGAGCTACCTTATTTTTAACCACCTTAATCTTAGTATCATTACCAACAACATCTACTCCTTCCTTAATCTGAGTGCTACGACGAACCTCTAAACGAACAGTAGCATAAAATTTCAGAGCTCGTCCTCCTGGAGTGACTTCTGGATTCCCAAACATTACTCCAACTTTTTCTCTAATCTGATTAATAAATAAAGCAATCGTTTTTGTTCTATTAATAGTTCCTGAAAGTTTACGAAGTGCCTGACTCATCAAGCGAGCCTGAAGACCCACATGAGCATCTCCCATTTCTCCTTCAATCTCCGCACGGGGAACTAAAGCCGCTACAGAATCTACGATGATAATATCCACCGCCCCTGAGGAAACAAGTGCATCTGCAATTTCTAGCCCTTGTTCTCCCGTATCTGGCTGTGATAGCAATAACTCATCAATATTTACACCTAATTTCTGAGCGTAAAGCGGATCCAATGCATGTTCTGCATCAATAAACGCTGCTACCCCTCCTTGCCTTTGAACCTCCGCAATTGCATGCAAAGCAACTGTTGTTTTACCTGAAGATTCTGGACCATAAACTTCAATAATTCTACCTTTCGGATAACCACCAACTCCTAAAGCAACATCTAGAGCAACAGAACCCGAAGATACCACAGAAATTTGCTGTTCCACTTTTTCTCCAAGCTTCATTACTGAACCTTTTCCGAAATTCTTTTCGATCTTTTTTAACGCTAAATCCAGCGCTTCTTGTCTACTATCCCTTGTCACGTTACATCCTCCTTCAGATTACTAAGTTATTCCGTGGCTCAAACACTTGTTCGTATCCTTTATCTAAAGCTTAGACTTCTTTTTAAAAATTTGCAAGCGTTTTTAGAATTTTGATGATCTGCCTTTTTTCTATTCAAGTAAACAGATTTATATTACAATTTACCGTTTCGTACGTGTCCACTTCTATGAGATTCCCGTATATGTCAATCCCATAAACATTGATACATACCATTTTCTTTTTCATTTTTTCAATACAACCTTATTAAATTTTACATTTACTAGAACTTTCTATGTTCAAACCATACTCACCCATAGCTTACAACAGCAACTCTTTACGTAACATATTAAGTCCACACATCACTGCAGTTTCACGTACATATTGCCGATCTTTGTAAAAATGGAACCGCTTAACAATTGACGCTTTTCCACGTCTTGCCAACCCAATCCATACATCACCTGTAAGATTTTCTTCTAAAGCATAAGGCCCTGCTACTCCAGTAAACGAAAGAGCATAGTCTGCACCCACTAAATTTCGTGCACTTTGAGCCATCATTCGCGCAGCAAATTCTGACACCGTTCCTTCTTCCAACAAACTTGCTTCAGAAATACCTAGCAATTTTGCCTTTGTCTCTAATGAATACGTAACAAAACCACCCTTAAAACACTCAGAAACTCCGCTCACCTCTCCTAATGTCGATTGAAATAGACCGGCTGTCAAACTCTCTGCTGCCGTTATCGTTTTTCCACGCTCCCTTAATAAATTAATCACTACTTTTGCCATGGAATTATCGTCACCATATCCATAAAAATAGGAAGCAACATCATTTGTCAACAAAATATTCTCTTCTAAATCATCCAATCTTTTTATCGCTTCATGATCAGAATTCGACTTCGTCGCTAAACGCAAAATCACTTCAGTAGTTTTAGCATACGGAGCAAGAGTAGGATCAGTTTGACTTTCAATCAAGTGCTTCAATTTGGTTGTTAACTGAGATTCTCCAATTCCATAAAACCGTAGTACACGCACATAAATTTTCTGCACCTTATCCTCGACTACTTCCGCCAACAAGGGGCTGAGTTCTTCCGTAAGCATCGGTTGCATTTCGCTTGGCGGTCCTGGCAATAATGCGTAGTATTTTCCCGATTTTTTCAAAAATGCTCCCACTGCTAAGCCCATTCTATTGAAAAGTGACTTTGCATTTTCCATCACCAAAATTTGATGATCATTATTTGCTGTTTTCTCTCGCCCACATTGCTCAAAATAATCATCCAACTTCTTTTTACCTCTAGAATCCACGACTAATTTTTCCGATAAATGGTCAGCTAACACCTGCTTTGTTAAATCATCCTCGGTTGGTCCTAGTCCTCCAATCAAAATAATCAAGTCACTTCTCTTTTCCGCCTGTACAATTACTTCTTGTAAACGTTTTGCATTATCTCCAACAGTCACATGATAATACACGTCAATTCCCAAATCTGAAAGATACTCAGAAGTCGTCGCTGCATTCGTATTTATCACTTCTCCTAGCAAAAGTTCTGTCCCTACTGCAATAACCTCAGCTATCATGTGAATCATCTCCTTGATATCTATTCTAGACAATAGTTAACAAAATAAAAAACATTCTGCTAATATTTTGCCAAAATTTTCTTTGTGACAACACACTCTAAATAATTTTTAAATTTCTCTTTTTGAAATCAATTCTTGCTAAGAACCTGTTTCACGATTAAAAAATCATTCACAGAAAACATTGTTAACGATCTCTAGCGAAATGAATTTTTGATCTCCAAGAGGTACATCTTGCCTAGATTCTGTCGCACTTTGTGCGCCAATCATCAAGGCAATTCGCAATTTTTTCTAAAACTTGAGACTAGCGCACAACTTTCGGTTTTCTGTCAAAAACGTAGTTTAGCGAAGCGTTGGTTCTAAATCGAGGCTTTTTAACACTAGAAGCACGGCTTCTAGGTTATTAAATGAAAGAAATTTTGTTTTCAAAATTTCTCACAAAATATGGAAAAATAGCCAAAACCATTCATCGCTCCGAGATCGTTAACAATATTTTTTGTGAGCGATTTTTAATCGTGAAACAGGTTCTAAGAGGAGCAATCATGAACTTGTAATTTCCTTTGCCTTCTTTCAATAAGAATTTAAATTTCAAAAGTTTAAGCGCAAGATTTTTTGACAATTAAGTATTTCCTCCTCATTAGATATAGTACGAATTTTTTTGAAAAGTATAAAAATTTTTCCTAATTTTTTTGTACCTCTATGCAAATATCTGATAAAATTAATTATCATGTATCGTTTCTCAAACAAAAAATAGGTGAAAATTCAATGCATAAATCTTGGAACGAATTAAAAATTGAATGCCTAAAGTGCACTCAATGTCCACTATCAGAAACAAGAAATAATGTTGTTTTTGGTATAGGAAATGAAAAAGCTGAAGTTTTATTGATTGGTGAAGGACCTGGAGAAAATGAGGATTTGCAAGGAGAACCCTTTGTAGGAAAAGCAGGGCAATTACTCGATAAGATGCTAAATTATATTGATTTAGATCGAAAAAAAAATATTTATATTGCTAACATCGTAAAATGTAGACCTCCGAAAAATAGAGATCCTTTTCCAGAAGAACAGGAGGCTTGTATTCCTTGGCTAAGAAATCAAACACTGCTGATTAGACCAAAAATTATCGTCTGCTTAGGACGAATTGCAGCCATGAAAATCATTAAACCTGATATCAAAATTACCAAAGATCATGGTACATTATATAATAAAAACGGATTTCTATTTATACCTATTTTACATCCTGCAGCTATTCTTCGAAATCCCAGCAGTGAACTTGATGCTTTGAAAGATTTTTTAAAGCTTAAGGAAAAAATAAAGCAAATCTGTAACAGTACCTACTAATTCAAAGTAACCACTTCCTAGTTTTCACAGTTCCATACCTTAAGAGCTTCGTATAATCTTCTGGAAAACTGCTATAATCTCTTGGTTATATGCTTAATTTTAAACCGAAAATATCGTTTCCGAGAAAAACGAATAGAAGAAAATTTGATTTTCTCAAACATGTGCAATAACTTTTGTTAAGTAAGAAAAAGATAAAATAAAGGGATAATAGTAATTATAATCGATTTATTGTTACCTTCTCAGTACCAAGTTTTTTTGCTATAAAAAAATAAATCGTCAAACAAATTATTAACCCGATAACAGAGTACACTCCTTGATAATTAATTCCTATTGGAGACAAAAGAAGAAATCCAATTTCTTTATTGATAACAGGAATCACAATAGTAAATGCAACTGAAATGATACTTAAGGCTAAACAAGTGGTTGCACAGAACTTTTGAAATTTCATTTGATCTTCTCCAAATTTTGCTGATTGATCTTCATTTTTTTAATGATCGCCTCATGACTAAAACAAAGCTTTTCCTTATTTCATTAACTAAGCTTTAGCATAAAATATTTAGATTTTGGTTATTTTTACATATACGAGAAAATAAATTTAAAAATTAAGAATAATCTACAATTTAAGCAAGTTCTTAGAATCTGCCTGAGATCTTTCGGTTTCTAAAAATTGCGAACTACCTTAATGATTGACAAACGATTTTCCTCTTGTGAGTGATTTTTAGTCGCGAAACAAGAGAAACGTAGCAAAGTTTAAGTAGGATGTACCTCTCGGTCCCCAAAAATTTCATCCATAGAGAGATCGTTAACAATGTTTTCTGTGAATGATTTTTTAATCATGAACAATGTTTTTTGTGAACGATTTTTAATCGTGAAACAGACTCTTAGACAGATTCCTAGAAAATCAAGGATTCTTACTTAAAATTTTAATTCCCAAAAAAATTAATGACCACCACTCAAACTAGAGCTAGAAGAGGAAGAGCTACTGGATGATAGTGAACCATTTGAAATTTTTAGAGTTACAGTGCTTCCTAAGTCCACCTGACCAGAACTGGGTTCTATTGAAATTACATAATCCTTTGAAACAGAGTCTGAATTTTCACGAACTGAATTAACATTTAATCCTGCATCTTCCAGCGCTAATTTTGCATTCATTTCAGAATTCCCCTGCAACCCTTTTGGAATTGTCACTTTCCCATCACTAACATAAAGAGTTACCTTCCCTCTCTCCTTGTTTACACTCGCACCAGATCCTGGATCTACTCTTACCACCATACCGGCAGAACTTTTCGTATCCGTTTCATACTTCACTTGAATTTGTGATTCTTTCAATCCTAGACCATGTAAAGCAGACTTCACATTATTCAAAAATTGCCCTTTATAATCTCCTAACGTCACTAAATTCGAACCATTGCTTACTGTGAAAACAATTCGATCTTTTGTAGGATCAACCTTCTCTCCTTCCTGAAGAGATTGACGAATAATACTTCCTTCTTCGACATCTTCATTTGCCTCTTCTCTTTTTACAATCAGCTGACTATCATAGCCTTTTAATACTAAATCTTCCTTCACTTTATCAAACGATTTACCCGTATAATCTTTCAGTTCAATTTTTTTTACTCCACTACTGATGTATAGTATTATTTTTCGTCCCTCTTTAACCATCGTATTTGCTTTAGGATCAGTCTTTACAACTTTTCCTTTGTCCACATCCGTATTCTCTACATCAATAATTTTATTCACATCTAACTCTAATTTGGACAATTTTTCTCTTGCTTCCGCTTCTGTACAATCTTTTAAGTTCGGAACTTCTATATCTTTTGGGGAGCCACCCAATAAAATCAAAAAAATAATTAATATCAACACAATAGACACAATAGCTGAAATAACCCAAATTTTTTTCCCGTTTTTCTTCGGATACTGAATTTTTCCCTTCTTTGCTAATAATCTCAAACGATCCTCCACTTGATCTACAGGTAGCAACAATTCCGCCGCAATTTTCTTTGTCGACTTTCCACGACGATAAAAATTAATAATTTGCTGATCAAGCAAATCTTCATCATTTTGCTCTTTTGCTGATTCAAACCCTTCCTTTTCAGGCTTTGTAAACTGCTTTTTAATGGTCTTCGTTTCCCCTAAAGATACTCTTGATTCATTAACACGGGCAGGAGACAAAACACTCGCTAAATCTTCACTCATTGCTGCAACTGTTGGATAACGTTTGCTTATTTCCTTAGAAGTCGCAATCAAAACCACATTCTCCAAGCTTTTTGGAATTTCTGGATTAATTTCACTTACTTCCGGCAAATTCTCTTGAAAATGCTTTAAAGCAATTGTCACAGCGGATTCACCATCAAATGGAACTTTTCCCGTCATCATCTCATACAAAATAATTCCCAAAGCATAAATATCCGAAAGAGAAGTTGCCTTATTTCCCCGTGCCTGCTCTGGTGAAAGGTAGTGAACAGAGCCAAGCATTGAACTAGTTTGTGTAATCGATGTTTCACTCGCTGCAATGGCAATCCCAAAATCCGTAATCTTAACATTTCCTTCTTCATCCATCAAAATATTTTGCGGTTTCAAATCACGATGAACAATTCCGTGTTCATGTGCTATAGCTACTCCAGAAAGAATTTGTCTGGTAATTCGTACAATTTCTTCAGCAGGAATCGGAAAATATTCTTTGATATACTTCTTCAAATCCATCCCTTTTACATATTCCATGACCAAGTATTGAACACCATTCTCATCCCCCACATCATACACTTGAACCACATTCGGATGAACTAATTCCGTAGTGGCTAATGCTTCGCGCTGAAAACGACGAATCGCTAATTCATCACTTTGAAAATTAGATCGAAGAACCTTAACCGCAACATCTCGTTCCAAAATTAAGTCATATGCACGAAATACGTTTGCCATCCCTCCGCTGCCTAAACTTCCTAAAATTTTATAGCGTTGCATAAAAATATTCCCTATCTCAATCATTTCACATCCTCCGCTTCTAAGAAAATTAAAGAAGCTGTGATATTGTCTTTTCCACCTTTTTCATTTGCCAAATCAATCAATTCCGTTAATGCTCTTTCCATCCCTTTTGAATTAGTCAAAATTTCTAAGATCTCTTCATCAGACACCATGTTAGTCAACCCATCTGAACATAACAATAATAAATCTCCTGGTAGAAAAACCTTTTCCAGAATATCCACATCCACGTCTTCAGGCATACCAATAGAGCGTGTGATAATATTTTTTTGCGGATGATCTTCCACTTCTTCTTCTGTAATTTCTCCAGCAGAAAATAAATCATTCACTAACGAATGATCTTGTGTAATCTGTAAAATCTCTCCTGCATGAATAAGGTAACTACGAGAATCTCCAACATGTGCAATGACGCAAGTTCCCTTGAAAATAGCCAAAGCTTCAAGCGTTGTTCCCATTCCCAAAAATTTTTCGTCCAATCCTTTTTCACAAATGAACTGATTCAAACCCTTAATTTCTTTAACTAACCACTCAACTGCCGTGCCAGGTATTGAAAAATCTGTCTCCTGCCACTTCAATCCTAAAGTCTCTACAACTAAATGACTAGCAATATCCCCTGCTTTATGTCCACCCATTCCATCTGCAAGTAAAACTAGAGGGAATTCTTCCTGATTATAGAAAAATTTAGTGTAATCCTGGTTAGTCGATCGAACCTGACCAATGTCAGATACAAATGAAATTTTCATAAACTCTCACTTTCTCTTTCTGTGTGTAGCATTCCATCATAAAGATAAAGTTTCAACTTAACGCTTCCGTAAACAACTGATAAAAAATCCATCTGCTCCATATTGTTGTGGATAAATCTGCAGCATTTTATCCTTCAATGAAGCATCTACCTCTGCTGTATGATAAGCAGAAATTTTTTCAAACTCCGAATGTCTATGTAAAAATTCATAGATAACTTCTTCATTTTCTAATTTTACTATTGTACAAGTACTGTAAACTATTATACCTTTTTTCTTAACGAGAGAACAAACAGACTCTAAAATGCTTAATTGAACCTCTTTTAAGCGATTGAAATTCGCAACTTTTTTCGTATATTTAATATCTGGCCTTCGCCTCATCAACCCTAATCCTGAACACGGAGCATCCACTAAAACACGATCAAAACTCTCATCTGAAAATACCTCTGATGCTTTCCTTGCATCAAGTACTCGCGTTTCCACTACCTCTTGAACCTTCATTCTCCTAGCATGATCCTCAATTAACTTAATTTTATGAGGATGAATATCCAAAGCAAAAACCTTACCACCTTTATCTGCTTCCAAAAAGCTAGCAATATGTGCCGTTTTTCCGCCAGGCGCTGCACATGCGTCCAATACTTGATAATGCGCTTTAATCTGCAAACTTGGTGCAACCAACTGTGAACTCTCATCTTGAATCATAAGTTTTCCACTATAAAATAAACTGCTTTTAGCAAAAATTCCTTTTTTTGCCACAACTCCGCAAGGAGAAATCAAGCTTTTTCTAGCTTTGATCCCTTCCTCTTGCAAAATCAATAAAGCTTCAGAAAGTGAAATTTCATTAGTATCAATTCGTGCACTAGCAAAAGGTTTATTTAATAAAGAAAATCCTAACTTTCGAGACTCTTTTACTCCATCTTGCTCTATAAGGAATTTCATCAATGAATACGGAATACTTACTTCAACCGATAAACGCTCCATTTCATCTTCTATCTCCTCAATCTTCGGCACACCCTGCCTTTGAACGTTACGCAAAATAGCATTTACAAAGCGGGCAATTCCAGGATTACCAAACGTTTTCGCTAATTCTACTGAATTATCAAAAACTGCATAATCAGGCACCTTTTCCAAATACAGCCATTGATATAGTGACAATTGCAATAAAATTTGAACCCATAAATCTACTTTCTGTCCTTCTTTAATAAAGGTACGCAAAAAATAATTTAATGTTACTTTTCGTGCAATGGTTCCATAAACAATCTCCGTATACAAACCTTTATCCAGCGAAGAAAGATTGGATTTTTTTAACTGTTCATGAAGTAAAAGATTCGAATACGCACTCCCTTTTTCCACTCGCTCTAATGTTTGCAATGCCAAAAAACGTGGATTATTCCATAATTTCTGTGGAATTTTCTTAAGATTCATCAGTCCCTCGCCCACTCAACAACACTCCTACATCAATACTCTTTCCTACACCATTCAAAAAATCAACGATTGAAAGTTTTCCTTTCCCAGCGGGTTGCACTTCATCCAACTGCAAAATACTACCCTCTCCTGCTGCCACCCACAACTCTTTCTTAGTTCGTCTAACAATCACTCCGTAGGCTTCATTCGTCTTCGTATTACGAATCACGGTAGCTTGATGAATTTTTATTCGTAAATCTCCATACATAGTATACGCAATCGGCCAAGGATACATCCCACGAATCTGATTATTTATGGTTACTGCTCCCTTTGTCCAATCTATCTGTTCCATTTCACAAGTAATATTTGGCGCAAAACTCACTTCTTCCTCATTTTGAGGAATGGCATCCTTTTTTCCTGCCAAATAATCAGGCAAAACTCTTAACAACAAATCTCGTCCGAGAATCGACAATTTTTCAAACAAAATTCCAACATTATCTTTATCTTCAATTGGAATCGCCTGTTTAGCAATCATTCCCCCAGCATCCATCTTTTTCACCATTTCAATAATGGTTACACCCGTTTGTCTCTCGCCATTTATCAGAGCAAAATGAACTGGTGCACCACCTCGATACTTTGGAAGCAAGGATGCATGAATGTTTATCGCACCAAATCTTGGTACTTGTAATAATTTTTCAGGCAAAAATTGACCAAATGCTGCTGTTACAATCAAATCAGGTTGCAACAATAAAATTTCTTCCATCTCAGAAGAGTTTGCAATTTTTTCTGGTTGTAAGACGGATATACCAAGCCTTACAGCTGCCTCTTTTACAGGCGAAGATGTTAAAATTCTCCTCCGTCCTACCTTACGATCTGGCTGCGTAATCACTGCTAACACTTGATATCCTCCTGCTGCTAACCCCTCTAAAATTGGCACACTAAACGCAGGCGTTCCCATAAAAATAATTTTAGTCAACTTTAACTCCCATCTATCGAAAAAGAACTAAGTCTTTATCACCAATGAAGACTCTATCATTCTGCTATATATTTTTAATATAAGTGCTAAAAAATTTAATTTCTACCCCGTAATTTACCATATTTTTACGGCTATTATTCTTTATTTTAGAATGACTTTATATATTTTTCAAAAGTTTGCCTTTAGTATGAAATAGATAGAGTAGAGAAAAATTCCACTTTATTTTTACTGTCGCTGTTCAGTGAAAATGTCCCAAAAATAGTTACACTCATTAGTGACTTTTTCATTGGACCTGTTCTGTAACTAAGACATATTTTGAATTGCTGCTATTTTTTTCTGAGACAAGGAAATAAGCGCATGAATAGCTGGTTATTGTGAGCATTTTTGACAAAGTATTCTGAAAAAAGATGGGGCGATTCATTGTGAATTTAGTTATAGAACAGGTCTATTGAAATACCTTGACAATGATCCTTTGTTTCTATGATTAAAAAAGAACATCTTTCTGGAAATAAAATCAGAAAAAAGGCTCCATATTGCTAATCGCAATTATCACATCAATACTCATTGTCAAGGTTGGAAAATGTGATTAAAGCAATTTTTAGCTAATAATTTTTAGGATATTTTAACTGAGCAATGACAGTTATGTTATAATTTAAACATATTTGAACAAGCAAAAGTTCAATTAAGGAGTTTCTGATGACTGAAAGTAAAGCAACAGATGATCTTTTATTTAAACTGGTATTTAGTGATGAGCGAAATAAAAAAGCACTAATTCACTTG
>JAITQW010000040.1 GCA_031288715.1 Lactobacillales bacterium | reverse complement strand
AGGTTAGGTAGTATTTTTTGAGGAAAAAGCACCTCAAAAAATCTCCACCTTTTCCTGGACAATGCTTAACGTGCTGATTAACTGAGTTTTGATGGGTGGACGGTTTTGAGTTACAATTTGCCGCTGTGATTGGTGGATGGTTTTGAGTTACAATTTATAGATCTTTTTTGTGCATTGCTAAATGCTAATAACCGTAATTATTTCAATGATTATCCTCTATATCAACGTTTATAAGATCAATGTATACGGAAACTTGATACATACAGGCAATTTGATCACTTTTATTTATGACTTTTGAGTGCTATCATAAGGAGGTATTTTGAACGATTCAGAAAATTTAAAAGTTATTCAGCAGGCATTGAGTAGATTTAATCTCATGGATGGCTAACTAAGTTATGTATATAATCTGTTAATGATGGTTTGTCTGATAGCAAAGATTCTATCACCTAGAGGTACATATATAAAGAGGCAAGTTAACAGTTTCTAGAAGTATGGATATTTTCTGTATTTCTATTTAAGAGGAGAGGTTTTATAGATGTCTTTTAAACAAATGTATAAAATGTGGATGGATGAAACTACATTAGAAGATTCATTGAGAGAAGAATTGGAATTATTGATGAAGGATGAGGCTGCGTTAAAGGACGCTTTTTATGCACCACTAGAGTTTGGAACTGCAGGCATGCGAGGACTAATAGGAGTGGGTGTGAACCGAATGAATATTTATACAGTTCGTCAGGCAACTGAAGGTTTAGCGTGTTTGTTGGAATCAAAAGAGGGACAAAAGAAACGAGGAGTTGTGATTGCATATGATTCTCGTCGTTTTTCGTCAAAATTTGCGATGGAATCTGCCAAAATTTTAGCAAATCATGAAATTCCATCATTTGTTTTTGAAGGACTAAGGCCCACTCCAGAATTGTCTTTTGCTGTTCGAGAGTTGGGTGCGATTGCAGGAATTATGGTAACGGCTTCCCATAATCCTGCAGTTTATAATGGTTATAAGGTTTATGGAGAAGATGGTGGGCAAATGCCTCCAAAGGATGCAAGTGCGCTGACAAGATATGTACGTTCTATTGAAAATCCGCTGACAATCAAAGTGGCAGATGAAAAGAAGGCAAAGACTTCTGGATTAATTAAGATGGTTGGTGAAGAGCTAGATAAAAAGTACTTGGAACTGGTCAAGGGTGTGACCATTAATCAAGAGTTAGTTGATCAAGTGGGTAAAGATTTGAAATTAGTTTTTACACCTCTTCATGGTGCAGGAGAAATGTTAGGGCGAAAAGCCTTAGAGCAAGCAGGTTTTACTTCAGTATCGATCGTAAAAAAACAAGCTATTCCAGATGGTAAATTTCCAACTATAGTCTCACCAAATCCTGAAGAGCATTCGGCGTTTGAACTTGCAATCAAGCTTGGGAATCAGGTGGGTGCAGATGTATTGATGGCGACTGACCCGGATGCTGATCGGTTAGGCGTTGCTGTGCGGTTGTCTGATGGTAGCTATCAAGTATTAACTGGAAATCAGATTGGTGCAATATTTGCTAAATATATATTGGAAGCAAATAAACAAAGAGGAACGTTACCGAAAAATGCGGTGATATTAAAATCGATTGTTTCTACGGATTTAGTTAAAAAAATTGCAGATTCTTATAAAGTGGAAGCTCTTGATGTATTAACTGGTTTTAAATTTATTGCTGAAAAAATTAAAGAGTTTGAAAGAACAAATTCTTTTACTTATTTATTTGGATTTGAAGAATCTTATGGTTATCTTATTAAACCATTTGTACGAGATAAAGACGCTATTCAAGCGTTATTGCTTACTGCAGAAGTAGCTGCTTTTTATAAGAAGCAAGGGAAAACACTTTATGACGGGTTACAAGATATCTTTAAAGAATATGGATACTATGAAGAAAAAACAATTTCAATCACAATGTCTGGAGTTGATGGAGCAGAAAAAATTGAGGCATTGATGGAGAAATTCCGCAATGAAGTACCAAGTAATTTTGTAGGTATTGATGTATCTTTGACTGAAGATTACAAAACTCAAACGATTATTTCTAGAGGCGGAAAGACAATTAGAGGACTTCTTCCACCTTCAAATGTGTTAAAGTATCTTTTGACGGATGGTTCATGGATTGCGGTTAGACCATCTGGAACAGAACCGAAGATGAAGTTTTATATGGCAACTTCTGCCAGCAGTCAAACAGAGGCAAGCATGATGATCAAAGAATTTGAGAAAGAAATAAGGTATTTTATTTCTGGAGAAACTAAGGAAGCTGATGAAGTTGATTAGTATGTTTTGTTGTTTAGGAAATAAATAAGAAATATTCTAAACTAACTAAAAATAGAGAATCTCAGTGGGAATAAAATATTGTTTCCATTTATTAGAATTTGGATGATCTGTCTTTTTTCTTTTCAGTGGACGGTTTTATGTTACAACTTGTCCATTTCGATGAGTGAGAAATGAAAAAATTTATATGGTAGCTCCACGATTTCATTCTTAAAAAAGTGTCATATTTAAGAACTTGCAATCAATAAACAAAATTTGGCTTTTTTTAGGTTTTACTATTTTTGAATTTCGTTGAAAGTATAAAAATAGCCAACTTCATACGTCAATGTTTTTGATGGGAAATGACGCAATTTACTTAAGGAAGTTTTATTTAGTGTATTGGTGACTCCCGTGTATTTCAGGTGTTTTAAGGCTTCAATAGGTTGTTGGAAATGATATACGTAGGTAGAATTTTTCATTTTTACAGAAGGAAAATATTTTTCTAAAATTCTTTTTATATTCACAGGAGCTTGGTAGTTTAGAGAGTAATCGAAATGTTCTTTAATTTCTTTTAAATTTCCTTCCACATACATAGAAAATGCAAGAGAAGAACATTTTTTGGATAATTTTTCAAAAAGAGCATTTAAGTTATTGGTATTGATCCACTGAAAAACAGAACTTGAAAGTATGATTTCAGTTTTCGGTAACTCTATTTTCTCAACATTTCCCAGTAAAAAATCTGAATATGGAACAGATAAAAATGGGCGAGTATCGTAATAATCGTTGATGATAAGCGTTTTAGGATGAAAGTAATTGATAATTTGTTCTGTAAAAATTCCTGTACCACAACCGATTTCAAGCGCTGTTTGAATATTGATTTTTGGAATCCATTCAATGAGTTCTTGTGCAACTTTTTTTTGGACGTAGGCATAGTGGTTGTAAGTTGAGAAATGTTTTTTAAAATTGAAGGTAGGAGAAGACTTCATGTTAAATCCTTTCATGGTGCAATGATTTTTTCCCAGCTATTTAGGACGGAGAAACAAGGTATCGCATACGATTTTCTATCATCTAATATTTTTGCTGAATTATAGGAATGAAGTTAGCTATTTAGCAAATTGAAAAGCAAAAATAAGTAAAACGAAGAAGGCATCATAAAAATCCAACAAACTAAAAGGTCGATAAACACACTAAAGTAAGGGACATTACGATGATTACGAATAATTATATCATTGCGTCTTATAAGAACCAACTTTTTCTTATAAAGAAAGGATTTTAATCGAAAATACCGAAACCGTCACCGTCACCAATACAGCGAAAAGGAAATTATATCAGCTGGGTTGAGCATTGCAAACAATTCACATGGAATTCAAAGACGCGAAAATCTCTGGTGTTTTTTATTAGTGGCTAATTTGTTCTTGAAATTTACGATAAGAGGTAGTACGCTTTGATTGACAAGAAAGTAAATAAAAATTATGGAGGAAATTAAGTATGTTTTTGGCAAATCAACTTGGAGCACCCAAATGGGTTGCGAATACAATTTTGAATACCTTGGGCTGGGCTGGTGTTGTTTCAACCTTTGTTCCGGGATATGGCTGGGTAGCTAAAGCGGCAATTGCTGCAGCTAAGGCTATCCTTAAGCGTTCAGGTAAAGCAGCAGCAGCAGCGTTCTAAAATTGTGCGTTATTTTTAGAAGTACGATATTCTAATAGTCTAAGAATGAGTAGAGAATATCGTATTTTTTAATTTTCAGGAGAAGATAATGGTGGTTGTTGATTTATTTATGTCTGTTTTTAATAAGGAAGGCAGTGTGGATAGAATTCTAAATCAAAAATCCAAGTGGACATCCTTTTTCGTTGTTTCGTTTATAAGTGCAGTAGTGTCAACATTGCTTGTGACCGTAACAAAAGGAGATGATTTAACTGAGTTAGGAAATCAAATTCACGTTGATCAGAATGCAGAACCGTTTTTTGTGTTATTGATGGGGTTAGTTACATTTTTTGCCTCTTTTTTTGGCGCAACTATTACGCAGGGATTACATAGTTTAATAACTTTTCTTTACTCGATGTTTACCAAAAATACGTTACAAAAATCTACTTGGAAGATCAGTGCTATAGCTTTTATGTTATATGTTCTATATCAAGCTTTTTCTGTGATTCTTCCAGAAGAATGGATTGAATATATTAAATTAGGGCATTGGATACAATTTCAATCACAACACATGCAAAATTTTTTGAATAACATTAATATATTTTCGCTTCTATCTATTGGAGTGTTAGTTTCATTATATAGTTATATATCTCAGCGTTCGGTTACACGTATTCAAAAGGTGGCTTTGTTTATTATTGTATTCTTGGTAATGATTGTACCAAACTACTTTTTTAATAATTAGGACAGATTTTATGAATGAAAAGTGCGTTTTTAGAACAATAAATCTAGCAGTTAAGTTTGATGAACATGAACTGTTTAGAGAAGTAAATCTAAGTTTTAATAGGGGAGAAATTATAGCTTTAGTTGGAAAGAATGGTATTGGAAAAACAATATTTCTAAAAACCCTGTTAATGCTCAATTCCGAGTGCTCTGGAGAAGTCTTATATAAGGAACATGTCAGTAAAACATATCTTCCGGATGAAACATATCTTTACGATGTATTGACAGGTCGAGAAAATTTGGAGTTTATGCTAGAAATATTAAAAATTTCTGAACCACAATACGTTCAAGAGTTAGCTGAAGTTATAGATTTTACACCTTATTGGGATATACCTGTAAAAGAATACTCTTTTGGTACAAAGAAAAAGTTGGGATTGATTTTATCGTATTTAGAAATGTCTGACATTTTTATTTTTGATGAGCCAGATAACGGTTTAGATGAACATGTAATTCAAGAGATTGGTCGTTTTATTCAGTCACATTCAAATGATGGTGTTACGATTCTATCAACACACTCGCTTGTTAAATGGAATAATTTCATCA
Source organism: Lactobacillales bacterium (assembly GCA_031288715.1). Classification (GTDB taxonomy): domain Bacteria; phylum Bacillota; class Bacilli; order Lactobacillales; family Streptococcaceae; genus JAIRLR01. Next base: position 14,123 of record JAITQW010000040.1, on the reverse strand, counting down.
CGCATGTATTGAAATTTCAGGACAACAAAACAATTGTCAAAGAAGTTGTTAAAAAATGATGACATTAAAGAGTAACATTAATATACAAGAAATCAAAAGAGAGTTTAGGCGACTTACGCTTGTGTTGTTGGCAAGTTTTCTTGTAGGAGGAGTTGTTGTCTTTCTTTTCCATAAAATTGGATCAGATTCGCGAGGAACCGCCGCAATCTCAGATCCTATTTTTGATTTGAGTATCGGATATGTTTTTTATCATAATTGGATAATAGCAATGATACTGTTAATTGGAATAATCTCTCGAAAAACAGTGACGTATGTTTTTTTGAGTATACAAGGATTTATTTTTGGAGCACAGATTATATCGGTGGCATTAGTGGGTATGCCTATGTTAGAAGTTGTTATTAGACTATCACATGGAATGTTGGAAATTCCAGCACTCTTAATAATGGCATTGGCTGGAACTGTGGTTATTAAGGATAAGCAAGCATTACGGTTATTTGCACTGTTCGTTGTGGTGTCGTCTGTTCTTTTATGGTTTGCGGCTGTCTGGGAGATTAAAATAACTCCAGAGTTGTGGTTAATGTTTGTGAAGGGTAAATAGTGCATGGAGATACTAAGATGGGCACTTTGGAAGTTTAAAATAAGAATTTTGTCGTTAACATCGAGTACAACTTTTTTTGCTGATGTTAGAAGAGAAAAGTTGCCTATGTACGCTTGTGTATTTTTTATTACAAAGCAATTGGTAAAATCATTGGCCCTAGTTCTACTTTTTAGTTTTGTTCATTATAAATGGAATGTATCTTTTTTGATTTTTCTAAGTATTTATCTGTTCTTGGAATTAATACCAGGAATAGACTTGGGAGTAAAGATATGGAATTGGGAACAAAATTCACGAGATGCAGAGTTTTTAAGAATTACAAGCCTGGTTTAAGTAATCGAAAAATTCATATTTACGCATATATGGAATGGTTATTTTTGGATTGCATTCAATATATTCCTACCGTTGGAGGACCTATTCTAGCTTTAGGATACCTATCTGGTGTTTCTGTGTTGAGATTAGACCATTAATTGTTGTTTACTATGTTCTTCGTTTGATGAGTGCAGAAATTGTTTACACTGTTTATCAGTGGTGGATAATGACAGCGCGCCAATTGGTGATTACAAACTCATTGATATGGTCAAGTGTTCTTGGGATGGTAGCCGGAACTGTTGGGGTAATGGTTGGGGAGCGGTTAGCGAAAGCTATTAATTATTCAATACCTATGTTTAGACATTCTAAAATGTCGTTAGGTAGCATTGGAAATATCTCGCTTAAAATTTTGAAGAATCAAATTGGTGACCTTAAAAAATATGTGGAATTATTGAACAAGTTTATTAATGGATTATATGTGAGCCATCTAATGTGGTTTTATGTAGTGGTACTTGTTATGTTTTTGGGTTATCTGGGGGTATATTCTATTCTTAAAAGGTGGTGTATCTCATTTAATTCTGTAAGAAAAGTTCAGATGATACCATTAGGTAAACTTTTGTTAAAAAATAATTCTTTGAGTGCAAAAATTGTTATGAGTTTCCCATCCTTTATAAAATCTGGATATGCATTCATGATTCCGACTAAGTCTTTATTTATTGTAACCGCAGTTGTTACTTTGCTAACAGAATTAGAATCAAGTCTTTCCAAACAAGCTATTGAATTTTGGACGATGGCGTTGATTGTGCCAGTTACTTATGCAGTTGTAGATGGTATTGTGCAAAGTCTTTTTGACACAACAGAGCCGGCTTTACAATTAGATAATAATTATGGCTTTTTAGAGCAGATGATTGTCAGTGGGACTGTTAGGATTTGGTTTAGAAAAAGATTCTTGCTAATATTAAATTTGGTGGCAGTACCGATAGTTGTTTTAATAGCTATCTTAGTTGGTGGATTGACCATCCTTGGACTATATAAACCTGCTATTGTTGCAATGATTGTATTGGTAGTCAATTTGAGTGCAAAAATTTGCTCACAATTGGTACCTTCTCTGGTAAATGCAGAGGCATCAACTATGAATATTCAATTAAAGTCGAAAACTTTGCCTAAAATATTAAGTGGAGTGGGTATTCGATTTGTTCAAAGTATTTTAGAAGACGGTGTATATCTAGTATTCTTGATGGTTGTATTAAATTCAGGGGTGATTCTTACTAGTAACAATAGAATGTTATTGATACTCGTACTTGTCTTGGGATTTGCTTTTATGGAGTATATTTTTTATTCGATTATTATTCACAAGTTTGCTAAAAATTATTGAAAAAATTTAACTGTCTGTTTCAATTTTTTAAACATTATAACAAATGATGGGATATAAATAAGCTCTAATGATTTTTTCCCAGCTATTTAATACAGAAAAAGGATAGTGACCGCTAGAAATTTTTGAGATCGTTATATTTTTTTCTTGAAAATATGCAATTTGTCGCTTAGAAGGAATAATTTTATCTCTTTCAGAAATAAATGCTTGGTTAAAACAATTTGTTTGTGGTTGGTAGTTGATCATAAGTGATTCTAATTCTATTTTTAATTCTTCCATCGTTTTAGAAGGTTTTTGAAAATTTTCACTCACTACCATCGTTTTGAAAAAAATTTGTATTGAATCTTCAGATAATTCATTGAACGTTTTTCGAAAAATTTTTGGCGAAATTCCGTACTTTCCAATAATTTCAGGAGTTCCGTTGATGGCGATTGCTTTTGAAAAATGAATGTGAGACTTAGATAGAAATTTTGCGAGATAGTAGACTCCAAAAGAATAGCCTACATAGATGATTTTTTTATAACTTTCTTTGATTTTTTCGATCTTATAAGGATAATTGATAATCTTCAGGTGGTAATTTTTTGGTAGTGGTAAGTGATTCACTAAGGTTTTATCCATGCCCCAGCCGTTAAAGAATAAAATTAAGTTCATTTTTTCTCCTTGGAATTTAATTTTTTTGAAAGAAGTTGTGTGAAGTGAAGCAGCTCTTCTTTTTGTAGCGTTGAATTGAGACTAATTCTTAGTCTGGAGGTATTTTTAGGTACAGTAGGTTCTTTGATGGCATAGATTTGAAATCCGTTCTGTTTGAGTTGTTCGGCAACAAATGTTGCTTTTTGATTGTCACCAATGATAATACTGATAATATGGGATTTCGAATTGGTATGAATCTGATGTTTTTCCAGAATTTCTAAGAAAAATTTTGATAATTCTTGAAGTTTTTTACGTTGTTCGGAGAATGTTGGCATTTTTTCTAATAAAAATAAATTCCAAGCATTGTTTATTGGTGGATTTGCCGTGCTGTAGATGAATTCGTAAGATTTATTGATGATGTAATCCTTAAAAAGTGGAGTGGTAATGACGTAAGCTCCCACACTTCCACCGCCTTTCCCCAGCGGTATGATTAGAAAGTCAATCTTATCAACTAAGTTTAGTTTATGAGCAAGACCGTATCCATAGACTCCGTATGAATGTGCTTCATCAATCATTAAATCGAAGTGATATTGTTTTTTTAGTTGAACCAATTGATGTAGGTCACAAATAGTTCCATCCATGCTATAGATTGTTTCTGATATCACTACGATATCATCATACTTTTCGCGATTTTTTTTCAAAATTTCCTCTAAGTGATTCATGTCTAAATGGTGATAACGAACAAATTTTGCACCGCTTGCTTTAATTCCATCATAGATGCTGGCGTGATTGAATTGATCTGTGATGATCAGTGAATTTTTATTATAGAAGGTTTTGATTATTGAAGAATTGGCAGAGAATCCAGAGTTAAAGACGACTCCTTCTTTTCCATAGATTTCTTGTAATCTTTTTTCGAGCCTTATAACTTCATCATAGCTTCCATTCATCAACCGTGAAGAGGAGGAAGATAGTTTTAGTTGTGCTTTTTGGAAAAATTGCTTTTTTAAATTTTCATCGTTTCCTAATTCTATGTAGTCATTCGATGATAAATTGATCAATGTTTTGTTGAGAGGTGTTAATTTTCTGAAATTGTTTTGCGCTTTTAATTCAGTTAACACTCTTTTTATTGCTTCTTCTTTCATAGGAAGATCTCCAGTTTGGGAAGTTTTATTTCATTCGTATTGTTACCTAAATATTCTAACATAGTTGACAACTAATTTTCTCTATGTTTCCATTAGGCATATCAAGGGCAATTCATCAAAAAATTGAATACAAATAATATATTATGATCATGGTTGAATCATTATTCATACTATTAGAATTTGTTTACGATTTCCGAGCGGCGAAAAATTTTGGTAATTTTTTGCACTCAAGAGATCATAAACAAATTTTTACGAAATAGGAGTAGAGCATGGGCAAATCAATATTTGTTACAGGAACAGGTACGGATGTTGGAAAAACATATGTGAGTGCTTTATTAGTGAAGAAATTAAGGGCAGATTACTACAAACCTGTTTTAAGTGGCGCTGAATGGATCGATCATGAGCTTGTTGCGATGGATGCAAAGTATGTGTTGGATGAAAGTGGAATAAAAGGACATCCGAATAAAAAAGTTAGCTATCTTTTTGAAGAAGCCTTTTCTCCTCATTTATCGAGTAGACGTGTAGGATTACCGATTAAAATGGAAAAAATAATGGCTGATCTCAAAAAAGCAGAAGAGACTTCAGATTATTTGGTGGTGGAAGGAGCAGGAGGAATTATTTGTCCTTTAAGAGAGGGACAAATGATGTTAACCGATGTTATTAAGGAGATGAATCTTCCTATTATTATCGTGTGCTATTCGCATCTTGGTGCGATCAATCATGTAATGTTGACTGTTGAATATGCTCGAATGAGCTGTCTTAAAATTGCTGGAATTATCATGAATTTTTTTGAATCTGGAGATTTAATTTGTGAAGATAATTTGAAAATGATTGAAAAATTAAGTGGTCTTTCAGTAATTGATACTGTTGCTAAGGATCAAAAAGAGTTGAACATTTCTAATGAAGAATTGGTGGAAAAGTTGAAAATGAGGTAGTGAATGAATTTAGAGGAAAGAGATTTAAAATATATTTGGCATCCATGTTCGCAGATGCATGATTATGAGAATTTTCCTCCCATTGTTATTGAGCGTGGTGAGGGTGTGTATCTGTATGATATTAGAGGGAGACGGTATCTAGATATTATCAGCTCGTGGTGGTGTAATCTTTTGGGTCATACTAACCCTGTGATCAGCGGAAAAATTAAAAATCAATTGGATAAAATAGAGCATGTAATTTTTGCTAATTTTACGCATGAGCCGGCTATTGAACTATGCGAGCGTTTGCTGAAGTATATTCCTGAAGGATTAACGAAGTTTCATTTCAGCGATAATGGTTCGGCTTCAGTGGAATGCGCGTTAAAAATGAGCTTTCAGTATCAACAACAGATTGGGCAGAAAGAGAAAACAAAATTTTTATGTTTTTCGGATGGTTACCATGGAGAGACATTAGGAGCATTGTCAGTGGGCACGCTTGATTTATATGCCAAATTATATCAGCCTATTTTAATAGATAGTAATCAAGTTAGGGCTCCTGATTGTTATCGTTGTCCATTTAAGAAGAAGCGAACTAGTTGTTCTTGTGAATGTTTTGTTTTTGCGCAAGAGATTTTCAAGAAACATGGAAAAAAAACGTGTGCTATGATTGTCGAACCCTTGTTACAAGGAAGTGCGGGCATGCGAATGTATCCGCCGTTATACTTGGAAAAGTTACGACGTTTGTGTGATGAATACGAAGTTTTGTTGATTGCTGATGAAATTGCGACCGGTTTTGGGCGGACGGGGAAAATGTTTGCGTTTGACCATACAGATGTTTCTCCAGATATTATGTGTTTATCAAAAGGATTAACAGGTGGTTTTATGCCAATGTCGTTAACTGTGACGACGGATAAAATTTACCGGGCGTTTTATGGTGAGTATGAGAGACATATTGCGTTTATGCACTCACATACGTATGCAGGAAATCCTCTTGGTTGTGCGGCAGCTTGCGGTGTATTGGATGTTTTGGAAAATGAAAATATTTTGGAATTTGCGGGAGAACGTAGTAGCTATTTGACCAAAAAATTAGAAGATGTACTTTTATCACATAAAAATGTGGGAGAAATTCGTCATTTAGGATTGATTCATGCGATTGAGTTGGTGGCAGATAAAGAGACAAAAAAGGCATTGAATTCTAGTAAACGTGTGGGTTATCAGATTTACAAAAAAGCGTTGCATTTAGGATTGATATTACGTCCGTTAGGAGATGTTTTGTATTTTAATCCACCGTTGATCATCACTGAAGATGAGATTGATGAAGCCGTAAGTAAATGTTTTGCAGCAATAGAAATGGTGCTGGGAAAGTAAGGAGTAGTAAGAGAAATGATGGAACTAACCAAAGGAGTCTGTCAGGACAAGAGAGAACTTACAGAGAAAGAAGCGCTAGAAATTTTGAAAAGTGAAGAAGATTTTTGGGAATTTTACGGGCAAGCTGTGATCATTAAAAATCATTTTACGAGAACAAAAATGTCTTTAAATGTGTTATTGAACGCTAAAAGTGGGTTGTGCGCGGAGGATTGTGGATATTGTGCACAATCAAAAGATTCTGAGTCTGAAATTCAAGTCTATTCTTTGTTATCTGGAGATGAAATTTATAAAAGAGCAGTGATTGCTTGCAAACGCAAGGCGAGAACCCTTTGTATTGCGACAAGTGGAACTCGTTTGAACAAAGAAGAAATTACACGTCTTGGAGAAGTGATTAGGCGGATAAAGGCTGATATGCCTTTGAAGATTTGTTTATCCGTTGGGTTAAGCAAAAAAGATCAGATCTTTTATCTGAAATCTTGTGGAGTGGATCGCCTGAATCATAATTTAAATACAGCAGAGGGAAATTATCAAAAAATTGCTTCCACACATACGTATAAAGAGAGAAAAGAAACTTTGAAATTAATGGAAGAAATGCAAGTTCATAGTTGTTCTGGATTTATTGCTGGTATGGGTGAAACGGATGAACAGTTAGTTGATTTGGCTTTTGAGTTGAAGGATCTGAATCCTCATGCTGTTCCAGTGAACTTTTTAATTCCCATCAAAGGAACCAAGTTAGAGGATTTTCAACAATTAACTGCAATGAAGTGTTTGAAAATTTTAACAATGATGCGGTTTCTTTTTCCTAGAACAGAGCTTCGAGCTAGTGCGGGTAGAGAGTATTATTTGCAAGAGTTACAACCATTGGCGTTGCTTATTACGGATTCTATTTTCTTAGGTGATTATCTAACTAGTGCTGGGCAAGAAGAAGATCGGGATATTGCGATGCTTGATTTGTTAGAGTTTGCATACGAGCCGGAACAGTCGTAATTAGATTTAACAGACTCTTAAAAGTGGAGCAAAGTTAAAAATTAGGAGAAAAAATGAAATCAGCGATTTACAATTTAACGAGAGAAGAATTGGAGCAATGGCTCAACTTTCAAGGAGAAAAGAAGTTTCGTGCGACGCAAATCTGGGAATGGCTTTATCGTAAGCGAGTTACTAAATTTTCTCAGATGAGCAATCTTTCGAAGTCACTGATTGCTTGTTTAGAGGGTCAATTTATTTTTTCTTCTTTTAGTTCTGTAGTGATTCAAGAAGCAAAAGATGGAACGACAAAGTATCTTTTTGAACTTTCAGACGAGCATTTGATTGAAACGGTTTTGATGAGACAAAAGTACGGACTCTCCGTTTGTGTGACGACTCAAGTAGGGTGCCGGATGGGGTGTTCTTTTTGTGCAAGTGGTTTATTAGTAAAGCAGCGAGACTTGACTATTGGTGAGATGGTTGCACAAGTCATGCAAGTGCAACATTTTTTGGATGAAAAAGGGTGTGGGGAACGAGTTTCTCATGTAGTTGTGATGGGAATCGGAGAGCCGTTTGATAATTATGATAATGTTCTTTCATTTTTGCGAATTATTAATGATGATAAGGGGCTGGCGATAGGAGCCAGGCATATTACTGTTTCTACTTCTGGGTTAGCACCAAAGATCTATGAATTTGCACATAATGGTTTGCAGGTCAACTTGGCAATTTCTCTTCATGCGCCGAAAAATGAAATTCGTTCTGAAATTATGCAAATTAATCGTTCTATTCCGATTGAAAAATTGTTTGAAGCAATTGATTTTTATATGCAAACAACAAATCGTAGAGTGACATTTGAGTATATTTTATTAAGTGGTGTCAATGACTCTGTGCAGAATGCGTGCGAGTTGACTGATCTGTTGAAGGAGATGAAAAAGTTAGCTTATGTGAATTTGATTCCTTATAATTCTGTGAGTGAGCATGTGCAGTATCAGCGCTCTAGTACAGAAAATATGTTGCGTTTTTATGATGTGCTGAAAAAGAAAGGAATTAATTGTGTGATTCGTCAGGAGTGTGGGACAGACATTGATGCAGCGTGTGGGCAGTTGCGGGTGAAACAGCTTGGAAAAAAGAAGTGAGAAGGAAACTTATCAAATGAAGTTAGATTAGTAAAGAAAGAAGAAACCGTCGTAAGAATTTAGTAAAATAAATCCATAAGGATGTAATTTACGATCTTGAAGTGATGAAGAATTTTGACTTCGAGATTGTTAACAATGTTTTTTGTGAATGATTTTTAATCATGAAACAGACTCTAAGGTTTTTTTCTTTGGATTTGTTTATCATTTGTGTTCTGTTTTTTGTAAATGATGGTTAAAAATTTTAAGACTGTCTTAGATATTGCATAGATAGGAACTCCTAAGAAAATTCCTATTAATCCTGCCAAATTTCCAGCAACAAGTAAAACAAAAATAATTGTGAGAGGATGAATTTGCAGATTTTTTCCAATGACATTGGGATAGATGATATTTCCGTCTATTTGTTGAACAATAATCACAAGGATTATACATAAGAATCCTTTTAGCGGACTTGCAAAAACGGTTGTCAGAAAGGCTGGAGCTAGTCCAATATAAGGTCCAAGGTAAGGGATGAGGTTTGTTAACCCCGAGAAAATTCCGAAGAGAAAAGCATACTCAATTCCTAAAAAGAAGTATCCAATAATCATGCAAGTTCCCACGAAAAGGCATTCTATTGCTTGCCCGCCGATATAGGTTGCAATTGTATGATTCATTCGTTCTAGTAAATTTTCGATATTAGACTGCCTTTTTTCAGGAAATAGGTTTAAAAATCCATTTTTCATACTATTTCCATCTTTTAACATGTAGAATAAGACAAAAGGAACAGTTATTAGCGTAATAATTATGGATGTGACCGCTGAAAATATAGAAGTAAGTGAGTTAGCTGCTCCGTTGAGTGTTTTTGTTAAAATGGCACTGTAAGATAAATCAAATTTTTTGATAGTATCATTAAAATCTATATTTTTAAAGAAAGAGTATTTGTTTAGTTGTAATAACCATTTTTGAACGTTCCTTATATAAGCAGGAATATTTTTTGCTAGGCTTAAAATTTGTTCGACCAAATTTGGTATAAAGTTCAATATTACAAAAATTATAATGGCAATAAGTAAGAAAAAGACAATAATGATTCCCCAAAATCGTTTGATCTTTGCTTTTTTTTCTAGAAATTTAACGGTGGGATTCAGAATATAAAATAAAAATCCCGCAATTAAAATTGGTGTAAAAAGAGTCGAGAAAAAGGTGATTAATGGCTGATAAATGAAGGTCAAATTACTTAATACAAAAATAATGCATACGATAATTAACGTTTCTAGTGACCAGTAAAGTAGGTTGTTTATTTTAAAATGAGGTAAAAATTTCACACGAACACATCCTTGTAATGTAATATAGGTGAGTTAAATTAAAATTATTTTGAAATGAAAAAAATCTATTCTTAACAAATTCGAGCACATATAGGTTTCGTTTCTTCTTTATTTTTCATTATAATGGAAAATAAAATAAAAACGAGAATAAGAAGCCTATTTTTCGCAAAAAGGAGTCTAATAAGATGAAAATTGCTAATACAAGAGATACACTGAGTTCAATTTATTTGGATGCCATTAGGCTTCGTCACGAAGTATTTATGGTAGAGCAAAAAGTTCCTGTTGAAATAGAAATTGACGAAAATGAAGCGTTCTGTGTTCACTTTGTATTATACGATGAGAATGATATGGCAAAGGCAACGTGTCGTTTATTTCCTAATAATGAAGATCTAGCTACAATTCAACGACTAGCTGTATTGAAACCTTATCGAAGTGAAGGACTTGATCTAATACTTTTAAAAGAGATTGAGCTTTTTGCAACAAATAATGAATTTTCTAGAATCGAATTACATGTGCAATTATCAGATCAAGAATTGTATGAAAAGCACGGATATGTACCGTTTGGTAAGGAATTTATTGAAAACAATGTACTACATATTGCAATGGCAAAAGAACTATAAAGATATAGTCAATCAATGCATCAACGTTTATGAGATCGACATATACGAAAATTTCATAAATATTGATACATATATCGCTGATTAATCGTTTTTTATAGCCTATTTTAAAGTTAACCAGCTATACTTGAGGTATTGAGTGAAATATGGAGGTTATTAGGTGCGAGGACAAATTCGTAAGGCGGTTAGTGGTTTTTATTATGTTTATGCAAATAATCAAATGTATCAAACGCGAGCACGAGGAAATTTTCGTAAGCGAAAAATTATACCTCTGGTTGGAGATATAGTTGAGTTTGATAGTGGTAATTTAGTCGATGGTTATATCCTTGAAGTGCTTTCTAGGAAAAATGTCTTGGATCATCCACCAGTGGCTAATGTTGATGGTGGAATTATAGTCATGAGTGCAGTAGAGCCCGTTTTTTCACTTAATTTATTAGATCGTTTTTTAGTTACATTGGAAGAAAAAGAGATTGAACCTTTAATTTATTTAACGAAGATTGATTTACTTGGGAAAGAGGAGTGCGATGAACTTGCTAAAGTAGTGCAAGTGTATCGTAATATTGGGTATACGGTGATTTTTCCCAGAAATGAGAAAGATGCTTTGAAAGAACTTACTTCTTATTTTGTAGATTGCTTGTGGGTGGTTATGGGGCAAACGGGTACAGGAAAATCAACGCTTCTAAATAAGCTGTCGCCTGATTTGAGGTTAGCTGCAGGAGAGATTTCAAAGTCGTTAGGAAGAGGGAAACACACGACACGTTATGTACAGTTGCTATCATTGTATGATGGATTGGTGGCGGATACTCCAGGGTTTAGTTCAATTGATTTTTTGGAAATAAGAGCAGAAGAGCTTTCAAAATATTTTCCAGAGTTTGTAGATGCTAGTGAATATTGTCGATTTAGTGAGTGTTCGCATACTCATGAACCAAAATGTGAAGTGAAATTGTGTGTGGAGAGGGGCGACATTGCTTTATCGCGATATAATAATTATTGGCAATTTTTGGATGAGATTAATGGTCGCCGTGTGACGTATAAAAAGAAGTGACATTCATCGAAAATATGATTTCAAAACAGAAAGGAAGAAAATGATGAAACTATCGCCTTCGATTTTAAGTGCTGATTTTGCAAATTTGGGAAATGAGATTTATTTAGTTGAAAAAGGAGGTGCTGATTATATTCATGTTGATATCATGGATGGAGTGTTTGTTCCGAATTTATCTATGGGGCCTGATGTAGTGAAGTCCATTAGGAGTAACACGAAATTACCGTTGGATGTTCATTTGATGATGCAAAATCCAGATCGTTTTTTGGATACTTTTGTTAAAGCTGGTGCAGATATTCTGACGGTTCATGTGGAATCAACCCCACATATTTATGCGATGCTTCAGAAGATACGTGCATTTGGTGTGAAAGTAGGAGTTAGTTTAAATCCAGGAACTCCCGTTTGTGCTATTTCTAATTTATTATCTTTGATTGACCAAGTGCTTGTTATGACAGTAAATCCAGGATTTGGTGGTCAAGCATTTTTACCAGACATGTTGGAAAAGGTAAAAGAAGTGGTGCGACTTCGAGAAATTCATAAATATTCGTTTGATATCGAAGTAGACGGTGGTATTGATGAAGAAACCATTGATCTTGCTAGAAAAGCAGGAGCGAATGTGTTTGTGGCAGGTTCATATATTTATGATTCTCCTTCTGTTGAGGAAAGAATGGATATTTTGCGTAGTTGTTTAGGATTAGTTTCATGAATGTTGTAGTGGTTGCAGGTGGAGAAATTTCAAAGGTTTCTACTCTTTTGAAAAAATTTGCTCCAAAAGAAACTTTCTATGTTGGTGTAGATGCAGGGGCGTACTGCTTATTGCATCAAGGATTTTGCCTTCATTTAGCAGTAGGTGATTTTGATTCATTGACTCCGAAACAAGAGCATGAAGTACGAAAAAAAGCAGAGAGGGTGTTAAAAGTTTCATCTGAAAAAGATGACACGGATTTACAATTGGCTTTGGAGGAAGTTTTGAAGATTCATCCAGATGCGCATTTTTTTCTTTTAGGTATCAGCGGAGGTCGACTTGATCATTTTTTGACAACCTTATTTCTACCTTTGGAAGAGCGTTTTTATAGGTTTGCAAACCAAATTCATTTTTGGGATTCAAATAACTGGGTTGATTTTTATTTACCTGGTAAATATGAAATTCAAAAAATTGAAGGCATGAAATATTTTGGAGTAATAACTTTGACAAAAGTTATTGCCCTAGAAATTAGAGGTATGAAATATGAATTACCATCGACAAATACTTTAGGAGTAACAATCTATCCAAGTAATGAATTTATTGAAAAAGAAGCAAAATTGTATTTTAGAGAGGGTATGGTTGCTACTATTCAGTCGAAAGATTAGACATGATGGTAGAGCGAAAGAAATCGTTTATATGAAATCTATAGCAGTTGATTGATATAGAGCGGCTTCAGATAATCTAAGAATTTGTTGACGATCTCTAGCGAAATGAATTTTTGAGCTCCAAGAGGTACATCTTGCCTAGATTCTGTCGCACTTTGTGTGCCAAAGGTTGGGTAGTAGTTTCTCTATGTTTCTGGCACCGATAGAGAGAGGTATGCATAAAGAGGTCGTTAATAACTTTAACAGAAAGTAGGTACGAACATTAGATTTGATTCAGAAAAAGTGAGCGAGATGGAGGAGAGTTAACGAATGAAGAGGTTCAGTTTTTGATGTATGGAATTGTTGTAGAAAAAATTTTTGATTATCAAATGAGCGCTTTGTTAATGGCTATTTTTCGTGGAATGAGTACGAGTGAAGTGAGTGATCTAACAATGGCTATGATTGATTCTGTAGATATTATTGATTTGTCGAAGTTTAGAGGAGTAAAGGTTGATAAGCACTCAAGAGGATTTAACAGAAATGGTTACTGTCTTGAATCGTTGTTTTGATATCGGTAAGGAGAAGCGAGATATTAAATTAATCCATGCGGTGATTAATGAGGATGATTTGTAGATAGTTAATTATGAAAATAATAGTTCGAAATTGGTTGCACATAATTGACTATACTAGTTTGGATGATTCACTCCCATAAGCATTTGCAACTGTTAATAAGGTGTCGTCTAATGTTAGATTTATAATAAATATTTCACAATAATTATTGTGAATATGGTTTACATAAAGAAAAATTTTATTTCAGATGTTATATAATGTGGGCTGTCGATTGATAAATAAAACATGATTGGAGTTGGAAATTATGAGATCAGTCCCAGTAGGTAGGATGCGTCAAATAGAAGGTGGACGTAGAAGAAAACGAGCAAGAAAAACATATGGTATATATTCTGGTTATAGTGCATGTTGTAGTCCTTGTTGGGGAAGCCAAGAAAGTATTTTTAGAGTAGTTACTGAATATTTACCTGCAGGAGTTACTCGAGTAACGCGAAGGTGATAGAAAGGTAGTAATAGTACATAGAAATAACATTTAAGTTTATATAAATAGCAGTTGGAAAAGATATTGAAGTCCAACTGTTTTTTATTTTTAGAAAGTAGTTTATGTGCCCGATTCAGCGATAATTCTATGGTGCTTTAGATGAAAGTAATGAGTTAATCTTTTTCTGATTTCGATAGCTTTTTGTACTCTCTTGCATATTTGTTGATGGATTCTTTTTTTATTTTTCCATCAAAGATTCTTAGATTTACAATTTATAAAAAATCTCCAAAAGATAAATAAAATGTATTGACTCAGTAAGATTGAGATGCTATTATAACGAAGTCGCTTTAAAGAATC
>JAITQW010000026.1 GCA_031288715.1 Lactobacillales bacterium | reverse complement strand
AATATTAAGTTATCATGCTCCATTGTCACATCATTGATTAATAGTGACGAAGTTTTTAGCACAAAAGAATATCGAAAAAAGCAATTTATTTGTTTGTTGATAAATACAGCTCATGCTGCCATTGAGAAAAATCATTTAATTGAGGCTAGGGACTTTCTGAATGTAGTAGAAACGCTATTTCCTCCACAAGGAGGATGGGCATCTTGGAATCTTTTATGTGAACAATGCGCTTTTAAATTTGCTGAAGGAGAATTGAAATTTGTATGTGGTGATGAGGCAGGAAAAGCTCAGATTATGGAGCTAATTAAGCATCTCTCACTTTTTGGTCAGGAAAAGGCAAGTATGAGATATCAAAAGTATCTGAATAATTTGATTTCCTGTAAATAACTATATTAGAAAGGGAGGTGAAATGATATGAATAAGTTTGCTAGGATTTTAACGGTAGTTTTAACGGCTGTAGCTATACTAGGGCCAATTACTGGCTCCAATTAATGTTGTATCAAAAATACTTGAAAGATTTGATTTCTTGTAAATAAATATGTAAGAGCTGTGACAATGATATTGAGTCGAAAATATCAGACATTATTCTAGGGGGATATTCTTGGAAACGATATGTATGAAAATTTCGCTCTTTTCCTTCATACATAAAAAATTCGAAAATAATAAATTTCGATTGAGGCAAAATATCAATTTACGACACGCTACTTAACCATTGCTTAACTTGCTCTCTTGTTTCCAAGATGCTCCCAGAATTATTAATCACCACATCTGCTAATTTCCGTTTTGTTTCAATTGAATCTTGCCAATTCATGCGAACTTTCGCTTCTTCCTCACTCAGCTTATCTCTATTCATCAAACGATCAATCTCTATTTCCATTGAAGCATAGCTCACCATAACCTGATCCACCAATTTTTGATATCCTTTTTCAAAAAGCAGTGGAATATCCACCACTGCTAAAGAAATCGCCGATTTTCGAAATTCAGCAATCTCACCTTTAATTTTATTGTAAATAAGCGGATCCATCACTTTCCTTAAACGTTCCATTTGCAGTTCATTAAAAAAAGTCATTTTACCAAGCTTTAAACGATCCAATTCTCCATCTAATGTAAGAATTCCTTCACCAAACTCATCGATTAATGCCTTCCAACCAACAGCACCTTTTTTCTGCAATTCATGAGTTAAAACATCTGCATCCAACACAGGAACTTTATGTTCCCGAAAAATTTCTGCAATCGCACTCTTCCCTGTGGCAATACTTCCAGTTAAACCCAAGACAAGTGTCATTTCTCAACACGTCCTTCTCTAGCATGTAACTTCTGACAAGTTGGGCAAAAATGCGTCCCGCGTCCAGATATACTGATTTTTTGAATCAAGTCTCCACAGCGAAAACAAGACTTGTCCTTACGACCATAAACTTTTAACTCAGATTGAAAATGCCCTGATTTCCCCAACGCATTTTTATAACTTCTAATCGTCGTTCCACCTAACTTTATTGCTCTACTCAATGTTTCAATGATCACTTCTCGAAGCAGAGTAGCTTCTTTTGAGAGTAAGGTATTTGCTTTTTGCTCAGGATGAATCTTAGCCTGCCATAAACACTCATCAACATAAATATTCCCTAACCCAACCACAATTTTTTGCTCTAACAACAAAGTTTTAATCGACTTCTTCGACCTTGCTAATTGCTCCCAAAATTGCGAAAATAAAAACTCTGACTCCACCGGCTCAGGGCCTAACTTTTGCAAACTGCGATAAGAAAGTGCCTGATCTTTTTCCACCAAAACCATCCGCCCAAATTTACGAGCATCCTTATAACTCAATTTAGAACCATCCGTGAAAATAAAAATGACATGCGTATGCTTTTCAGTCGACGAATTTTTTTGATTGCTAAAAACATACTTCCCTTCCATACGCAAATGAGAAATCAAATCATAATGCCTCAATTTAAAAATCAAGAATTTGCCACGTCTTCTCACATCATCAATTCTTTCATCCTGCAGTTTTTTTGAAAAAGATGAAGGCAAAGGAAACGCAATGATCCTATCGTAAATTATCTGAACTTCCTGGATCGTTTTCCCTTTCACTAATTGAATCAGTCCTCGGCGAACAATCTCAACCTCTGGTAACTCCGGCATATTTTTCCTCCATTTCTCAACCTACGATAAAACAATTCTTATTTCGCATCAAACCACGTCTTCCCCCAGTGCGTATCTGTCACTAGAGGTACAGAAAGCTTCACTGTTTTCTCCATCACTTCTTTCACCAGGATGTTCAAATCCTCTATCTGTGACTCTAATACTTCGAACACCAACTCATCATGCACTTGTAACAACATCTTAGCCTGCAAACTAGACTGTGCAAGCCTTTGATCAATCTTAACCATCGCCACTTTCAAAATATCCGCCGCACTCCCTTGAATTGGTGAGTTAATCGCTGTACGCTCTGCAAACGAACGAATGTTAAAATTCGCAGAATGAATCTCTGGTAAATACCTCCGACGATGGTATAACGTCTCAACAAATCCTTGTTTCCTCGCCTTTTGCACAATATCCTCCATGTAACGTTTCACACCAGGGTATTTTTCAAAATATCGATCAATAAACTCCTGAGCTTCCTTACGATAAATTCCCAAATTCTGTGACAAACCATAATCTGAAATTCCATACACCACACCAAAATTCACTGCCTTAGCACGCCGACGTAAATCTGAGTCTACTGCCTCTTTTTTCACTCCAAACACACGCATAGCTGTACTCGTATGAATATCTTCTCCGTTCAAAAATGCTTCTTGTAAATGTTTATCCTTCGAAATATGAGCTAACACACGCAGTTCAATCTGCGAATAATCACTTGAATACAATACTGAATTTTCCTGACTCGGTACAAACGCTTTTCGGATCATCCGACCATACTCCAAACGAATCGGAATATTTTGCAAATTAGGTTCTACTGAACTTAAACGTCCCGTTTGCGTTAAAGTCTGAACATAACGCGTATGAACCTTCCCGTCTTTCGCAACCTCTTTCAGCATTCCTTCGATGTAAGTAGATTGTAATTTTGAAAGTTGTCGATAATTTAAAATATCATCCACAATCGGCGCAAACTTTCGCATTCCTTCTAACACATCAACCGCCGTTGAATATCCCGTCTTTGTCTTCTTCCTCGTTGGATAACCTAATTTTTCAAACAAAATCACTCCTAGCTGTTTTGGAGAATTAATATTAAACTCTTCTCCTGCTTTTTCATAAATCACTTGCTCTAAAATTTCTATTTTGCCTGCAATCTCTGCCTTCATTGTTAAAAGTGTCTGCGCATCAACCCTGATTCCAGCAATTTCCATCTTGGCTAATACAAGCGCTAACGGCATTTCCATATCTGTAAACAAATGAAACTGCTCCTTCTCTTTTAAGGCAGACTTCAACACAGAAAAAGCATATTCAATGGCTAAAATCTTTCGTGCCAAATGCTCAAACAATACATGATCCTCTGGCAATGAACGCTTCGCGCCCTTTCCATAAATCCGCTCATCGCTATCAACATTCGTATACCCATATTGCTCAACAATACACGCAATATCTGAATTCTTACCGTTCGTATCCAACAAATAACCTGCAATCAACAAATCAAAATTAACACCAGAAAGTGTGAATCCATAACGATTAAGCGCTACATAAGCTGCCTTGCTATCAAATAACTTCTTTAAAATTTTTTCATCCGCCAACCAATCTTTAAATAATGAAGATTCCAAACACACCTTTATTGAAGCTACGTAAATAGCATTTTTATCTCCCCAAGCAATCCCAACAATATCTTCTTTGTGATAATTTTCATCGATCATTTCCACCATTAAACTTGCTTGCTGCTTAGGCAAATAATCCTCCTTAATTTCTTCGATCACTCGAAAAGAAACCTCTTCTAAATCAGTGAGAGAGTCCACTTCACCATTTTCTTGCAAATGCTTTGCTAAAAACTTCTGAAAATTCATATCCTTGTAAAATCCGATCAATCCTTCAGAATCCACTTCACCCACCCTAGTATCCTCAAGTGATAATGCAACAGGTGCATCCTGATCAATCGTCGCAAGCTCCCTTGAAAGAAATGCCACATCCTTCTCACGAACCAAATTATCTCTCATCTTAGACGGTTTCATACTTTCTACATGCTCATAAATTCCTTCTAACGAACCATATTCATGCAAAAGCTTAAGTGCTGTCTTTTCACCAATCTTCGTAACCCCTGGAATATTATCAGAAGAGTCCCCCATCAATCCTTTCAAATCAATAATCATCTCAGGTTTCAGTTCATATTTTTCCCAAATAACTTCTGGCGTATTCACCTCAACCTCACTCACTCCTTTTTTAGTCAGCTCAACTGTAACTTCCGAACATACTAATTGAAGCAAATCTCTATCTGCCGAAAGAATAATTACTTCAAAATTTCCATTGTCAACCGCACGCTTTGCCATAGTTCCCAAAATATCATCCGCTTCATAATCAGGAAGTTCATACCAGCGTAATCCCTTAAATTCAAGTAATTGACGAATAAAAGGGAGCTGCTCTGAAAACTCCTTTGGCGTCTTGTTACGACCTGCCTTATAATCTTTATATTTCTTTGTCCGAAACGTTGTTCTACTCGCATCAAAAGCTACTAGCACATAAGTTGGCCTCAAACGCTCTAAGCTTGAATCAAGCATTAATTGAAAAGCATACAACGCATTCGTATGGAGACCATCCGAATTTTTAAACCTTTCCAACTGATTATGCATAGCAAAAAACGCCCGAAATGCTATCGAATTTCCATCAATTAACAAAATTGTTTCTTTCGTCACTACAAAGATCTCCTTCACTCGTTGTCATTGCTCAGCAAAAAGTCTTACCGGTTGATCAAGAATCATCCTCTCCACGAGCAATCACTTTCAAAGTTAACATGGTAATGTCATCAAACTGCGCACGACTACCAATATATTTATCAAGATCCGCCAAAATATTCTTCAACATTTCGTGAGGCTCCTCATTCAAATGATCTTGACAGACTTTAGTTA
>JAITQW010000046.1 GCA_031288715.1 Lactobacillales bacterium | reverse complement strand
AGTGATATTCTGTTGGGGAAGGCATTTCATCTTTATTCCTCCTAAATGTTTTGGGCTGATACTTTAAACATTTTATTAGAATTTTGATGATCTGTCTTTTTTTATTTTTCAGTGGACGGTTTTATGTTACAACTTGCCAGTTGATGAAGTATTGAAGATTCATTTTGTGTGAAGGTATGTAAAATAAATGGTTGGGCAGAATTTTGTTGAAGAGCAGTAGACTTGAAAGTGAGTGGTGTAGTGTGGGTAAGCAGATTGGAGAGAAAAGTTGAATATTGCCGCTATTGTTGTTACTCACAATCCTAAAGAGGAATTTTTAAATTTCTTGAATATAATAGTTGAGCAAAGTGATTTGGTAGTATTAGTTGATAATAATTCTTCGTCCATCATTATCGAAAAAATTTTTCAGAAAAAAGAGAAGAATTTGATTTTAGTAAAAAATAAGGATAATCTTGGTCTTGCTAAAGCGCAGAATCAAGCTATAAAGATTGCAATTGATGCTAATATGGATGCAGTGCTATTGTTAGATGATGATACAGTTGTTGATACTGATTATGTCGAAAATATGAAAAAATCGTTCTCTAATTATGTTAAAGAACATGAGAGTGAGCGAATTGGAATTTTTGCATCTAATTTTATTGATAAAAATATTGGAGGCAATGGCAATTTTGGTCGATTGACTAGTGATGGGTTTGAAACGCTGAATTTTGATGTTGTTGCTTCAAACTACATATTAGTATCATTTGTTTATTCAAGTGGGTCGTTGATACCGATTGAAGTTTTTAAATCTGTTGGAATTTTTGAAGAAAGTTTTTTTATTGATAACATCGACACGGAATTTTGTCTTCGATTGTTAAAGAATAAATACAAGATAATCGTGACAAAAAAAGCCTGTTTGATTCATACGGTGGGTGAAAGGGAAAAGCATAAATTTTTAGGTTTAACTATTAAACCTAATTTTCATAGTGCAAAGAGGAAGTATTATTTTGCCCGAAATGGAGAAGCTATCTTAAAAAAGTATCGAGAAAGTTTTCCTGGTTATAAAAGGATATTTCGAAAAAAATTAATTCACGATCTACTAGGCATTATTCTTTATGAACCAAATAAGTGGAAGAAGATTGTTGCTGTTGTCAAAGGTATCAATGATGGAAAGAAGTTAAAGATATAGAAATGATATAATTTTGCATTTTTCAATTTGAATAAGTTTGAAATTTAAAACAGAATAAAGGTTCTAAAAATTACTATTTTGGTATTTACTATTATCAATAAATGTAGCAAAGATTCAAAGCAAGGTGCTTCAAAACTTATGCAATTGTACCAAGTTTTTCAACGATTTTTGAGGTATTTTTTTCATTGACTATGACCGATTTGATAATATATAAAGATTCGGCATTTTTGGATTTTGAAATTTTAAGTCTTATAAAATCACCTTTGTGTTTGGTCGCTTAAAATAAAACAAAAAGAAAAAACGCTTATCTTACTTTAGCGTACCAAAAGAACACTAATCTATGTAAGTAGTAAATTCTAGATTAATGGATCTCAAGAAAGGAAAAAATGTCCAAAATACAAAAAAATCTCCAATCAGAAATGTCTGCTCAAATGATCTTAGAGTCTGTTTCATGATTAAAAGGTCTCTAACTAATCGACCCCAAGCTCGGTTCCGCGATACCCGGGAGATATGATATTAAAAAAATTCTATCTGATAGAAAAACCGTTAACATGCTGATTAACTGAGTTTTGATGGGTGGACGGTTTTGAGTTACAATTTATAACCTTGAGTTAGCGTATAAGTTGTGTTTGACGGTCATTGAATATAAAGATAAAATTGGAACTGTTTAAAAGATTATCGAAATAGTTGAAATTCCATGATGAGTGGAGCGCGCGCAAAGGAAGGATGTAATGTTTAAATCTGTAAAGCAATAAAAACAGGTTATTAGTTTTGTTTTATTGTCTGTGGCGAGATTAAAATATTGACAGGATTGGGATTGTAGTTAGGTTATTCAGGATTTAGGGAGTAGAAAATATCGTGGATATTTTAAAAAAAGAAAATAAAGTTTTGTTGCGTGAATTAGTCATTACAGATTTTAAAATGCGCTATCAAGGTTCTATTCTTGGTCATTTGTGGTCAATTTTAAAACCGATGATGCTTTTTGCTATCATGTTCATTGTTTTTATGAAATTTTTGAAATTTGGGGATAACGTGCCACATTTTGCTGTTGCTATGTTGCTTGGAGCAGTGATTTGGAATTTTTTTAGTGAAGTGGTTAATATGGGAATGGTATCGATATCTAATCAAGGAGGATTGCTTAGAAAAGTTGCATTCCCTAAGTATATTATTATTTTATCAATTTTAATTAATGCATTGATTAATTTATGTATTAATTTTTTTGTGGTTATTATTTTTGGTTTATTTGTAAAAACTGATATTAGTATATTGGTGCTGCTCACTCCTTTGTTGTTGATAGAGCTTGCAATGTTATCGCTGGGAGTCGCTATGATCCTTGCTACAGTTTATGTAAAATATCGAGATATATCCCCAATCTGGGATGTTTTTTTACAAGGAGCATTTTATGGAACGCCAATTATTTATCCGATTTATATGATTTTTCATGATAAGAATTTACCAGTTGTTGCAAAAGCTATGATGTTAAATCCGATTGCGCAGATTATTCAAGATTTTCGTTTTCTCCTGACTGATCACAGCAGTGGTAAGACGCTTACGAGCTGGAATATAGCTAGTAGTCATTGGTTTGGTTTGATCCCTATAGTTCTCGTTGTTGTGATTTTCCTTTTGGGGATTTATATATTTAATAAAAATTCCTGTAGATTTGCAGAAATGGTGTAGGATTATTGTTGAAAAATTCTTGTGTTGAAGGAAGAGAATGAATGAAAAAGGGTATCGCGCTTAAAGTTGAGAATGTTACTAAGAGCTTTAAATTACCAGTTGAGAATACCACGAGCTTAAAACGAACATTAACGAATAGATTAAAAAAAATTAAAGGATACAAGGAACAACAGGTTCTTAAGGGGATCTCATTTGAGGTAGAAAAAGGTGATTTTTTTGGCATAGTTGGACGGAATGGTTCTGGGAAGTCAACACTTTTGAAAATAATATCACAAATTTATGTACCAGAAAAAGGGACTATTGATGTTAATGGGAAGTTAGTTTCGTTTATTGAGTTAGGTGTTGGTTTTAATCCTGAATTAACTGGGAAAGAAAATGTTTATTTAAATGGAGCAATGCTTGGTTTTAGCAATGAAGAAGTCTTAGGAATGTATGACGAGATTGTCGAATTCGCAGAACTTCAAGAGTTTATGGATCAAAAACTAAAGAATTATTCGAGTGGCATGCAAGTGCGTTTGGCGTTTTCAGTGGCCATTAAGGCTAAGGGGGATATACTTATTCTTGATGAGGTTTTAGCTGTTGGCGATGAGGCATTTCAAAGGAAATGTAATGATTATTTTCTTCAACGAAAAAAGCAAGCTCTAACGACCATTTTAGTTACACACGATATGAATGCGGTGCGTAATTATTGCAATAAAGCATTGTTAATACGAGATGGAAAAGTTGTTGTGATAGGAAATTCTGATGATGTATCCAATCAATACAGCTTAGAAAATCTTTCAAATCAAAAAATTTCAGAAATAGATGAATTAAAAGAAAATGAATATATTAACAATTTACAAATAAAATTAAATTCAAAAAATATTATAAATCAAAATGAAGAAATTGATTTTGATGTTTCTTACAATTTGAAATACAATATAAAAACCTATATTGCTTTTTCAATTACAGATATTAAAAGCAATGTTTGGATTTATAATGATAATTCAATTGATTATTTAACAAGTGGTACAGGGATCAAAAAATTTAATTATAAGGTAAAATTGCCAATGCTTAATAATCGTAAATTGAAATTACAAGTTTCTGTGCGCAATGATGTTGATGAAACGATTGCTTTTGCAAGTGACGATAATATACCTGTCATTATTGTTAATAGAACGGATTTAATAGCGAAAAGAGATAGAATAGCAATTTCAGGAGTTATTAATAGAGATGGGAAATGGGGAAACGAATAATCTACAAAAATTACAAAAACAAATGAGCATTACTTGCGTTTATTGAAATTATAGAAGTTGTTGAAATTCTATGATGTGGAGGGCAGAGAATTGAGTAAATTAAAAATGAAATTCTCAAAGATAGAAAACATGTTTTTGCTTTCTTCTTTGTTTTTTGCCATCATTTTTTCTTTATTTTTACCACCTTTTTCCGGTAATGATGAGCAAATTCATTTTGATAACTCTTGTCAATTGACTAATATCGAAGTGAATAGAGGTAGGTTAGATCCAAATCCTTGGGGACAAGTTTCTGAATTTAATTATCGTAAGCAATATGGATTAAAAGGCTACTTTAAAGCTTTTTATCTCCAAAAATTATATAGAATTTCTAGAAAAAATTCTATCAAAGATCATTCAAAAAGTTTATGGAGCAAAAGACAGTATATAGTCCCAGCTATGGGGGTTTGGGTCGCTTTTCATATCTATCCTTCGCTTGGAATGATGGAGATATTTGGTAGGTTGTTTGCCAGTATTTTTTATTCAATTATCATGTATTTTGTAATTAAAAAAGTAAAATATGGGAAATTATTATTTTTTGCTATTAGCTTATGTCCAACCATGCTTTTGGAATGTTTTAGCTGTAGTTATGGGAGCATTAATTATCTTGTTTCGGCTGGCTTGATTGTTTTTGGGATCAATAATATATTCGAGCGTAGAAAATTTGATAAAAAGCAACTTCTTTTGTTATTTATTTTTAGCTTAGTGGTTTATGTATTTGGAAAGATGAATAGCGTAATATTGTTGCTTTTCGATGTTCCAATACTATTGAGTATGTTCATTAACACCTATCAAAATTATAACTCTATGTTTATTTCAAAGATTAAAGAATATAAAAAGTACCTTGTTCTTTTAAGTTTAGTTGCTTTTTTACCAATTGCTTGTTATTTTTTTTATAAAGGATCTGGGTTATTATTGCATTTTCGCAGGTTTATTACCACAATTACTGCCAGTAATATTTTTGAAATTGGTTTGCCTAAATGGGAATATCTTTCTAAAGGTATGTTGACTGGACATGGTAGATGGACTGCACTTCCGATTTGGGTTTATGGCCTTTGGATGATTTTACTATTTATATTAATTTTTAGTGTTTGTAAGTTAAAGATTAATAGAATTGTTTGTTCATTATCGTTGGCAGTATTTGCTTTAAATATCATCGTAGTTATGGCATATTATTCCATTTTTGAAAATAATCATAATCCCAACTCTTTAATACTAGGTCCACAAGGGCGCTATTTTACACCATTATTCCCGTTGTGTATTTTTCTTGGACAAATTTTTAATGGTTTGAAATGTGAAATATCTAAAAGTTGTTTGAAAAGACTCACATATTTTTCGGTATATTTTTCGGCGTTGATGTTATTATTTAAAGTTTTTCAGTGCTTTTATTATTTGGGAATTTATGAGGGTATATAAATACATCATTGAAGGTATTCAAGAAGAAACGGGGCTTACAATGGAAGAGCAAAAAGTATCAGTAGTTGTTACTTGCTATAATCATGATAAATATATTGAACAATGTTTGCGAAGCGTATTTGCTCAAACCCATAAAAATATAGAATTATTTGTTTTCAATGATGGATCGATTGACCGATCAGGAGAAATTATTGAGAATGTTTTAGTTGACTCCCCTCTTGATAAGACTCAGTATTTTTATCATGAGAATATGGGAGTAGTGAAAACCAAAAATAAAGCTTTGCTGATGGTGTCAGGCGATTTTATTTTATTTGTTGATAGTGATAATTTTTTGGATAGAGATTATATTGAAAAGTTATTGAAATGTGCAAATAAGACAAATGCGGATATAGTATATTGTGATTTATATGATCCAGATAAGCAAGAATTTTTCTCAAAAACAAAAGAATATTCATTAGAAGAATTATTTAAAGGAAACTTTATTGATACCTGTTCATTAGTCCGTCATTCTATAGTCGGTAATGTGAAAGAAGAAGAATATTTGAATGATAAAAAGATGAATGATTTTGATTTTTTTTTGCAATTAATAGTTTATAATGGTGCTAAACCTCAAAAGTGTCATGATACAAAGTTAAATTATCGGGTGTTAGATAATTCGCGAGCACGTACGGGTAAATTGTCATATACATTTGAAATTTATTTTTATGTTGTCACAAAATATTTAAAATTTTATCCAGAAATAGTCCAAAAAGCGTTTAAATTTAATTTGTGTAATTTGGCTGATAGTGTAGATGGTTTGCTAGAACAAATTCAAGAAAGAGATGGCAAAATCCAAGAGAAGGATAAAAAAATTCAAGATTGTGCTAAAAGATATGGTGAAGTAGTAGATTCTAAATCTTGGAAAATTGGAAGATTCATTACTTTTCCTTTAAGAAAAATGAAAGAGTTAATCAAAGGATAGAATAAACGTGATATTTTGGGATTTTTAGGAGGATTTATTTATATCTGGGAGAAGTGAATGAAGAATCAAAAAGTATCAGTAGTTGTAACATGTTATAATCATGAAAAGTATATTGAACAATGTTTGCGAAGCGTATTTGCTCAAACCCATAAAAATATAGAATTATTTATTTTCAATGATGGATCTCCTGATCGATCAGGAGAAATTATTGAGAGTATTTTAGTTGGCTCCCCTTTTGAGAAAACTAAGTATTTTTGTTATGACAATATGGGTATAGTAAAAACTCGAAATAAGGCATTATCGATGTTGTCAGGTGATTTTATATTATTTGTTGATAGCGACAATTTTTTAGATGATAGTTATGTCGAAAAGTTACTGCAATGTGCAAATGATACGGACAGTGATATAGTTTACTGTGATTTATATGATCCAGACAAACGAGAAATTTTTTTGAGAGTTAAAGAATACTCGTTAGAAGGGATGCTCAAAGGAAATTTTATTGATAATTGTTCATTAATTAGGCGTTCCATAGTAAATGATATTAAGTATGATAGATATTTTGAAAAAAAGAAATTATTAGAGGATTATGACTTTTTTTTACAATTAATTGTTAAAAATGGAGCTAAACCCCGAAAATGTCATAGTACCAAATTAAATTACCGTGTATTAAAAAATTCCAGAACACGTGAAAGGAGCTGGAGTTACTACTATGGAGTATATTCATACATTGCGATAAAATATTCTAAATTTTATCCAAAAATTGTTGAAAAGGTTCTTGAGTTGAATTTTTGTGATTTGATAAAGCAAATTCAAGAGCGGGACAGGCAAATCCAGGAGCGAGATGGACAAATCCAGGAGCGAGATGGACAAATCCAAGAACGAGATAAGCAAATCCAAGAGCAAGATAAGCAAATCCAAGAGCAAGATAAGCGTTATGTTGAAGCTATTACTTCTAAGTCTTGGAAAATTGGGAGGCTCATTACTTTTCCTGTGAGGAAAATTAAAGAAATTAAATACAAAATAACAAATCAAAAATAGTTAATAAAAAAACTTTCATTTTATTACGATAGAAATAGAAAAGTTTTATAAATTGTAGGAGATATATTGTGAAAATAGCTGTTGTGGGTATTGGGTATGTAGGGTTATCCAATGCTGTGTTGTTATCTTTAAAAAATGAAGTTCATATTATAGATGTATTAACAAAAAAAGTTCAATTAGTAAATGAGCGTCAATCACCGATTGAAGATAAAGAAATAGAAAAATATTTTAGAGAGAAACAATTAAATTTAAGAGCATCTGTGAATGAAGAGGAAGCATATAGAAATGCAGATTTTGTCGTTGTTGCTGTACCTACTAAATATGATGAAAAACAAAATTTTTTTGATACTTCAATGGTAGATCGTGTTGTGGAAAAGGTGACAAGAATTTCCCCTCATTCTATTGTTGTCATAAAATCTACAGTTCCAGTAGGGTATACTCAACAAATTAGTAATAAATATCATTCAAATAGTCTTATTTTTGTTCCTGAATTTCTTAGAGAAGGAAAGGCACTTTATGATAACTTATATCCTTCAAGAATAGTCGTTGGTGTAACTGATAAAAATAGAGATATTTTGGATAAAGCTCAGCAGTTTTTATTTTTGTTGACGGAATCTGCGAAAAAGGAGAATATTCAAACAATGATCGTAGGATCAACAGAAGCTGAAGCCATAAAATTATTTACTAATACGTATCTTGCACTTAGGATTGCTTTTTTTAATGAATTAGACACATATGCTGAGTCGAGGAATATAAGTACTAAGCAAATTATAGACGGTGTATGTTTGGATGAACGTATTGGGAATCATTATAATAATCCATCTTTTGGCTATGGTGGCTATTGTTTACCTAAAGATACAAAACAGCTATTAGCGAATTATAGTGATGTTCCTAACAATATTATAGGCGCGATTGTAGATTCTAATCAGACAAGAAAAGATTTTATTGCTGATCAAATTATAAATGAGAAGCCAAAAGTTGTTGGTGTATATAGGCTGACTATGAAGTCTGAATCAGATAATTTTAGAGAATCTTCCATACAAGGCATTATTAAGAAACTTGCATCTCAGGGTATTAAAATCGTTGTTTACGAGCCTATGCTTAGTGGGAATACTTTTTTTAATTCGAAGGTTATTAGTGATTTGTTGGAATTTAAAGATATTGCTGATGTTATTATTGCCAATCGTTATAATGAAGATTTAGAGGATGTACTATATAAAGTGTATACAAGAGATTTATATTTTAGAGATTGAACTGTTTGTTTTATTCTCAAATTTGATGCTAATATTAAAGAAAGTGTGGAAGATTATTTATTGAAAATTAAATTAGTATGTAATTTTAAACATGATAAATGTTAAGCGAATTACAGTTGTTGTTATAGTAAAAGGTAAACTAATGAGTGTGAAAAAAGCGAACGTCAAATCAAAAATAAAAAATATCGCTAAAAAGATTCCTTTTTTTAGAAATACTTTTAAAAAAATCCACAAGCAATATAGTTTATTACATCAACACGGTAAATTGCCATGGCAAGTTTTTTCTTCTCCCAGGGTTGTTTTTTTTAAAGCATGTCGTTATTTTTTTCGTATGAGATTTAGATATGATTTCAAGAACTCAAAAAGAGTTCTTATTTACTGTATTTATGAGCCTTCAGGGAATCTAAAAAAGTATAAACATATTTTTTTGAAAGAACTATCTAGGTTAGCTGATAGTGTTTATATCGTTGTTAATGGTGACTTGTCCTCTGCAGATAAGGAAAAACTAGGAAAAATTGGTGACTTGTGTATTAGGGAAAATCAAGGTTATGATACTGGGGCTTTTAAATATGCTATTCAGAAATTGAAAAAAGAAAAGCTATCACGATATGACCAGTTATTGATGGTGAATGATACTAATGTGGGTCCTTTCGGTGATTTGAACGAAGTATTTGAGTTTTTTTCTAAAAAGAAAGTTGATTTTTGGGGGATTACGCAAGGCGAAAAACAAAGAGATTATTTAGCTATAAACCCTTATGGGTATGTTCCAAATCATTTGCAAAGTTTCTTTATAGTGGTAGAAAAGTCTTTGTTAATGGATAATAGATTTTATGAATATTTTGATCGATTGCCAAAAATCAATAAGAGGGATGAGGCAATTTTATACCATGAAACTGTGTTTACAAAGTATTTCTCTGATCTAGGTTACAGGTACAGACCGTATATAAAGTATAATACGAATTCTGCTACGTATACGAAGCCTCTTACTTTTGTCAAAGAGTTTAAATCTCCAATAGTAAAGTACTCTGCTTTTGAAAAAAATAAATTTAAGTATGAAATACATGGTTTAGATTTGAACTCAGAAGTTCCTACATTGATTGACTATATTAGAAATAAGATGAATTATCCTGAGGATGCTTTAGAAGAGATTTTGGAAGATATAGAGAAAAAGGAAGTTGAACGACAGCATATATTAATTATAGATGGTGTTGAAAATCAAATACCGCAGTGTACAAGATATCGTGTTTTAAATAAAAAAGAACAGTTGGAAAGCTTAGGTTATAAAGTTCGAGTAGTGAACAATTCTAAGCTTCAAGTTTCTAGAATAGAGTATGCTAAGATGGTCATTGTATATAGGGCACCTTACTCAGATTTGTTATCTTTAATCGCTGATTTGTGTCATAAATACTCCATTCCTATTTTGTTTGACATTGATGATCTAGTAATTGACACAAAATATACAGATTTGCTGAATTACACTAAGAATCTTTCTCAGTTCGATAAAAAAAATTATGATAGTGGGGTTAATAATTATAAGAAAGCAATGTTAATGTGTGATGGTGTGATTACTTCAACGAGTGATTTAGCAAGAGAATTGAAAAATTATACAGATCTAGTTTTATTGAATCGCAATTTAGCTTCTAATGAATTGATAGAATTAAGTC
Source organism: Lactobacillales bacterium (assembly GCA_031288715.1). Classification (GTDB taxonomy): domain Bacteria; phylum Bacillota; class Bacilli; order Lactobacillales; family Streptococcaceae; genus JAIRLR01. The sequence goes on along the minus strand of JAITQW010000046.1, from coordinate 4,026 downwards.
AAAGGTATATTGAACATTCTAATAATTCAGAAAGTATAGTTAAAATTGGTTATTTTTCTGGTTCTATCACTCATAATGAAAATTTTGAGCTGATTAAATCCGCTATTGTTAACGTTTTAAAAAGATATGAAAATGTTGAACTACATTTAGTGGGTTATTTATCTTTGCCAGATGATTTGAAAATTTATTCAGGTCGTGTTATTGTTCATGATTATGTTTGTTGGGAAAAATTACCTGAATTAATTTCTGGTGTTGATATCAATTTGGCTCCATTGGTGGATAATGTTTTTAATCGGGCAAAATCAGAGATAAAATGGCTGGAAGCAGCATTAGTTAAAATTCCGACAATTGCCAGTAATATAGGTGCTTTTAAAGAAATGATTGTGGATGGAAGTACGGGTGTTTTGGCCAATAATGATGAGTGGTTTGAAAAACTTGAACGATTAATAATATCTGTGGATGAGCGTAAAAAATTAGCGGAAAATGCGTACAAACATTGTATAGATCATTGCTGCACTAGCGGCCATACAGATGAGATTATTGATTTTGTGAGAAGAATGATTGAATGAGAATTGAGATTGGAAGTCAGTTATGAAGACTATAAAAACGATTTGTTTTATATCTCCAACAGGAACGCTAGACAATGGGGCGGAGATTTCCATTTATTACTTAATGAAATTGCTTGTTTTTAAGGGATATAAAGTAATCAACATTGCTCCGAATTCTGGTTTAACTGAATATGTTGAAAAATTTGCCAGTATTCATGTGAAAACTTATATGTTAGATGTTTGTAAGTGGTGGTGGATTGATGCACCAGGGAGAGATTTTTCCCGTGAAGAGTTAGTATATTCATCTCAACGACGCAATATTGATGAAATTAGTGAAATTGTTGAATCAGAAAAGGTCGATCTAGTAATCACTAATACTATAAATATTTTTCAAGGAATGATTGCCGCTGCTCTAAATAAGATTCCTCATTTTCAATTAATTCATGAATTTCCTGAGAACGAGTTTTCGTATTTTGAATCAAAGATCGATTTTATTTCTGATTATTCTAGTAAAATTTTTAGTGTCTGTGGGGAATTAAATAAAACTTTAAAAGAAAAGTTTGTGAATAAAGATATAGAATATTTTATTCCTTATACGGAAATAAAAAAGTTTCAGCTAAAAGACGGGGGAAGTCATCGAATCGTTTGCGTTGGCAGGTTGACTCCAAGAAAGAATCAGTTGGAATTAATCAAAGCTTACGAAAAGCTCAATATGGAAGGAATTAAGTTAGTATTCATAGGTGACTGGGATAAAGATTATAAAGAAATTTGTGATAAATACATTAAGGAAAATAAAATTTTAGGCATTCAATTTTTAGGGAATAAAAAAAATCCCTGGAAGGAAGTTACGGATAAAGATATTTGTGTATTTACTTCCAGTATGGAAACTTTTGGTTTAGTTTATATAGAAGCGTTGATGAATGGAATTCCAGTAATTCTAAGTGATAATAAAGGACATAATTCAGCTTATGAAATTTTTAGTTTTGGTTATAAGTATGAATTGGGGAATTTGGAACAATTGACTGACAGCATTAGGAGTGTTTTAATAAATTTTGTTGAGGAAAAAAGATTAGCCATTCATTTTATAAAAACTGCTGAATCAAAATACCTTTTAGATAATTGTTATAAGAATATACTAAACGAAATTAAGCAAGGGATTTTGCCAGTAAGTTCACTTTATCATATTAGAGAGGTTTTGTTATCTAGTAGTAAAGGTCTTAGATCGATGAACTGGAAGGTTAAATTTCATAACTTTTTGAAAATCTTATTGAGGAAAATAAAAAAGAATTAATGTTTTTTTGATATGTTGTGTACTGTGCGATAGTTATTTAGTTTGAAATATAGATTTTTCATGAAAAAATAACAAGAATTTATTTTAGGATTTTAGAGTTTGTGATGGTATTCTTTGTTGTTTTAATTTTTATAGAATTATGATAAGGATATGAATTTTGTTAAACAGAGTAAAATTATATTATAAAAAACCGGAATGTATTTTTTTAGGATTAGCCCTTATTTTTGGTGTTCTATCACTGATTATGATGCCTATGTATGGAGTTCCTGATGAACCTGCTCATTTTTCAGCAGCTCATCATTTTGCATTTGGCGGATACCGAGCACCCAAAAATTTATGGATAGATAAAAATCATCCTATGTTTATTTTTCAGAAAATATTAGAACCTGTTAGCGATGTGTTGGTTCAAGTGAAGCGCATAAATTTTGCCCCGATCCCCTATATTCCACAGATGATTGGTTTGATTGGAGCAAAGTTGTTTCTTCCGACAGTGGGTGGCTATTATCTTTTTGGTCGTTTGTTTAATTTATTATTTTATATCATTGTAATCTTTTTTGTGATTAAAAAAGTGAATGTGGGTAAGTGGGTTTTTACTACGATTGCTTTATTTCCCACAAGTTTAATGTTGGCAGCCAGTTTTTCCTATGATGCTTCTACCTATTCAATCACTTTTGCGCTTTTTGCAGTGGTACTTAATATGTTTACTAGTGATAAAGTGACAAATAAGCATAGATTATTTTTATATTTGTGTATATTTTGGCTGGCTTCTTTCAAAACAAATTATATTTTGGTTGCTGCTCCGCTACTATTTATTTCTTCAACGAAATTTAAAAAGAATAAGAAGAAAGTATTTTTTAATATAGATAAATGGGTCACTGGTTTTGGTTGTATTGTTTTTGCTTTTTTAGGGACTAGGATGTTATCTTCAACTCCTACTTTGACGCAACAAGGAGGAGGAACTATTACTATTAAACACTTTATGCACATACTGTTTAACACATATGTTGTTGATTTTTCTCCCACTGGTTTTAGTGATTATGCTGATCAATTAATTTGCCAAGTATTTGGTATTTTTGCATCGTTTGATTATTCTCTTCCTAAATTATTTGTTTTGATTTTATTTTCTATTTTATTATTTTCCTTTTTGATTGATGATTGTAAAATAAAAATTCCAAAACCTTTAATAGTCTCCTCGATGATTGTATTTTTTGGAGAATTAGTGTTAGTTGCTAATTTTATGTATTTCAATTGGGGGATACCTCTTGCAGGACCTGGAGTAAGAAATGCAGAAGGCGTTCAAGGTAGATATTTTGCTCCGCTAATTCCATTGTTTATTCCGTTTTTTTTATGGTTTTCTAATACGAAAGTGGGATTGAGATTAAAAAATGAATATGTGATGTCAACATTAGTCACTTCAAGTACCATGTTATGTTGTGGTTTATATGTTTTGATGACGTGGTGGTATTACTATCATTTAGGATTAAAAGTTAGATGTTAAATAATTAAAGGATTGTAATTACTAGTCTTATTTAATGTCCCCTGAACAATGCAAAAATTCATAATCGAGCAAAATGGCAAGTTGTAACCATGGAATAAGTTATGCTTTTTTTTATCCAACGATTATTGGGATTTAGGGAAAGATCCATTGACTGACCAAAATATTCTAAAGTAATTTGAACGTTTTTCTGAATTTTTTACATGGATTATTGCTTCCAAAATTTTTTAAAGTGCACGTTTTTTTCTGCAATTTGATAATATGTTCTGCATTTATTTTAACAATAAGTTTCGATATTGACGAGTGGATTAAGCTTACATGTTTATTCAGGGGACACTATTTAAAAGGTGTATGGGGGTGGCTAACTTCATTTTACAATTCATCAATCATTAGTGAAGTGTAGAATATTTTCTCAGAGCATTGACTGTTCTACATTCTTTTGTTGTAGCGATTCAATTTCAGAAATAGAAAGCTCGGTGATCGCTTGGATGTCTTGAAGAGTCATTCCCATCAAAAGTAACTTTTTCGCTACTTCTCTTTTTTCTTTTATCTCTCCTTTTATCTCTCCTCTTTTTTCTCCTTCAATCCTTGACAGTTTAATTGCCGAGTTAAAGTCACGTTCACCCTTCTCTCTTAATCGGATCAACTCTTTTGTTTTATCATCTGCCTTAATCGTATCAAACATTTTCACC
>JAITQW010000023.1 GCA_031288715.1 Lactobacillales bacterium | reverse complement strand
AGCATAGAGGACACACCTGTATCCATGCCGAACACAGTCGTTAAGCTCTATTACGCCGAAGATAGTTGGGAGAGTCTTCCTGCGAGAATAGGTCGTTGCCATGCGGGGGTTTGGAGGCTAAAGTTATAAAGAGCATTTTTGCTTTCCATCTAATTTTCTTGGTATTTGAGAGAATCGTGAATTTTGTTTTCAGAATTCGATTTTTTATTCAAGTATATGATTGTGTACATGCCTCACATAAAATGAGATTTGTTTGCACTTGTTCATTTTTATTCCGCTATAGCTCAGCTGGTAGAGCGCATGACTGTTAATCATGATGTCACAGGTTCGAGCCCTGTTGGCGGAGTTCTTAGAACCTGTTTACGAGTTGTTATGTTTATCCATAGAGAGATCATTAACAATGTTTTTTGTGAACGATTTTTAATCGTGAAACAGATTCTTAAGAGAGTTGTCTAAGTGGCTGAAGATGCATGATTGAAATTATAGTGAATTTATATTTAAGAAAGTAGGTTTTTTTTGCTAAAAAAAGTGATAACATGCTTTTCTTTTCTTTTTCTTGTAGGGATGCTATTGTTTATTTTTTGTTTTCCATCATCATTTTCGAAAAACGGGGAAGCGGATAATATTGAAAGTTATAATGAGGTTTCTAAAGAGTCTAAAGAACCTGCTTTGGAAGAACTACCTAAAGTTTCACCATCAGATTGGAATTTGCAATTAGTAAATTATAATCATGAAATGAATTCGGATAATGTGAATTTAGAGATAGTGCAGGATGGTTTTAAGGTAGATTCTAGAATAGTATCTTATGTTAATAATTTGCTGACAGAGGCAGCGGCGGCAGGAGAATCACTTAAAATTTTTTCTGCATATCGTTCGTTTGCTGAGCAAGCGAATTTGGAAAAAGACGCTATTTCTGAAAAAATTTCCCAAGGTTTATCTGAAGAGGAAGCCAAAAGAGAAGCTAATTATAATGTGGCTCAATCAAAATTTTCTGAACACCATACAGGTTTGGCGATAGATATTAGTAAGGCAGGTTTTAATTCTTACTCACCTGAAGCGAAGTCTTTATGGATGGAAATTAATGCGTGGAAATATGGTTTTATCCCGCGCTATCCTGAAAATAAAAAAGATATCACGAAAGTTAATTATGAACCTTGGCATTATCGTTATGTTGGAAAAGAGAGTGCTGAACATATAGTTAAAAATAATTTGACATTAGAAGAGTATCTGGAACTTTTAAATAAGAACAATGGATAGATTTCCCAAAATTGCGAACTGTTTTGACGACGATACATGAATGTGTCAGAGTTTAAGTGGGATGTATCTTTTGGTTCATATATATCAATAGGCTTTAAGAAACAGAAAAATTTAACTTAGGATAACAAATTGATGTGTAAATTTGTATAATTTATATGAATTAAGGCTTTAGATAGAACAAGTATATGATCGATTGAGAGGATATATGACTGTGAGACATAGACGACGAAAAAAGAGAACAGTTAAAATAATAATGAAGGTATTAGGTTGTGTATTTGGAATCATGCTTGTTGTAGGTGTGGGCTTACTTGCAAAAATGTATTTTGATACAAGAAATGCTTTCGAAAAAACATATAAACCTCTAAAGCGTGAAGGAAGTCAGCGTAATATAGAAAAAGGGAAGCCGATCAATATATTATTATTAGGTATTGATTCGGGTGAAAAGGGTTTTAATGGACGCAGTGATACGATGATTGTAGCTCATTTAAATCCTAAAAAGAAAAATACTATTTTGCTGTCGATTCCACGTGATACATGGGTAGAGGGAGTTAGCCTTAATAAAATTAATTCGGCATTTGCTGATGGTGGAGCTGCTCGAACGATTTTTGTAGTTGAAAAATTACTGGATGCTCCTATTCATCATTATGCGGCTTTAAATTTTAGTGGAATTAAAAGTTTGGTGGATGTTGTTGGTGGAATTAATGTAAATAATCAGTTGGATTTTAGTGTTGGTGGTAGTCACTTTTCTCGCGGTCGTCTTCATTTGAATGGAGAGGAAACCGAAAGGTATACACGGATGCGTTATGAAGATCCTCGAGGTGATTATGGTCGTCAAGAGAGGCAACGTGATGCGATTACTTCTCTAATATATTCTCTGAAATCTACTACTGCCCTAAGAAATTATCCCACAATTTTGAAAGCGCTTGGAGAAAATGTGCAAACAGATATTTCTTTTGAAGAAATGCAGGACTTATTTAAAGATTATAAAGGTTCTTTTGATAAAATAGAATCAGTATATCTAAAAGGATCTGGAGAAATGAGATATAATGAAGAAATGGGAAAAAATTTAAGTTATCAAATTGTTCCACAAAGTGAAATTTCTCGTGGTCACGATTTATTGACTATATAAAATATAAAAGAGGGAGAGTTATAGTGGAAACGATCGATTTAACAAGTATGATTTATTTATTTAGAAAGAGAAGTTTACTTATTTTGTGGTTTTTAATATTTGGAGTCATCATTTCATATGGATGGACTCGTTTCATGATGGTTCCTAAATATAGTTCTCAATCTGAATTGTTAATTACCTTACCTAATAATAACGGCATGGTAAATAATGTAGATGTTACATCTAATTTACAGTTAGTGGATACGTATAAATCTGTTTTAGAAGGAGATAAATTTATCTCTGAAGTGCAGAAAGAATTGAAACAAAAGTATAATTATTCTCTTTCTGTTGGCGCTTTAAGAAGCATGATTGAAGTAGTAAATCAAAAAAATTCCTTAGTGTTTAATCTATTGATTACAGATATCAGTGCAGCTCGTGCGGAAATTATTGCGAATATATCTGCTAGCACTTTTCAGGAAAGTGTAAAAGATTTACTGCAAGTTGAAAAAATCACTATTATTTCTAAAGCAAAGAAAAATTTGACTCCTGTTTCTCCAAATATAAAAATGAACGTATTGATAGGTCTCATGCTAGGAGCAGTAGTTGGGATTGGAATTTCCTTTTTATTAGAAATTTTGGACAAAACTGTCAATTGGAATTATATGCAGCATGAAATAAGCTTGGAATATCCACTATTAGGTGCTATTCCGGATATGGAAAAATGAGTGCAAATAAAAAAATTTAGCTTAGATTCAAATTAATAGTCAGTTAGGAAAAAAGAGAGTGAGCATTGAATGAATACGAGAAGACGTAAAAAGACAAATTTAGAAGTTCTCATAAGGCCAAAATCTTCAACTTCTGAGCAATTTCGTGAAATTTATACGAATATCAAGTTATCATTAAAGTCAGATGAAGAAGAATTAAGAACGATTGGAATCACTTCTTCAGGTTCTGGAGAAGGGAAAAGCACAATCATTTCCAATTTAGCAGTAATTTTTGCTATTATGGGGGAGCGAGTTTTATTAATAGATGGTGATTTAAGAAAACCTAAGATTGCAGAAAAATTTGGCGTTTCAAATAATAATGACGGACTAAGCACTTTACTTACTTCTAAAAAGAAATTTAATGAAGTAGTGATAAAAATTTCGGATGTTGTAAATTTGAGCATTTTGACAAGTGGTCCCATTCCGCCAGATCCTGTTCGTCTTCTTTCTTCTAGGAAATTTGATCAAATATTGATGGAATTTATAGAGCAATATGATGTGGTGTTGTTTGACTTACCTCCACTAGGAATTTTAGCGGATTCGAATATATTAGCTTCTAAATTGGATGGGATGTTGTTGGTAATTCGAGATCATGTCACGAAGAAAGCATCACTGTTAAGAGCGAAGGAATTGTTAGAGCGTAGTGATGCAAATGTAATAGGTTGGGTGTACAATGATGGATATGGATATGGATATGGATATGGATATAAGAAAGAGAGTCGTCTTAAAAAATTATTTGGCTTTTAGTGTATTAAACTTGTCCTTTACAATTAGAACCTGCTGATAATCTCTAGTGGATGGAAAATAGCCGGAATTATTTATCACTTTAAGATCATTAATATGTTCTTAAACAATACGTAAGCTAGAGAAGATTTCATCAGTAGTTATCTCGTTATTACTTCTGTAGTTATACAAAAACAGGTTGATTATAGTCGATTAATTTTCAAGGTAAAGAGGAATGATATTAGATGGCTAGTAGTATGATCGATTTGCATTGTCACATATTGCCTGGAGTTGATGATGGGGCAAAGACTTTTGAAGATAGTTTAGAGATGGCTAGAAAAGCTGTGGAACAAGGAATCACACATATTTTATGTACACCACATCACGGAAACGGAGTGTATAATAATCCTGCTTCAAAGGTGCGTCCTTTAGTAAATGAACTTCAAGAAAATTTGGATTCAAACGATCTACCAATAAAGGTTTTGAGTGGCCAGGAAATAAGATTTAATGGAAATTTATTAGAAGAAATTTCGCAAAAGGAAATTTTGTTTGTTGATCCATCTAATGTATACTTATTAATTGAGTTTCCCACTAATAGTATTCCTTTACATGTAGAGGAAATTTTTTTTAAATTGCGCTCAGCTGGGCATGTACCAGTGATTGTTCACCCGGAGAGGAATAGTCGTTTTCGTGAAGACCCAAATCTCCTATTGCCTTTTTTGAAGATGGGATACTTGGCTCAGTTAACTGCTCCTAGTTATGTAGGTGTGTTTGGAAAATCGATTCAAAAAATTGCGAAAGTGATGATTCAACATAATTTTATCCATCTAATCGCTTCGGATGCGCATCGATTACAGAATCGAGATTTTTATTTGAAGGAAGCATTTGAAAAAGTGGAAAAAGATTTTGGTATTGAAAAAGCGGAAAGTCTAAAGCAGGCTGCTCGTGATGTAGTTGCAGGAGATTTTTTAGATTTAGAAACGCCATTGGAGATTCCATCTAAGAATAGGGGATTTTGTTTTTTCAAAAAATTTAGATCTTAACGACATTACTTCTTTTTATTTTCAACGATTTTTTGCGGGTGTCTTAGTAAGGTTCATTGAAAAAATGAGAAATAAAATGGTATATATCAGTATTTATGAAATGGACATATACCTAAATCTCATGAATCTTGATATATGCTTGAAAACTTTTTTTATTACTTTTTAAAATTAAGATATATAGAGAATCTGCATATTTGACAGTTAGGATGAAAATGTGAGTATGATGTTTCAACTGGGTAAGACATATAAAATAATGATAATTCTTTCATTTTATACAGCAATTATCTTTTGTTCAAATTTTATTAATTATTTTATGATCGGAACTCTGATGGGAGTAAATGTTAATTTATTTTTTTTATCCTTGGTAGTACAAGTAATGTTATTTTTGATCTATGGTAAAGTATTAAATCTGTTTAACCGAATTCATCATTTTTTAGGAATAGATTCTATAATTAAGTTAATATCTGTGGGTTTATTGACATATTTATCTGAAAATTTTCTATTTTTATTTATTCGTCAATTGATTAGTTTACGTTATTTGTTTTTTACAAATTTTTTATCCAGTATTTTGATTTTACTGGCTAATTTTATGTACGTCTTGTTTATTAAAAATGAAAGATCAATTTTTGGAAAGCAAATTTTTGAGGCAAATGATTTAGCTATAAAACGAGAAAAATATTTAATTATTGGTGCAGGTGTAGCAGGATTTCAATTATTTAAAATTTTTTCTAATAGTTTAAAAAATAAAGTTGAAGTGGTTGGATTTTTAGATGATGATCCGAATAAAAAAGATATTTATATTTTGAATAAAAAAGTTTTGGGAATTATTAAGGAGTTTCCACTTTTTTTTGAGCAATATAAGTGTGATAAAGTTGTTCTGGCAATTCCAAGCTTGTCTTATCAACGAAAACAAGAGATAACTCAATTAGCAATGGAATCAAATATTAAAATTGAAACCATGCCGAGTTTAGAAGATATAGCCACTGGGAAATTAAGTATTAGTTCGTTGAAAAAAGTGGATATTGTTGATCTTTTGAGGCGAGACGAAGTGAATTTGGATGTGGGCATGATCAAGGATCAATTGCAAGGAAAAACGTTGTTGATTACAGGTGCTGGTGGAAGTATTGGTAGCGAGATAGTTCGACAGTTGATTCAATTTAAACCTAAAAAAATGATCCTTTTAGGACATGGTGAATATTCAATTTATAAAATTTATAGTGAAATTGAGAGAAAAGTTGCGAATTTAGGTATTGAAATAATATCGATTATTGCAGATATTAAAGATGAACAGCGAATTGAACAGATTATGAATGAATATCAACCAGAAATTGTTTACCATGCAGCGGCTTATAAGCATGTTCCATTAATGGAGATAAATTCGATTGAAGCTGTCAAGAATAATATCTATGGAACGTTAACGATGGCAAAGGTAAGCAAACGCCATCATATCAAAAGTTTTGTGATGATTTCTACGGATAAAGCGGTTAATCCGACTAATGTGATGGGAGCCACAAAAAGAATTGCTGAAATGTGTTTGCTGAGTCTTAATGAAGCAGGAAGAACGAAGTTTTCAATGGTTCGTTTCGGTAATGTATTGGGAAGTCGAGGTTCTGTTATTCCGTTATTTGAGCAGCAAATTGCGGAAGGTGGTCCTGTGACAGTGACGGATTTTCGAATGACTCGCTATTTTATGACAATTCCTGAAGCGAGTTGTTTAGTAATACAATCTGGTATTTTGGCTGAAGGTGGAGATATTTTTTTACTAGATATGGGAGAAGCTGTAAAGATTAAAGATTTAGCTACAATGATGATTAATTTATCTGGGAAAACCTTAGAAGAAATTTCTGTAGTTGAAACAGGTATTCGTCCAGGAGAGAAATTGTATGAAGAACTATTCTTACCAAGTGAAAAGAGTTTTAAGAAAATTTATGATAAAATATTTGTGTCGACATTTCAGGAATTTGATTTTGGAAAGATTCAGAAGTTTTTGGATGATTTGCCAAGTGAGGAAGAAGAGTTGAAGAGAAGGCTTATTGAATATGCTAATTAGTCTGAGTGAATGCACTTGCAAAGAAAGTAAGAAATTAAATTATTGATGATTCATCCTATAATCTGATTAAAATTATATTAGAGATACAAAATAAGCGTAGATTTTCGGAGCACGCCAATGCATATAAATATTTTAAAATAAAAAGAATTATAATAAATGCTGTATATAGTCTTCGTTGACTCGTTTCTGGTATTTAAGAATAATTTTATAATATTACAAATTGGAAAGAAATTCTATTACTATTTGATTAAATAGACTGAAATTCTAAAAGATGAAAATCTTATTATTTAAAAATATTTCTTATAAGAATTTTAAAACAGCATACCTATAGGGTTTAATAAGTAATATTATTTATTATTTAAGAATATCTACATGCATTTGGCATGTTTTCAAAGTTTTGCTATTGGTTGCTTACGTTTAAAATAGACCATGTTATAATTTAAGTAGGTTTTGAACAAGCAAAAGTTCAATTAAGGAGTTTTTGATGACTGAAAGCAAAGCAACAGATGATCTTTTATTTAAACTAGTATTTAGTGATGAGCGAAATAAAAAAGCACTGATTCACTTGTTAAGCAGTGTGGTAGGCTTTCAAATCTCTGAAGTGGATATTCGCAAGACTGAGATGACGCCAGAATTTATCGGTGGTAAAGAGTCTCGTTTGGATATTTTGGCAACGGATCAAGATGGGCGTCTCTACAATATTGAACTTCAGAAGCAAAATGACCCGACAATGTGCGAGCGAACACTATTTTACTGGTCAGAAGTCTTTTATAAACAGCTAGACAAAGGTGAAACGTACGATTGTTTGAGGAAGACAATTTGTATTAATATTTTAGATTTTCAGCTATTTGATGATGAAAAGTATTG
>JAITQW010000044.1 GCA_031288715.1 Lactobacillales bacterium | reverse complement strand
GGTAAAATCTCCTCATTAAATACTCTCTCGCTCAACGGATAAAGCCTGTCCAACATAAAATGTCTCCTCAATATGATTCTACATCATATCATAAAACCAGGTTTGTTAACAATGCCTATGAGACCATACATCTAAATTCAGTTAGTTCTTTGTATGCACAAAAAACATTTCCTGTCCTCACGAAATATATGGTATTCTAAAAGAGGTATTTATTGGGGAATAATATGAAAATTTTAACAGTTGCTAATCGAAAAGGTGGAGCCGGAAAATCTACATGTGCTGCACACATAGGCGTAGAAGCCGTAAAAAATAATATTAAAACTATATTGATAGATATGGATCCACAAAAAACATTGGAAATGTGGTGGAAAAAAAGAGAAAATAATCAACCAGCTTTAATAGACGCATCCTCTGATAATCTACCTCATATTTTAGAAAAATTAGCAGATTCCTTCGACTTATGTATCATAGATACTCCAGGAGATGCGAGCTTGAATGCAATTGTGAGCATAAAATTGGCTGACATTGTTGTAATTCCTTCAAAGCCTACAGCTCCTGATCTAACTGCTATTGGTAGAACAATAAGCATTGTAGAGGAAAATAAAAAACGCTTTATATTTATAATTACACAAATAACGGTACGTACAAAAGCCGCCATCCAAGCAGCATCTGTTTTATCACGATTTGGAGCCCTTGCGCCTGCATCCATATCTAATAGAATATCTTATGCCAACGCAATGGGGACAGGTTCTTCTGCGACTTTAAATGATAAAATTGCTCTTGAGGAAATATCTCAGGTTTGGGATTTCATAAAATCAATTATTTTTTCGGATCAAGCAATACCTAAAAAAAAATTGCACATGGATAATATGTAATGAAAACTAAATTTGAATTAACTCCAGACCTAATAAAAATAGAAAAAGAACCCCCCAGTGATTCAAAGATTCTTTGCGAAAATCAACTATCTCCACCGCCACAAGAAAAAATATTACAAAAAGCGGCAGAATTCAAAGAACAATTAAATTTAAAAATCACAACAAAAACCAAAAAAGAATTCAAGTTGTGGTGTATTAAAAACGCAACAAATATGACGGATGCTATCGAATTGGCCATAAAAGAGCTAATAAAAAAATAGTTTTTTATTAACGGAGTTATATATTCTTCTACTATTTTTTATCTATATAACTAGATTTCTATATAACTAGATTTCTAGATATATAGAAATCTAGTTATATAGATAAAAGCATCTTTAGGTCTTTTCGCTGATTTGCAGGCATTCAGCATAGGATATATATCTAGTTTTATAGCAATCTATAAAACTATTTAAGCAGAAAACTATTTTTATAGTTATCTAGTTATCTATAAAGCTAGATAACTATACACATGAAGTTTTTTTTTTGTGCGTATTGATACGTTATTGGTTGTATGTTATATTAGTCATTATTTAAATGTGAGTACTATGGAAAAAACATCTAATCGAATAAATCTTATGATCCCACTTGATCTTGCAATTTTAATGGATAAAGAATGCGAAAAGCTTTCAGTAACTCCAGCGCAATTTCTTAGAGGAGCAGCATACGAAAGAGTTAAACGTCTTGAAGTAAGTAATGACACTGAAAGATTAGATGTTATTGAAACTGATATAAAGGAGTTAAAAAATCTTATTAGTGTAGTAATAAAATTATTATCCAAATAAAAGTTAGCGACTTGCAAAAAAAGTCGCTAACCAATGAATGCCCACAAAAGAATGCGCCTTTGTACCCACAAATGTATTCTTATAAGGGACGACCTAAATACAATCGTACCATAAATAAAGCGGTTGTCAAGGGTTTTTTTGGGCATTCAACTTTTTAAATCAATATTTTTAGGAGTGTTTTATGTTCAAAAATGAATCTCAGATCGATTGGTATATTAAAAAATTAAAAAAATATTTATGCAAAACAGAGGCCCATTTTCTAAATCGTTTATATTTTTGGTCGTCTCATGAAAAAGAATATGGAATCGAAAAAGATGGTAAGATATGGATATACAATACCCTAGATCAATGGGCCGATCAACTGGACGTTTCCAAGAGTTCCATCAGAAGAGCCATAAAATCTCTCCGGGACAAGAAAATCATATGTTCCAATTATCTATCAGCAAACAAAAGAAATAGAACCTTATATTATGCGATTAACGACCAAGGAATATGTGAGTACTTGCATCAAATAAGCACGGCTTCATGTGCTCAAAAAAACGATGATTGTGCTCACATCAAGGAACACATCGATGAACACATGGATGAGCACTTCAATACAGTACCATATACAGAACTTAATAAATCTAATAAATCTAAAAACAACAAAAGTTCTAATCAAAAAAAAATATCATCTGGTTCAGCAAATTGTGCAACTGTGATTCCAAACGTTGAATCCTCTGAGATAATCACATCTCAGAAATCAACCATAGCGCAGGATATGATAGCAATATGGCAGGAGGAATTTCCCCAATCGCGGATAACTCCCACGAAGAAAACGGCTCGCTATTTGGTAGCGTCCTTGCAGCGAAAGTTCCAAAATTCGTTGGAAAAATGGAGAAATTATTTACAACGGATCAAAACAAGCTCCTATCTCATGAGCGAAAAATTTACTATTTGGATTAGTTGGGTACTGAAATTTGAGACAATTGATAGAATATTCAATGGAGAATTTGGATGCCAAGAACCACCCAAAACACCGACTGAAAAAGCAGCCGAAGCAAATAAACTGATATCCAAGGCCCATGACCACATAGCTACGCTGCATGAACCGGAAGAATGTCTAGAAATCAGAAAGAAATTACTTCAGGAAGAGGGGGAAAACGTTTATGTAGAGCACATGATGGAGGTTTCTCTGGATCTGATTATGGTCCGTTACGGCTCCGGAAGAGAAGAGAAACTGATTACCATCGCCTCTGAATCTGATTGGACGTTCAAAATGGCCAAAAGATACCTGGAACAGTGCCGTATTTTAAGGAATTTCTCGGTGGATGACCAAAATCACTATTGCAGACAATTGCGAACGAAGGAATCGGCCGAATGCGCTAGAATAAGAGATAAAATGCGACAAATATTGGGGAATGAGTACGATAAATGGGAGGATAATGTGACGCTGGTGGAAAAAAACGGTTGTTTCAACATTTGGTCCAACGATCCAAGCTTCAACATGACGCGAAACAATTTTCGGGACACTTTTGAAAAATTGCAAAAAATAGGATTTATCGACGAAGATACCAATACAGCGCAGTCAATTGGTGCGGAGAACGACCGAATATCTACTACTGTCTCACCATTGACAAACATTGCTGATAATCTAGTAACTTCTATAGCTCAGAAACATGCAGCAGTATCCCTGCTTAACAGCTTTAACTGTAGCTGTGGTTGAATTTTAGGCTACAATGTAAAGGATTAGATTAGAGAAAGACAACTAGGAATGGATCAGATACAACTTTACCGCTGGATGTGGATTATGCTTTGAATGAATATGGCGTAAATGGAAAAGCATGAAACAAATAACCTTATACCAAATTCAGATATTAAATGATCAAATAATTATTATTGCATAATTGGGCAACAGTAGAGTTTTGTAGGCTATCAAGGAAAGTTTGTAAAGACTCTGCCCCTTCACAGATGAAGGGCAACGTTGTCACACGTTCCGGTAGCAAAAGAGTCATGTCCGTGGATAATCTGTACTGAACGATATTTAATCTGACAGTGATATATTTTCATATTCCCCAATTGTCGTATAAGTTACGATTGTTGAAGGAGCTTTTAGCATATGCCAATTGATTGGATTTATCAATG